>NZ_JAPEPB010000001.1:4498409-4807727 GCF_026340565.1 Kitasatospora sp. NBC_01287
GAAGAGGCTGACCAGCACCCCGCCGAAGCAGCCCACCACCAGGTAGAGCACGCCGATCGACATGCCCGCCAGGTAGCGGCGGCGCGGCTGCGGGTGGCTCTCGGGGCCGGCGCAGATCGCGGCGGTGATGGCGGCGATGTTGATCCCGGGGCTGCCGAACGGCGCCAGCAGCACCGAGGCCGCGCCGGTCGCCCCGACCAGCAGCCGGTCCTCGGGCCGGTAGCCGAAGGTCCGCAGCACCCCGAGTCCCGCCGCGTTCTGCGAGGCGAGCGCCACCAGGGTGAGCGGCAGCGCGAGGCCGATCAGCGCGGCGCCGTCGAAGGCCGGCGCGGTCAGCACCGGACGGGTCAGCCCGCCGTGCCCCAAGTGCAGCGACAGGCCCACGGTGAGCGCCGCCGCCACCGCGCCGACCAGCAGCGCGGCCGGGACGGCGTAGCGGGGCCGCAGCCGCTTGGCCACCAGGTAGGCGGCCAGCGCGCTGATCACCACGGCCGGCCCGCTGTGCAGCGAGCTGAAGATCCCGGTGCCGAACTCGAACAGGATGCCCGCCAGCATCGCGTTCACCACGCCGGTCGGGACCGCCCGGACCAGCCGCCCGAAGAGCCCGGTCACCCCGAGCAGCGTCACCACCACCCCGCTGACCAGGTAGGCGCCGATGGCCTCCGGATAGGTGTACGCGCCCAGGCTGCTGACCAGCAGGGCCGCGCCGGGCGTGGACCAGGCGGTGACCACCGGCAGCCGGGAGTACCAGCTGAGCAGCAGCGAGGTCACCCCGCTGCCGATCGATACCGCCCAGATCCACGAGGCGGTGTGCGCCTGGTCCAGGTGCCCGGCCCGGGCCGCGGCGAGGACCACCACCAGCGGACCCGAGTAGCAGACCACCACCGCGATCAGGCCGGCCAGCAGGGCGGAGAAGGAGACGTCGCGACGGAGCGAGTACCCGCCGGGGTCCGGCTCGGCCTGCGGGTCGGCAGGGGGAGCCTCGGCAGGGGCGTCGGCAAGGGCGTCGATGGTGCGGGGATCAGCCACCTGAGCAGTATTCAGCAGCCGGTCCGGCACGTCCGAAGATTTTTTCGCACCGGGCACCCCGGGCGGCGGCCCGGGAACGCACGGGCCCCGCACCTCGAAGAGCGAGGTGCGGGGCCCGTGGCGTGCCTGCCAGGCCCTCAGGCCCAGGTGATCAGCCGCTTCGGCCGCTCCAGGATCGCGGCGACGTCGGCCAGCACCTTGGAGCCCAGCTCGCCGTCGACCATCCGGTGGTCGAAGGAGAGCGCCAGGGTGGTGACCTGGCGGGGCACCACCCGGCCCTTGTGGACCCACGGCAGCTCCCGCACCGCGCCGAAGGCCAGGATGGCGGCCTCGCCGGGGTTGAGGATCGGGGTGCCGGTGTCGACGCCGAAGACGCCGACGTTGGTGATGGTCACGCTGCCGCCGGACATGTCGCCCGGAGAGGTCTTGCCCTGGCGGGCGGTGTCGATCAGCGACCCCAGCTCGGTGGCCAGACCGGCCAGGGTGAGCGCGCCGGCGTTCTTGATGTTCGGCACGATCAGGCCGCGCGGGGTGGCGGCCGCGATGCCCAGGTTGACCTGGCCGCGCAGCACGATCTCCTGGGCGGCCTCGTCCCAGCTGGCGTTGATCCCGGGGTGCCGCTTGATCGCGGTGAGCAGCGCCTTGGCGACCAGCAGCAGCGGGCTGACCCGCACCCCCTGGCCCAGCTCGCCGCTCTCCTTCAGGGTGCGCACCAGCTTCATCGTGCGGGTGACGTCGACCTGGACGAACTCGGTGACGTGCGGCGCGGTGAAGGCGGAAGCGACCATCGCCTGGGCGGTGGCCTTGCGCACGCCCTTGACCGGGATCCGCACGTCGCCGCCGGTGACGGCGACCGGAACGGCCTCGGCCACCGGGACGGCCGCCTGCGCGGCGAGCGGGGCCGGCGCCTGGGGGGCGGCGGCGGGCGCGGCGGCGGCGTGCACGTCCTCGCGGGTGACGATCCCGTCGGGACCGGTCGGCACCACGGTGCGCAGGTCGATGCCCAGGTCCTTGGCGAGCTTGCGGACCGGGGGCTTGGCCAGCGGCCGCTCGGTGCCGACCGGCTGGGCCGCCACCACCGGCACGGGCACCGGCGCGGGCGCGGCGGCCACCGGGGCGGGAGCGACCGGGGCGGGAGCGACCGGCGCGGCGGCCACCGGGGCGGCGGCCGTGGTGCGCCGGGCCCGGCGCTGGGTCCCGCCGGTGCGCGGGCCGTAGCCGACCAGCACCTCGCGCCGCTCGGGCTCGGCCGGCTCGGCCGGCTCGGCCGGCTCGGCCGGCTCGGCCGGCTCCGCCACGGGGGCGGCCGCCGGTGCGGCCTCGGCCGGAGCCGGTGCCCCGCCCGCCACGGCGATCACGATGATCGCGGTGCCGACGTCGACCGTCGACCCCTCGGGGAAGTGCAGCGCCTCGACCGTCCCGTTGAACGGGATCGGCAGCTCGACGGCCGCCTTCGCGGTCTCCACCTCGCAGACGACCTGGCCGTCGGTGACGGTGTCGCCCGGCTGGACGTACCACTTGAGAATCTCGGCCTCGGTCAGGCCTTCGCCCACATCGGGCATCTTGAACTCACGGAGAGCGGTGGTCATCGGTTCACTCCCCTCAGAACGCCAGCGCGCGGTCGACGGCGTCCAGCACCCGGTCCAGGTCGGGCAGGAACTGCTCCTCGACCCGGGACGGCGGATACGGCGCGTGGTAGCCGCCGACCCGCAGGACCGGCGCCTCCAGGTGGTAGAAGCACCGCTCGGTGAGCCGGGCGGCCAGCTCGGCGCCCATGCCCATGAAGACCGGAGCCTCGTGCACCACCACGGCCCGACCGGTGCGGCGCACCGAGGCCTCCAGGGCGGCGAAGTCGACCGGCGAGAGCGAGCGCAGGTCGACCACCTCAAGGTGGCGGCCGTCCTGCTCGGCGGCCTGGGCGGCCTCCAGGCAGACCTTGACCATCGGACCGTAGGCCAGCAGCGTCAGGTCGGTGCCGGGGCGCACCACCTTGGCCGCGTGCAGGTCCAGCTCGGGGGCGGCGGTGATCTCGGCCTTGTCCCAGTAGCGGGCCTTGGGCTCCAGGAAGATCACCGGGTCGTCGGACTCGACCGACTGGCGCAGCATCCAGTAGGCGTCGTTGGGGTTCGACGGGGTGACCACCCGCAGGCCGGCGGTGTGCGCGAAGTAGGCCTCGTGCGACTCGCTGTGGTGCTCGACGGCGCCGATGCCGCCCGCGTAGGGGATGCGGACGGTGACGGGCAGCTTGATGTGCCCGAGCGCGCGGGCGTGCATCTTGGCGAGCTGGGTGACGATCTGGTCGAAGGCCGGGTAGACGAACCCGTCGAACTGGATCTCCACCACCGGGCGGTAACCGCGCAGCGCCAGGCCGATCGCGGTGCCGACGATGCCGGACTCGGCCAGCGGGGTGTCGATCACCCGGTCCTCGCCGAAGTCCTTCTGCAGGCCGTCGGTGACCCGGAAGACACCGCCGAGCTTGCCGACGTCCTCCCCCATCACCAGGGTCTTCGGGTCGGTCTCCAGGCAGGAGCGAAGGCCCTCGTTGATGGCCTTCGACATGGTGAGCTTGGACATGTTCGGTTACTCCCCGCCCTCGAACGACTCCGCGTACGCGACATACTCGGCACGCTCCTCAGCCACCAGAGAGTGGGGCTCGGCGTAGACATGGTCGAAGATCAGCGTCGCGTCCGGGTCCGGCATGGAGCGCACGCCCTCGCGCACCCGCAGGCCCAGGGTCTCGCTCTCCGCCTCGACGCCCGCGAAGAACTCCTCGTCGGCCAGGCCCTCGCGCTCCAGGTGCGCCTTGAGCCGGGAGATCGGGTCCTTGGCCTTCCAGGCCTCGGTCTCCTCGGCGTCGCGGTAGCGGGTCGGGTCGTCCGAGGTGGTGTGCGCGCCCATCCGGTAGGTGAAGGCCTCGACCAGCACCGGGCCGTTGCCGCTGCGGGCGTGGTCCAGCGCCCAGCGGGTGACCGCCAGGCAGGCCAGCACGTCGTTGCCGTCCACCCGCACGCCCGGGAAGCCGAAGCCGGAGGCGCGGCGGTAGAGCGGGATCCGGGTCTGGTTGGTGGTCGGCTCGGAGATCGCCCACTGGTTGTTCTGGCAGAAGAACACCACCGGCGCGTTGTAGACCGAGGCGAAGGTGAAGGCCTCGCTGACATCGCCCTGGCTGGAGGCGCCGTCGCCGAAGTAGGCGATCACGGCGTCGTCGGCGCTGTCCTTGGTGATGCCCATCGCGTAGCCGGTCGCGTGCAGCGTCTGCGAGCCGATCACGATGGTGTAGAGGTGGAAGTTCTTCTCGTTCGGGTCCCAGCCGCCGTGGTTCACGCCGCGGAACATCCCGAGCAGGTTGAGCGGGTCGACCCCGCGGCACCAGGCCACACCGTGCTCGCGGTAGGTGGGGAAGGCGTAGTCGCTCTCCCGCATCGCGCGGCCGCTGCCGACCTGCGCCGCCTCCTGGCCGAGCAGCGAGGCCCACAGGCCCAGCTCGCCCTGCCGCTGCAGCGCGGTGGCCTCGGCGTCGAAGCGCCGCACCAGCACCAGGTCACGGTAGAGGGAGCGCAGCTCCTCGGGGGTGACGGTCAGCGGGTAGTCCGGGTGCTCGACCCGCTCGCCTTCCGGGGTGAGCAGCTGGACGAGCTCGGCAGGGGCGTCCTTCCCCGTGCCGGGGCTCTCGGGGACGCCGGGGGCGGCCTTCTTGCGCGCCCTCGCCGTGCTTTTGACGGTCACGTTCACTCCTCGGTCTGTCCGGCCGCCCGGGGTCGCCGGTGACCGGTCCGGTCACCTCCTCGCACGGTGCGCGGGGTGGGCGCACCGAATACGCGGCAGGTGGTGATCCTTTTCCGACGGCGTCCTCACGAGAACGTTACCCAGCGGGCGCTCTTGGCGCGCCTGCGCTAGGACGTCCTACTTGTTCCGACCAGGGTGGGGGTCGAACCGGGCACAGGAGCTCGCACCGGGGTGCCGTCAGGACACCTGCGCACGCTATCCGGGCAGCGCGCTTCGCGTAAGGGGGTTCGCCGGACAGATTGTGCGAGGAGCCGGTGCGGACGATAGGTCAGGCCTATGACGCTATGGGAGCATTTGCCAATGAACGAAAACGGGCGAATCAGGGTGTTCCTGCTCGACGACCACGAGGTGGTCCGGCGCGGCGTCCACGAACTGCTCTCCGACGAGCCGGACATCGAGGTGGTCGGCGAGGCCGGCACCGCCGCCGAGGCGCTCACCCGGATCCCGGCGGTGGCCCCCGATGTCGCGGTGCTGGACGTCCGGCTGCCGGACGGCAACGGCGTCGAGGTCTGCCGCGAGATCCGCTCGCAGCACCCCGGGGTCCGCTGCCTGATGCTCACCTCGTTCTCCGACGACGAGGCGCTCTTCGACTCGATCATGGCCGGGGCCTCGGGCTATGTGCTCAAGGCGATCCGCGGCAGCGACCTGCTCTCGGCGGTGCGCGACGTGGCGGCCGGCAAGTCGCTGCTCGACCCGGCGGCCACCAGCCGGGTGCTGGAGCGGCTGCGCGGCGAGGACGGCAAGGAGGACGAGAAGCTGGCCCAGCTGACCAAGCAGGAGCGGCGGATCCTGGACCTGATCGGCGAGGGGATGACCAACCGGCAGATCGGCGGTGAACTCCACCTCGCGGAGAAGACGGTGAAGAACTACGTCTCCAGTCTGCTGGCCAAAATGGGTATGGCGCGGCGCACCCAGGCGGCCGCCTACGTGGCCCGGCTGGGCACAGATCAGCACCACTAGGCGGTCGTTGACGCTCCGTCGGTGATCATGGCGTGGGAGGGGCCGCTCACAACCGGGCAATTTCGGCCAACCGGGGCACGCCAGGGGCCCGTCGCTACCATGATCAGACGTGACAGACCGTCAGATCGCCCTGGTAGAAGCCCCGCAACCGGGCCTGCCCGACACCGACGCCCCGCCGCTGGACGGCCCCGACACCGACGCCCCGCCGGTCGGCACGCTCAGCCCGCCCGTCCCGCGCCGGGCGCTGGCCCGGCTGCTGCGCGAGTACCGCCTGGGCCGGCTGCTCGCGGCCGAGCCGGTGGCCGAGGGCCTGCTCAACCGGGGCTACCGGGTGACCACCGACACCGGCCGGTACTTCCTCAAGTGCTACGTCGAGCCGGCCACCGCCACCCTGGCCGCGATCACCGCGCAGCACCGGGCCACCCTCGCGCTGGCCGGACTCGGCCTGCCGGTGCCGCCCCCGCTGACCGCCCGGGACGGGCGCACCACCACCGACCACCAAGGCCGGCGCTTCGCCCTCTACCCCTGGGTGGCCGGCCGGCACCGCACCGGCGCCGAACTCGACCCGCGACAGTGCGCGGAGCTGGGCGCGCTGCTCGCCGAACTGCACGGCGCCCTGGCGCAGGTCTGCGCCCCCGTCGCCCAGCCCGCCGCGCTGCCCAGCGCCGACCCGGAGGCCAGCGCGGAGCTGGCCGCCCGGCTGGCCGCGCTGGCCGCCCGCCGGCGCCCCTGCAGCGCCTTCGACCGACTGGCCGAGTACCGGCTGGCCGAGCGGATCGAGCTGCTCGCCACCCACCAGGGACGCCGGCCCGACCCCGCCGCGATCGGCCCCTCGGGCTGGGTGCACGGCGACTTCCACGGCCTCAACCTGCTGCACCGCGGCGGGCGGGTGGCGGCCGTGCTGGACTGGGACCGACTGCGGGTGCGCCCGCGCGCCGAGGAGGCCGTCCGGGCCGCCACGCTGATCTTCAACGACCCGGCCACCGGCGAGCTGGACCTGGCCCGGGTGCGCCGCTACGCGCGCGGCTACCGGGCCGCGGCGGGCGCCGGGGCCGAGGAACTGGCGCTGGCCGCCCACCGGGTCTGGTGGGAGCGGCTCAACGACTTCTGGATGCTGCAGTGGCACTACCAGCGCGCCGACCCGCGCGCGGACCCGCTCTTCCCGGCCGCCGCCGCGCAGACGGTCTGGTGGTGCCAGGAGTACGAGCAGGTCCTCGACGCGTTCGTGAACTGATGGACCGTCAGTTGACCGGCGGCGTACCGATGCTGATCGGCGGGCTCGCCTTGGACGAGGCCGGCGGCGGGTTGGCGGCGCCGCTCGATGCCCCGCTGGTGGGCGGCGCACCGGACGACGAGGCGCCGCCACCGCCCGGACTCCCCGAGCTCGACGGCACGGCGGGGGACGAGGCGGTCGACGAGCTCGACGGCGAGGCCGAGCCGGACGGGCTGGCCGTCGGCGAACTGGACCTGGTCGGGCGGTAGGTCGGCTGGCTCGGCGTCTGCGGCACGCTCTCGGTCGGCGGCTGGTACGTGGGCGTGCGGGTGCGGGTCGGGGACAGCGTCGGCGAGGGCGTCGGGCTGCTGGTGGTCGGCTGGTCGCTCGGCGACTCGGACACCACGGTCGAGTTGCTCGGCCCCGGCGGGATCACGTTCTGGCCGCCACCGCCACTACCGCCGGTGGCCGCCACGGCGATGCCGATCCCGGCCGCCGCCACCAGCACCACGCCCGCCGCCCAGGCCAGCGCCTTGCGGCGGCCACCCGCCGGCCGCGGCTCGTCCTCGTACCCGCCGCCACCGTAGCCGTCGGCGCCACCACCACCGGCACCGCCGGCACCGCCGCCCGCGCCGCCATAGGGCTGCCGCGGGGTCTGGTAGCCGGAGGCCGTGGCACCGCCGTAGGGCAGCACGGTGGTCCGGTCGTTCGGCGGCAGCGCACTGGCACCGAGCATCGCGGTCACCGCGGTGCCCTGCCCGGGTGTGCCGTCCCGCCCGGGCCCGCCGGCCGGGCCACCGAGCATGCCGCCGGTGGGGTAGCCACCCGCGCCGCCGTGCATCTCGCGCAGCGCGTGCTGCACGTGCGCGCGGAACTCGTCGGCGCTCTGGAAGCGGTCGTCCGGGCTCTTGGCCAGCGAGCGCAGCACCAGCTCGTCCAGCTGCCAGGGCACCCGGGAGTTGACCTGCGAGGGCGGCACCGGCGCGTCCTGGACGTGCTGGTAGACCACCGAGAGAGGGGTGTCGCCGGTGAACGGCGGACGCAGCGTGAGCAGCTCGTAGAGCATGCAGCCGGCGGCGTACAGGTCGGAGCGGTGGTCGACCGGCTTGCCCAGCGCCTGCTCGGGCGAGAGGTACTGCGGGGTGCCCATCACCATGCCGGTCTGGGTCATGGTGCTGGCCGCGCCGTCGAGCGCCCGGGCGATGCCGAAGTCCATCACCTTGACCGCGCCGGCGGTCGTGATGATCACGTTGGCCGGCTTGATGTCGCGGTGCACGATGCCGTGCCGGTGGCTGTAGTCCAGCGCCTCCAGCACCCCGGCGATGATGATCAGCGCCTGGTCGACCGGCGGGGCCTCCTCGGCCACCAGCAGCTCGCGGACGGTGCGGCCCTCGACCAGCTCCATCACGATGTACGGGGTCGACTCCCCGCCCACCAGATCCTCACCGGTGTCGTAGACCGCGACGATCGAGTGGTGGTTGAGCGAGGCGACCGAGTGCGCCTCGCGGGTGAACCGCAGCCGGGCCACCTCGTCCTGGGCCAGCTCGACCCGGAGCAGCTTGACCGCCACCGTGCGGCCGAGCCGGATGTCCTGGGCGGCCAGCACCTCGGCCATGCCGCCGCGGCCCAGCCGGTGGGTCAGCCGGTAGCGGCCGTCGCCGAGGGTGCCCATGGCCGCGGCAACGCCCCGACCGGGGGTGCCGGGACCGCCGTACGGCGCGCCGGGCGGCTGGCCCTGCGCGCGGGCCGCGGTGGTCTCCTCGGCCTGGTGGTCGTACTCGCCGTCGTGCCGCTGACCGGGACCGGGACCGACACCGGGGGCGGGAGTGCGCTCTCCCCCGCCGTCGCCCGGTTCATGCGTCTGTGCCATTACTCCTCGCCCCGGGCCGACGCTCTGGTCGCGGTCGCCCTTTCGATTCGCTCCCCCGGAACGCTACCGCCTCCGGCCCCCGCACCCCGAATGGGTTCCCGGGGTGCGGCAGGCGGCCGGGCGGGCGGGGCTTCGTCAGTCCTCTAGGTCAGGTCGGGCCCGGCGGACAGCCGGGCCGCCACGGCGGGCAGGCTCGACAGGCCGCTGCTGCTGGTGTCGGCGCTCTTGGTCGCCACGATCGCGATGATGATGATCATCAGCACCAGCAGGCCGACCACCACGCCGACCACCACCAGCGCCGTGGAGCAGCCCCGGTTGTCGGACTTCGGCGGCAGGTACTGGACCCCCTGCTGCATCGGCTGCTGCATCGGCATCGGCATGGGCGGCGGGGTCTGCGCCTGCCGCGGGAAGGCGGGCGGCGTCTGGAAGGGCTGCGGCGCCGGGGTCTGGTAGGCCGGCGGCGGCTGGAAGTGCGGCGGCTGCGCGACGGTGGGGCCCGGGCCGTAGGCCGGCGGCGGGGTCTGCGGCCCGGGGCCGTAGGGCGAGCCGGTGTGGGTGGGCTGGTAGTGCTGGCCGACCTGCGGGTTCGGGGTGTTGATGTCGCCCGTCACCGGCGGGAAGTTGGCCAGTGAGGAGGAGGCCGCGTGCACCGCGCGCGGCCCCTCGCTGATCACCAGCGGAGTGGCGGCCGGGCCGGCCTGCTCCCCGGCCAGCACCCGCTCGACCTCCTCGCGCATCGCGGCGGCGGTCGGGAACCGGTGGGCCGGGTCCTTGCGCAGCGCGCGGGCCACCAGCGCGTCCACCGCGGGGGTGACCGCGCGGTTCACGCTGGAGGGCGCCGGCGGCGGCTCCTGGACGTGCTTGTAGGCGATGGAGAACGGCGAGTCCCCGTCGAACGGCAGCTGGCCGGTGAGCAGTTCGAAGAGCATGCAGCCGACCGAGTAGAGGTCGGAGCGGGCGTCCACGCTCTTGCCCAGCGCCTGCTCGGGCGAGAGGTACTGCGGGGTGCCGACCACCATGCCGGTCTGGGTCATCGAGGTGACCCCCGACTGCATGGCCCGGGCGATGCCGAAGTCCATCACCTTGACCTCGCCCTTGGTGTTCACCATGACGTTGCCCGGCTTGATGTCGCGGTGCACCAGGCCCTGGTCGTGCGAGGTGTCCAGGGCGGCCAGCACCGCGCCGGTGATCCGCAGCGCCTGATCGGTGGGCATCGCGCCGTGCTCGGCGATCGCCTGGTTGAGCACGTCGCGCAGCGACTGGCCCTCGACGTACTCCATGACGATGTAGGGCGTGGTGGCCCCGTCCCGCGCCACCTCCTCGCCGCTGTCGTAGACAGTGACGATGTTGGAGTGCGACAGCCGCGCGACGGCCTGCGCCTCGCGGCGGAAGCGCTCGCGGAAGGACTGCTCCCGGCCCAGCTCGGTGTGCAGCGTCTTCACCGCCACGTTGCGGCCCAGCACGTTGTCGTGCGCCAGGTGGACCGAGGCCATGCCGCCCTCGCCCAGCAGGCGCTTCAGGACGTACCGGCCATGGCCCAGCGAGTGGAGCTGCCCCTGCGGTTGGTCCACTCCGGTGCTGCCGTCCTCGCTCATGGTCCTCTGCTTCCCCCTCGGCGGGCCGTCGACAGGGGTCAGGGTATCGGCTGCCCCACCGCTGGACGCCACCGCTCCCCGGCACGGTTGCGGGGCGCGGTGGCGTGGCGGTGCCGAAGGCCGCGGGTCCGCTACAGGTAGGGACCGGAGCGGATGCCGCGGCCCTCGCCGGGCTCCTCGAAGTCCAGGTCCTGCGGGGCGCTGCCCGGCGGCAGGGCGCGGCGCATCTGCTCCAACTGCGCGCGGGCGGCCATCTGCTGGGCGAAGAGCGCGGTCTGGATGCCGTGGAAGAGGCCCTCCAGCCAGCCGACCAGCTGGGCCTGGGCGATCCGCAGCTCCGCCTCGGTCGGGATGGTGTCCTCGGTGAACGGCAGCGAGAGCCGCTCCAGCTCCGCCACCAACTCCGGGGCCAGGCCGAGCTCCAGCTCCTTGATCGAGCTGGCGTGGATGTTCTTCAACCGGACCCGGCTGGCCTCGTCGAGCGGAGCCGCGCGGACCTCCTCCAGCAGCTGCTTGATCATGCTGCCGATCCGCATCACCTTGGCGGGCTGCTCGACCATCTCGGTCACCGGCAGCTCGCGGTGCTCCCCCTCCTCACCCGTCCGGCCGAAGGCACGTCCGGCGCCCTGCGGCGCGGTGCCGACCGCCATCCCGTCCGGGCCGACGATCAGCACCTGCTGCGGGCCCTCCTCGGACAGACCGTCCGGTCCCTTCGATCCCTGGTACGGCTCGTGCTCGGGCCGTTCGTTCAGCGGCTTCGTCATAACTCCTTCATATGCTTCGGCCGGTGGGAGGGTCAACCGACCACGGCCGGCCCGGGTCAGCCGCGGCGCAGCCGCACTCCCACCAGGGCCAGCCCGAGGCCGATCAGCACGAGCCCGGCGCCCAGCGGCAGCACCAGCACCACCGGGCCGCGCAGCCGCACCGCGCTCGCGCTCTGGCGCCCGGCGGCCGCCTGCGGGCCGTTGGCCTGCGGATCGGCGGCCTGCGGATCGATGGCGGGGTCTGGGGCGGGGTCTGTGGCGGGGGCCGCGGCAGCGGGCGGGCCCGCGTCCGCCGGGCCGGCCGGGGCCGGTGCGGAGGCGGCCGGGGGGTCGGCCGGCAGTGCCCCGCCGATCGCCGGGTCCGCGGTGGGCGGGGCGGCGGCCGGGATGACCACGACTCCCGGGTCACCGGCGCCGGCGGGGTCGGCCGCGTCAGCGGGCTCACCCGGGACGGTGGGACCAGTGGGACCGACGGGATCAGCGGTGGGCGCGGGCTGGTCGCTCGGCGCCGTGGTCCGCTCCGGTGTCGGGCGCGGCCGGCGGGTCGGATCCGCCGCGGGCCTGGACGGCGCGGCCTCCGACGGGTGGGCGGCCACGGCGGTCGGGGCCGTGGTCCCCGGGGCCGTGGCGCCCGGTGGGTCGGCCGCCGGGCTCTGGGCGGCCGCCGCGGTGGGCGGCGCACCGCCCGGGGCTGCCGTGCCCGGCTCGGCGGCGCCCGGCAGGCCCGGACCCGGCGTGGCCGGCCCCGGGGCGGTGCTCGTGAGTGCGCCCGGGTCACCCGGGAGCGCGGAGCCGGCGGTCGCGGCGGCCTCGGTCGGCGCGGCGGCGGGCACGGGGGCGGCGGCCGGGGCCGGCACGGAGGCGTCGGAGGCCCACGCCCCCGGCTGGTCCGAGGCCGGATCGGCGGACTCCGCCCCGGGTTCGGGCATCGGCCGCAGCAGCGGGAACGGGCGCTCGGGGCCCTGCGAGGCGGAATTGACCGGCTCGGCCACCGGCAGCGCGCCCCCGGTGGCGGCCTGCGCGGCGGCGACGGGTATCAGCAGCGCGAGCAGCACCGGTGCCGTCAGGGCGACTCCGGCCGCCAGTGGCCCGGTCCGGCGCGCGCCCCGGCGGCGGGGCCGGGGCCGGGGCTCGCTGCCGGGGGCGGCGGAGAACCGGGAGGAGCGGGAAGAACGGGAAGTGGCAGAGAGCGGGAGCGACGAGAGCGAGGTCTTGGCCACGGACGACGGTCCTTCCGACGGCCGGTGCCCCGAGGGGCCGCCGGCGGCGGGACAGCTCCGCTCCAGCGTCACACAGCCCGCCGCGCCGGGCATGCCGGACGGAACGGACCCCCGCCCGGCCCGGCCCAGCGCCCGGCGCCGGCGCCCGATGGCCGTACCCGCGCTCAGTCCAGGCCCCGGGCCTGCCGCAGCCGGGCCGCGAGCAGCCCGGGGTCGATGATCGGCTCCGGATAGTCGGGCCGGTCCGCCAGCAGCCAGGGCCGGTGCACGGCCCGCCCGGGGATGCCCGCGAGCTCCGGCACCCAGCGGCGCACGTAGGTGCCCTCGGGGTCGTAGCGGTCCGCCTGGACCAGGGGGTTGAGCACCCGGTTGGGGCGGGTGTCGGTACCGGTGCCGGCCACCCACTGCCAGTTCAGCTGGTTGTTGGCCAGATCGCCGTCGACCAGCAGCGAGAGGAAGTGCCGGGCGCCGATCCGCCAGTCCTGGTAGAGCGTCTTGCTGAGGAAGCAGGCGGTGAGCAGCCGGGCCCGGTTGTGCATCCAGCCCTCGGCGGCGAGCTGGCGCAGCCCGGCGTCCACGATCGGGTAGCCGGTGCGGCCCCGCCGCCAGGCCTCGACCTCCCGCTCGTGGTACGGCCACCGGTCGCCCTTGCTCCGGTAGTCCAGTCGGGCCGCCTGCGGGCGGGCGGCCAGGACCTGGTGGTGGAAGTCGCGCCAGGCCAGTTGGCGCACGAAGGCCTCGGCACCGGGCCCGCCGCGCCGCACGGCCTGCGCGACCAGCTCGCCCGCGGAGAGGCAACCGAAGTGCAGGTAGGGCGACAGGCGCGAGGTGCCGTCGGCGGCGAGGTCGTCGTGCTGTTCCTCGTACCGGTCGGGGGACCAGGCCCGCCACAGCCGCCGCCCCGCGCTCTCACCGCCCGGCGGGAGCGCGGGCGAGTCCGCGCGCGCCCTCGGCAGCGGCACGCCCTGGACCCCGTCCGGCACCCGCACGGCCCGCGGCGCCCGCCGGACGGTGCGCCGCTCGGCCCGCTGCCAGGCCCGGAAGTACGGGGTGAAGACCGCGTAGTGGTCCTTCCCCACCGGGGTGACGGCGCCCGGCGCGAGCGCGGTCAGCGAGGCGTCGTGCACCCGCAGCCGGGCCCCGAACCGCTCGCGCAGCTCGCGCTCGCGCCGCGCGGCGAAACCGCTGACCCCGGCGGCGAGGTGGATCGAGGCGGCCCCGGTCTGCTCGACCAGCCGGGCCACCTCGTCCGCGGTGCGGCCCTGGCGGAGCACCAGTCGCCCGCCGACCGCGCGCAGCGAGGCGTCCAGATCGACCAGGCAGTCCAGCAGGAACGCCTGCCGGTTGGGCACCGCGAAGCCGGTGGCCGCGAGGTCCTGGTCCAGCACGAAGAGCGGGACCACCTCGTCCCCGTCGGCGAGGGCCGCGTGCAGCACCGGGTTGTCGTGCAACCGCAGGTCCTGGGTGAACAGGGCGATGGTGACGGTCATGGGCCGGGTCCGGGTCCTTCTCGGGGCGTTGGTCAGGTCCCGCAGAGACCATCAGAACCGGGCCCCGGTCGGCGGCTCATCCGCCCGGCGTGTCGTCAGCGGCCGCTGCCGGCCGCGACCGGCAGCCCGTGCGGCATCGCCCAGCCCTCGGCCAGGCGCGAGGGATGGACGTTGGCGCCGCCACCGAAGTACTCGCAGAACTTCATGATCAGCGGGTCCCAGCCCACCGGGTCCACGTAACCGGTCCCCGGGATGACCAACTCCTCGGCGACATGGGCGCGCAGCACCTCGACCTGGATGGCCACCGTCCGGGACGCGACGGGGTCGCCGAACGGGTGCGAGGCGATGACCCGGCACTCCAACTGGACCGGGCACTGGGCGACCCGGGGCGGCGCCACCAGCTCCGAGGCCTGCTCGGTCAGGCCGCCGAGGGCGAACTTGTCGGGCTCGTAGCGGTAGCCCTGCCGCTCCTTGGTCGGTGACATGGCCGGATTGCCGGTGGTCATCGCGATCCGGTCCACCGCCTGCGCCATCGCGGCGGACGGCAGGTTGAGCACGCACTCACGCTCGCGCAGCAGGTTCTCCACCGTCCTGCTGGCGGTCCCCATGCCGAGCATGGCGTGCCGGCCCAGCCACCACGCCGAGGACATCGGGGCGAGGTTCGCGCTGCCGTCCTCGTTCCTGGAACTGATCAGCACCACCGGGGTTCCGAAGTACAGCACCTTGAGCCCGGGCACCACGTGCATGTCTCGCCTCTCGCGCAGGGGGTCGCAGGACGCGGGCGGCTCGGGGCCGGCCCGCGGCTCCACTCTCGGCGGGCGCGGCGGCCGGCGCTGGCGGTCATCGGACCTCGCGTTGGCCGCCGCCGACGGGCGGGAGCGGGGCAGGCGGGCGGGAGCGGGGCAGGCGGGACAGCCGGGCGAGATGCAGCACGGATGGCGCACTCCTAGACTCACGATCATCGGAATGTCTGATATGAGGCATTCGTCATGAGGCATTCGTCGGAAGTGGCGGCACACGGCCGCACGACCAGACAGGAGCCGCCACCATGTCCACCGGCCAGTACCGCGACCCCCAGCCCGACCCCGAACGCCCCAGCGGCACCAGTAGCAGCAGCAGTAGCAGCAGTACCAGCAGCAGCACCAGTAGCAGCGCCAACCGACCCGGCCGTCCCACCGGCCCGCCCCGCGGCAGCGGCTGGGCCGACGGCGGCACCATGTTCGCGGGTGTCCTGATGCTGGTCAACGGCCTGCTCGCGGTCTTCCAGGGCATCATGGGCATCGCCAAGGACCAGGTCTTCGTCGCCACCCCGCGCTACGTCTTCCGCTTCGACCTGACCTCCTGGGGCTGGATCCACCTGGCGCTCGGCGTGCTGATCGCACTGGTCGGCGTCGGGGTGCTCAGCGGGGCGGGCTGGGCGCGCTGGACCGGCGTCGCGCTGACGGGGCTGTCGCTGATCGCCCAGTTCGTCTTCGTCCCGTACTACCCGCTCTGGTCGCTGGTGGTGATCGCCATCGACGTCTTCATCATCTGGGCGCTGGTCAACTACCGCGAGGAGCCCGGCTACCGCCGCTGACCGGCGAGCAGGCGCCCGGCAACGGGCCGGTGGCCGGGGCCAGCTCCCCCGGCCACCGGCCCGTTGCCGCGTCACCTCCCGCACCACCACCTCGGACGTCGGAGCCTGTCAAGAAGCCCCCACGCGTCGCACCTCTGTCACACATCCGCCCCTCAAAAATCCCCTGTTCACGGTAGATACCATCTATCTGACTGGTCATACGTAATGGGGGGACTCATGACCGACTCCACTGGTGGCGGTGCCGGCTTCTCGGTCCATCCGGCCGACATCCTCACGGCCGCACCGGACTTCACCACCCAGAGCGACCGCCTGGGGTCGGCCGTCACCAACCTGGAGTCCACCCTCAAGGACCTCGGCTCACCGTGGGGCGCGGACGACCAGGGCAAGAAGTTCGGCGACGCCTACGACCCCCGACACACCGCCCTGGTCAAGTCGCTGGGCGTCCTCGTCCAGGGCATGGCCAGCATCCACCTCGGCCTGGAAGCCATGGCCGGCAACCATCAGGGCACCGACACCACCGCCGCCACCTCGCTGAAGGCCGGCGAGTAATGGGGCTGACCCAGGACGCCGAGAAGACCGTCCGCGACCTCACCGGCATGTGGTGGCCCGACGCCGACGAGGACGGACTGCGCAGAGCCGCCAAGGCCTGGAGCGACTGCGCCGACGCCATCGACGACGTCTGTTCCAAGGCCAACACCACCGCCCAGGGCATCGTCCACGACAACTCGGGCCCCGCCGTGGACGCCTTCGGCAAGTTCTGGGCCCAGTACTACGACAGCGGCAAGGGCTGGCTCCACGACACCTCCGACGCCTGCCGCCAGATCGCCAAGGCCTTCACCCAGTACGCCGACGAAGTCGGCAAGGCCAAGCACCAGTTGGAAGAGAAGATCGCCCTCGTCGGCGGCGTCCTGATCGCCGGCACGGCCCTGGCGTTCTTCACCGGCGGCCTCTCCGAGGCCGCCGCGGACGGGGCCGCCGCCGGCATCGTCAGCGCGGCCGCCGCGGTCGGCGTCACCGTCTCCGAAACCGTCGCCACCATCGCCGGCACCGTCCTGACCGGGGCCGTCTTCGGCGCCGCCGAATCCGCCACCGTCGACCTCGCGGTCGCCCAGCCCATCAAGATCGCCTTCGGCGACCAGAAGGGCATCAGCGGCACCGAGATCCTCGACGCCGCCGAAACCGGCGGCATCGCCGGCGGCGCCGCCAGCGGCTTCGGCGCCGGCGCCAAGATCCTCGCCGAATCCAGCGACACCCTCGCCCCCGCTCTCAACGCCCTCAGCACCATGCCCGGCCGCATGCTCGTCGGCGGCGGCATGGCGGCCGGCCAGGACGCCGTCTTCAACGGCGGCAGCATCGACCCCCTCGACCTTGCGGCCGGCATCATCGGCGGAGCCGCCGCACCGGGGGGCAGGGGGAACGACGACCCCGCGCCCGACCAGATGGGCACCCGACGTCAGCGCGCCGCCCAGAACGACGACAAGTCCGACTTCCCAGTGCCGCCGAGGATCCCCGGGGACGGCGCGCTACCGACCGGCGACCCCGTGTACTACCGCCCCGGGTCCACGGCCGTCGGCTACGACTCCAGCACGGTGTCCAACTTCGACAACGTCGCGCCCAAGCCCGGCTACCACGACGTGGTGATCCACGGGAACAACCAGGGGTACTTCGAGCCCGGCCGGATCAACGCCGCCGGCAAGGGGTTCTCGGGCGGCGACACCCACCCGGGCCACATCGCGGACGCCATCCGCAACAGCCCCTACTACGAAGGCGGCCCGATCCGACTCGTCTCCTGCCACTCCGGCACGGTCGGTGACGGGATCGCGGAGGTCCCGGCGGCCCAGACCCTCGCCAACGAGCTCGGCGTCCCGGTCATGGCCCCCACCAATAAGGTGGGTACCGTCCCCGCGCTGGGTGCCGGCCAGGAGCCCCAGATCTTCGGGGAAGGCTACTGGCGGACCTTCCTGCCCATGACCCAATGACCCAATGACTCACCGACCACTAGGAGACCCCGTGCAGATCCTCGGTTTCTACCAGGAGTTCTGGCCGGCCGAGGCGGGCGAACCGGTCGGCCGGCTGACCGACCTGGTCGGCGGGGACCCCCTGCCCGACGAGGCCGCCATCACCGCGTACCTGCGCGACGGCAGCGAACTCTTCAGCGCCATGGGCTCTCTGCGCGACGTCCTGGGCAGCGACTACCGGATCCTCGGCGGCGACTCGCTCTTCACTGACGGTGAGTGGGTCTGGCGCGGCGACCTCTGGTTCTACCTCCAGACCTACCACGCCGCTCTGCCCGGGGAGTTCGTGGCCCGGGTACGGGAACTCGGCCACCAGGTCCCCGAGGTGTCCCGCGAACGGTTGATCGAGGTCTGGGGCCAGGTGCGCACGTTCCTGTGACCGGGCTCCGACGTGCGCATGAGCGCTGAACGCACCGACGCGTCGGTCACCAGGGGGACCACCGGCACAGTGGTGGCCAGGGTTCCGTGAGCCGGGGCGGGTCCCGCTCCGGGCCCGCCCCGGCCCCGTTCAGACCTGCAGCACGACCTTGCCCACGTGCTCGCCCGCCTCCAGCGCCCGGTGCGCCTGGGCCGCCTCGGTCAGCGGGAGCACCCGGTCGATCACCGGCTTCACCACCCCCGACTCCACCAGCGGCCACACGTGCTCACGCACCGCCGCCACGATCGCCGCCTTCTCCGCCAGCGGCCGCGGGCGCAGCGAGGTGGCCACCACCGCCGCCCGCTTGGCCAGCAGGGTGGAGAGGTCGATCTCTCCCTTGGTGCCGCCCTGCAGTCCGATGATCACCAGCCGCCCGCTGACCGCCAGCGCGTCCACGTTCCGCTGCAGGTACTTGGCACCCATGATGTCCAGGATCACGTCCGCTCCGTGACCACCCGTCACCTCCCGCACCACCTCGACGAAATCACGCTCGCGGTAGTTGATCCCGACATCCGCGCCCAGCTCCGCGCACCGCGCCAGCTTCTTCGCGCTCCCGGCGGTCACCACCACCCGCGCACCCACCGCCTTCGCCAACTGGGTCGCCATCGTCCCGATCCCGCTCGCACCACCGTGCAGCAGCACCGTCTCGCCAGGGCGCAGGTGGGCCACCATGAAGACGTTGGACCAGACCGTGGCCGCCACCTCCGGCAGCGCGGCCGCGGCGACCAGGCCGAGGCCGCGCGGGATCGGCAGCAGCTGGCCGACCGGCACCGCGACCTGCTCGGCGTAGCCGCCGCCGGCCAGCAGGGCGCAGACCTCGTCGCCGACCGCCCAGCCGGCCACGCCGGGGCCCAGCGCGGTGATCCGCCCGGAGCACTCCAGCCCCGGGTAGGGGGAGGCGCCGGGCGGCGGGTTGTAGCGGCCCTGCCGCTGCATCAGGTCGGCGCGGTTGACGGCGGTGGCGGCCACCTCGACCAGGGCCTCGCCCTCGCCGGGTACCGGGTCGTCCACCTCGGTCCAGCTCAGTGCGTCGGGACCGCCGGGCTCAGGGATCGTGAATGCGAACATGGCCCGACGCTACTCGGCGCACCCCTCGACCGGGGCGACCGCCACCACCGCCACCACCGCTAGGGCAACGGGGTGGGGGCCGCGAGGTAGGACTGGGTCCGGGTGGCCCAGTAGCCGAAGTCGCCGGGGCCGCTCTGGTCGGTGCCCGAGGTCTCCGGCACGCCGTAGGTGCTGGTCCCGGTGCCGGCGCCGAACAGGACGGCCACCACACCCGCCGCGGCCGCCTCCGGCAGGTGCGAGCCCCAGGTGACGGTGGAGCCGCTCACCGAGACCTTCGGGTCGGCGCCCGGATCGCTGCTGTAGAAGGCCAGGTTGTTGCCGCTGGAGGTGAAGGAGTCGCCGTAGAAGAAGGTCGAGGCGGAGTCCTCGTTCTCCTCGGCGCTCGTGTTGTCCAGGTCGGGGAAGGTGCCGGAGGCGTTGAAGTACGTCGGGCTCGGCGTCCTGGTGGAGTTGAGGTGCCCCACCGCGATCTGCCACAGCACCGCCGGCAGGCCCAGGGACTGACGGATCGTCTGGACGTAGAGCAGGTAGTTGCTCCAGTGCGCCGCGTTCAGGTACCGCACGTCGGCGGCGGGGTCGGGGTCGTGCAGGATGCCGAAGTCCTGGCCCCACTGGTCGAAGGCGACGAAGTCGGCCTGGTAGCCGATGTCCGCGCTCTCCAGGAACGCGGCGACCTGGCTGCCGGTCGAGGCGACCGACTGGCGGCCCGCGGTCCAGCCCATGGTGTCGGTGTCCTTGAGCGCGTCGCGCACGCCCCAGGTGTTGACCTGCCAGCCGAGGAAGGCCGCCGGGTCGTACTTCTTGATCGTGTAGGAGATCGCCTGGACCAGGCCGGTGAGGTTGTTGCCGAAGGCCGGGTCGCCGCTGCCGCTCAGCACCCCGGAGGCGTACGCCGCGCTGGTGGCGGCCGGGAACCTGGTGGCGTCGCCGCCGTACTGGGCCGCGTAGTTCTGCTGCAGGTAGCCGAGCATGTCGGGCTCGATCACCCAGCCCACCGGCTTGCCCGGGGCGGCCGCGTTCGCCGCCGTCGCGGCGTTCTTGAGCGACTGGAAGTAGGTGGTCAGCCAGCTCGCGCTCTGCATGTTGGTGTAGTCGACGCTGGTGCCGTCGACGTTGCCGTTCATCCCGTACTCGACCATGACCGGGGTCATCCCGAGCTGGGCGGAGTGCTGGACCATGGTCGTGGTGGTGGCGGCCCAGTTGCCGAAGTTGTCGCCGGTCAGGTACTCGTACCCGTAGTCCGGCAGCTTGCCGTGCGCCTTGAGGCCGTTGAAGAAGCTGTCGACGCCGGTGCCGGGCGTGTAGACGCTGCCGATCGACAGGTAGGACGGGTGCCAGGCGGCGCCGGTGCCGCCGCCGCTCCGGGTGCTCGCGGTCACCGGGGCGCTGGCGGCGGAGGCGTGGCCGGCCGCGTCGAGCGCGGTGACGGTGTAGGTGTGGCTGGTGCCGGCCGCGAGGCCCGTGACGGTGGCCGCGGTGGCGGTGCTGGTGGCGACCACGGTCGAGCCTTCGCGGACCTGGTACGAGGTGGCCGCGGAGCCGGTGCCCGGCTCGGTCCAGGCCAGCGAGATCGAGGAGGCAGTGCTGGCCGAGACGGCCAGGCCCGTGGGAGTGGCCGGGCCCTGCGCGGGGCCGCCGCCGGGGCCGGTCAGCGAGACGTCGTCGGCGAGGTAGGTGCCCTGGCCGTACCAGCCGTGCAGGTAGAGGGTGACCGAGGTGGTCGAGGCGCCGGTGGTGAAGCCGGTGGTCAGCTGCTGCCAGCCGCCGCCGGTGCCCGGCGTCCAGGTCGAGCTGTAGCCGGTCGCGCCCAGGTAGACGTAGGCGCCCTGGACGTACGCCGATAGCGTGTAGGCCGAGTTCGGTTGGACGGCCACGGTCTGGACGCACTGCGCGTCGTCGCTCGCGCCGGCCGCGCCGGCCAGCGCGTGGCTGCCGGAGTGGACCGGCGAGCCGACCACCGAGCCGGTGCCGGCGTCGCAGCTCCACCCGGTCAGGTCACCGGTCTCGAAGCCGGAGTTGACCACCAGATTGCTGCCGTCGGCGTGCGCCGGGACCGCCAGCGCGAGCAGTCCCGTGGCCAACAGTGCGACTGAACTGAGCATGGACATAGCGGAGTTGAGCTTGCGCACAGAGTCCTCCGGTGGGGGCGGCAGGGCGAGGCGAAGCGTACGGTGACGACGATGGACTAGACCTGTTCCGGCGTCAAGAGCGGAGGATCACCGACCGCTCGCGGCGCCGTCCCGGCAAGACATCTGACGACCCGTCAGCTATGCGACAATGCGCGTACCGACCCCCCTGCGAGGAAGAGCCGTCGTGCGCGAAGACACCATCAGCGAATTCCTGGACCGCCTGGCCGACCGGGTCCCCGCTCCTGGGGGCGGTGCCTCGGCCGCGCTGCACGCCGCGCAGGCGGGCGCGCTGCTCGCCATGGTGGCCCGCTACAGCACCGGAGAGAAGTACGCCGCACACCAGCCGGTGGTGGAGCGGATCATCCGGGAGAGCGACACGCTGCGCGGCCGGGCGCTGACCCTGGCCGAGCAGGACGCGGCGGCCTTCACCGCCGTCACCGACGCCTACCGGCTGCCCAAGGACGACGAGGCCGCCAAGGCGGCGCGCTCGGCCGCGATCGCCCGGGCGCTGGCCGACGCCGCCCGGCCGCCGGCCGAGGTGATCACCGTCGCGCTGGACGCCGTCGAACTGGCCGAGACCCTGCTGCCGATCGGCAACCCGAACGTGGTCACCGACATCGCGGCCGCGGCCGAGGCGGCCCGCGCGGCGGCCACCACCGCCCGGGTCAACGTGGAGGTCAACCTGTCCGGGATCCGCGACGAACGCACCCGTGAGGCGCTGCTGGCGGACACCGCCCGGGTGGACGAGATCGCGGCCCGCGCCGAGCGGGTCACCGCCGCCGTCCGGGCGGAGCTGGCCAAGTGACCGCCGCCGTCCTGTCCGGCACCGAGCTGGCCGCCTCGATCCGGGCCGAGGCCGCCGCCCGCGCCGCGGAGCTCGCGGCCCTCGGCCGCCGCCCCCGGCTGTGCGTGGTCACCGCCACCGCCGATGAGTCCAGCGCCTGGTACGTCCGCTCGATCGTGCGCGCCGCCGAGAAGACCGGCCTGGAGTGCGCCGTCCACGACCTGGGCGCCGACGCCGACCCCGCCGCGATCAGCGCGCTGCTGGCCGAGCTCAGCGCGGACCCCGCCGTGCACGGCCTGATGCTGCAGACCCCGCTCCCCGCCGGGACGACCCTGGAGGAGCTGGCCTCGGCGATCGCCTTCGAGAAGGACGTCGACGGTGCCAACCCGCTCTCACTGGGCCGGCTGGCCAGCGGCCTGCCGGCCTTCCCCCCGGCCACCGCCGAGGCCGTGGTGGCACTGCTCGACCATCACAAGGTGCAGCTGAGCGGTCGTCAGGCCGTGGTGGTGGGGCGCTCCACGGTGGTCGGCAAGCCGGCCGCGCACCTGCTGCTCGACCGGGACGCCACGGTGACGGTCTGCCACTCGCGCACGGCCGACCTGGCGACCGTCACCACCACCGCCGAGGTGCTGGTCGCGGCGGTCGGCCGGGCCGGGCTGATCACGGCGGAGCACGTGCGCCCCGGCGCGGTGGTGATCGACGTCGGCACCAACCCGACCCCCGAGGGCGGCCTGGTCGGCGATGTGGCCCCCGAGGCCGCCGAACGGGCCGGCGCGCTGACCCCGGTGCCGGGCGGTGTCGGCCCGGTGACCACCGCGCTGCTGCTGCGGCACACGGTGCTGGCGGCGGAGCGGGCCGGCGCCTGAGCGGAGCTGGGCTGGGCTGGGCTGGGCTGGGCTGGGCTGATTTGAGTTGAGCCGAGCCAACCCGAGCCAACCCGAGCCGACCCGAGCCGAGCCGAGCCGACGAGAGGCCCTAGCCGACCGGGGTGGACCGCTGGATGGTGATCACCCGGTCGGTCAGCCGCAGCTCGGCGGCCTCGGGGTCGGCGAAGTCGAGCACCCGCCGGCCCCGGACCACCGCCACCACCAGGTCCGGGCAGGCCCTCGGGCTCTGCCCGGCCTCGGCCCGGGTGACCGGGCGCTCGACGACGTTCAGGCCCTTGCCGTAGGTGAGCAGGTCCTCCATCACCGCGCCGGCGTTCGGGCTGAGCATCGACATGCCGAGCAGTCGCCCGGCCGAACTGGAGCTGGTCACCACCACGTCCGCCCCGCTCTGCCGCAGCAGCGGGGCGTTCTCGTCCTCCCGGACGGCGGCGACCAGGGTGGCGGCCCGGTTGAGCTGGCGGACCGTCAGGGCGACCAACACGGCGGTGTCGTCCCGCTCGGTGGCCACCACCACCTGGGCGGCCTTCGGCACCTCGGCGCGCAGCAGCGTGTCGGTCCTGGTGGCGTCGCCCACCACGCCGGTCAGACCGTCCAGGGCGGCCTGCTCGACCACCCGGCGCTGCGGGTCGACCACCACGATCCGCTCCTTGCCCAGCCCCTGGCCGAGCAGCGTCTGCACGGCGCTGCGCCCCTTGGTGCCGTATCCGACGATCACCGCGTGGTCGTGCACGGAGGACCTCCAACGTCCGATCCGCCACTGCCGGCGGGTCCGTTCGGCCAGCACCTCCAGGGTGGTGCCGACCAGGATGATCAGGAAGACCACGCGCAGCGGGGTGATCACCAGGATGTTGGCCAGCCGCGCGCCGTCGCTGACCGGGGTGATGTCGCCGTAGCCGGTGGTGGAGAGGGTGACGGTGGCGTAGTAGGCGGCGTCCAGCAGCGAGAGGGTGTCGTGCGCGTTGTCGTGGTAGCCGGCGCGGTCCAGGTAGACGAGCAGCGTGGTGGCCACCAGCACGGCCAGCGCGATCGCCACCCGCAGCCCGACCTGGCGCAGCGGCGGCACGCCGCGCCGGGCGGGCAGCACGATCCGGGCGTCCGCCTCGCCGGCCTTCACCCCCTCACCCCGGCACGCCCAGCAGCTCCACCGGCTCCCCCGCCGCCAGGCCGCCCGGCGGGACCACCGCCAGCGCCTGCGCGAGCGCCAGGCCGCGCAGCATGGCGGGGCCGTCGAAGGCCAGCGGCACCGGGCCGTCGGCGGTCGAGCGCACCGGCAGCAACCGGGTGTCCTCGGGGTGGCCCGGCAGTGCGGCGCCGGCGCGCGCGAAGCGCCCGGGGCCCGTCCGGCGCCCGCTGAGCGCGTCCAATAGCGGCAGCGCCAAGGTCACGGCGCCGGCCACCGCGGCCAGCGGGTTGCCCGGCAGCCCGACCAGGTGGCGCACTGGCCCGGTCCCCGGGGCGGCCGGCGGCAGCTCGGCCAGCAGCATCGGGTGCCCGGGACGGACCGCCACCCCGTCGACCAGCAGCCGGGCACCGCACTCGGCGAGCGCCGCGTGCAGGAAGTCCACCGGGCCGGCCGCGGTACCACCGGTGGTCACCACCACCTCGGCCGTCGAGTACCGCACGGCGTCCCGCAGCAGCGCGAAATCGTCGCGGACCGTGCGCCGCCCCAGCAGTTCGGCACCCGCCGCGCCGAGCCAGGGCTGCAGCAGCGGCCCGAGCGCGTCGCGCACCAGCCCGGGCCCCGGCAGGCCGGAGGGCAGCAGCTCGTCGCCGAGCACCAGCAGCTCGACGGTGGGCCGGCGACGGACCGTCAGCGTGTCGTAGCCGCAGGCCGCGGCGAGGCCCAGGACGGCCGCGGTCACCGGGGTCCCGGCCGGCAGCAGCTCCTCACCGCTGCGGCACTCCTGCCCGCGCGGGCGCACGTCCTGCCCGGGCGCCAGCTCGGCGCGGCCGGTCGGGTGCAGGGTGCCGGAGGCCAGGGCGGGGCGCTCGACCCGGCCGTGCTCACGGCGCAGCACGGCGGTGGCGCCGGGCGGCAGCTGGGCGCCGGTGGCGATCCCGGTGGCCCAGCCGTCTGCCAGCGGCGGCGGGGTGCGCCCGGCCAGCACCCGGCCGGCCAGCCGCCACGGCCCCGGGCCCGCCACCGCCCAGCCGTCCATCGCGGAGGTGTCGAAGGCGGGCAGGTCGGTGAGCGCGGCCAGCGGTGCGGCCAGGGTGTGGCCGAGCGCGGCCGCGAGCTCGCGCTCGACGGCGGGCAGCGGCCGGGCTGCCGCCTGGCGGGCGATCGCGCGGGCCCGCGGCCAGGAGGCCACCGGCGTGGGGGTGGCGGTGCCGGCCGTGCCCACCGGTGGCGCGGCGGCGCTCACGGCTGCCCGGCGGTCGGCGACCCCGACGGTGGCTGCGACTGCGACTGGGCGGAGGGCTCCTGTGCGGACGGCGGCTGCGACGGCTGCTCGGCGGCCGCGCGGGCGACCCAGCGCTCGGCCAGCGCGGTCAGCCGCCGCACGACCTCACCCACCGCTTCGTCCCCGCCACCACGGGCCCCGGCCGCGTAGCCGGCCAGGAAGGTGGTCAGCGGAGCGGCCGGCCGCTCCACCCCGTGCGCCACCACCCGGGCGAGGTCGAGCAGTTCGCGGATGTCGGCCTTCGGGTCGATCCCCAGCTCGGCCGCGGCCTCGGCCATCCAGTCGTCCAACGTGCGTTCCATGGTGGTCCATGCTGCCTGATCCACGGCGTGCTGCCGTGTCGCGCGGGTGAGCGCAGTGGGTCGTTTCGCTCACCTGGGCGGTGCGCGGGGTGCGAGCCGGCCCGCCGGGACGGGGCGGCTCAGCCGTGCCGACCCGCCCCGTCCCGGTCACGGCGGCGAGCTCGGGCCAGGTCCTGCCAGGTGTCGCAGTCCTGCGAGACGCCGTCGGGGTCGGCCAGCCGGGCGGTGCGCAGCCCGCCGGTGAGGCGGCGCAGCGGCAGGCCCGCCGGGTCGCCGAGCGCCGCCAGCGCCGAGCGCAGTGCCGCGGTGCGGTAGGCGGCGGCCAGCGGCTGCTCGCGGCCGTCGGCGTCGACCAGCACCGCGGCGTCGACCTCGGCGGCGTCGGCGGTGGCTGCCTCGCGGGTGACGGCTTCGGGGCTGGCAGCGTCGGGCCTGACGGCGTCGGGGCTAACGGCGTCGGGGCTAACGGCGTCGGGGCTGACGGCGTCGGGGCTGACGGCGTCGACCAGGCGGCGCACCGTCGCCCGGTCGAGGAACGGCAGGTCCGCGGCGAGCAGCAGCACCACCGGCGCGGTCACCGCGGGATCCGCGAGTCCGGCCGCGACAGCGGCCACCGGCCCACCGCCGGGCGGCTGCTCCCTGGTCCAATGCGGCCCGTCGGACGTGGACCCGCCGCTCGGCGCGGGGCCCACCACCACTGTGGTCGCCGCCCGCGCACAGGCGGCGAGGACCCGGTCCAGCAGGCTGCGGCCGCCGACCGTCAACCGCGGCTTGTCGGCGCCGCCGAGCCGGCGGGCCGCGCCGCCCGCGAGCACGATCGCGTCGTACCGGGTGGTGGCGGCGAGGGCGGGAGCAGCGGGAGCCGCAGCGGCGGGAGTCGGGTCGGGTGGGACGGCGGCACCGGTCATGCGCCCAGTATCGGTCGAGGCGCGCCGGCCCCGGGCCACGCCGCTACGTGCGGGTCGGCTGGACGGCTGGACGGCCGCTACGGGGAGGTGGGCGGCTCGGCCTGCCCGTTCGCCTGCGCCTGTGCCCCGGCGGCGAGCACGGCCGGCAACGTCAGCTCCCCGTACCGCTCGCCGACCGCCGCGATCAGGGCGTCCGGGTCGTGCGGGTGCTCGGCCAGCAGGTGGTCGAAGTCCTGCAGGTACTCGCCGGTGAAGGCGAGCACCCGGGCAGCGTCGTCACCCTGGTCGGGGGCACGGTGCCCGGCGATCACCCGGTCCACGTCCAGGTCGGCGATCCGGCCCAGGTTGCGGATCCAGGCGGCGCGCTGCTCGGGGGTGGTCTCCGCGGTCCACACATGGGTCCCGTTCCAGGCCAGGTCACCGGCGATCACCGTGCGCGAGGCCGGGACGTGCACCACGGTGCTGGTCGCGCAGTCGCCCTGGCCCAGGTAGAGCACCCGGATCAGCTGACGGTCGATCATCAGCGGCTGCGGCCGCAGCGGGCGCGGCAGGATCGGCGTCTCGGGGATGTCGTCGCCGTACACCGGCCGCCACTGCCGGACCTTCTCGGCGGCCGTCGCGGCGATCGCGTCCACCACCGGCGGGGCCGCGAGCACATGCGCGTGCGGGAAGAGCCGCAGCACCTCCTCGACCCCGAAGTAGTGGTCGGGGTGCGGGTGGGTGATCACCACGGCCAGCAGGTTGCGCCCCTTGCCCGCGATCCACTCGGCCAGCTCGCGCCCCGCGCTGCGGGTCAGCTGGGCGTCCACCAGGATCGCGTCCCGGGCGCCGATGATCAGGCTGGAGGTGGCGAAGAAGGCCGACTCGGGACCGGTGAACACCTCGATCGCCAGCGGCGGTCCGGGTGGCGGGGCCGCCGTGGCGCCGACCGGGACCAGCGCCGGGGCGGGGCCCTCGCCGTGCTCGCCCCCCGCTCCCGCGCCGTTCCCGTGGCTGCTCCCGTGGGCCCGGTCCTGCGGCGGTGGCGACGACGTCACTGGCTCTCCCTGGTCCGCTGCTCTCCCCGCGCCCCGCCGTACTGGGGGCTGTCGGGACCAGCTTGGGAGCCGCCCGCCCCGCGCGCCCGGCAGCCGCACCCGGGCGGGTGAGCACCGGCGGCCCGGCAGCCGCACCGGCGGTCCGCCGCCGGGGCGTCAGACCGCGACCCGCTCCGCCAGCCGCTCGACCAGCGCCCTGGCCTTGGCCGCCGCGTCCGTGTGGGCCTGCGCCCTGGAGGCGTCCGCGTGCTCGATGTACTGGGCGAGCGCCGGGTTGACCCGGGCCAGCGTCATCTCGGCGACCACGAAGTCCACCTCCATGCCCAGCAGACCGGTGAAGGCCTTCTCCAGGTAGCTGACCAGGAACTCGTACTCGGCGCGCGGAGTGCCCTCGCCGTACGCGCCGCCGCGCGAGGCGACCACCGTGAGGGGCTTGCCGGCGACCGAGCCGCCCTCGCCACCGGTGCGGCCCATCCACACCACCTGGTCGAGCCAGGCCTTCAGCGAGGAGGGAACGCTGAAGTTGTACATCGGGGCGCCGATCAGCACCGCGTCGGCCTGCTCCAGCTCGGCGATCAGCTCCTCGCGCACCGCGACCTCGGCGTGCTGCTCCGGGGTGCGCTGCTCGGCCGGGGTGAACTGGGCGGAGATCGCGGTGCCGCTCAGGTGCGGCACCGGGCTGACGCCGAGGTCGCGGTAGACCACCGTGCCGTCCGGGTGGGCCTCCTGCCACTCCCGTGCGAAGGTCGCGGCGACCTCGCGGGAGACCGAACCCTCGGTCAAGGCCGACGAGTCGATGTGCAGCAGCGTGGGCATGGCAGTCCTCCATACAGGTAGCAGTTGCTGCTGTTTTGTTTGCAGCTGGCAATAACGTAGCAGCTAACTTTTCTGCAGTCATCACCGCTGGGCCGTACGCTGGACGCATGGGTGAGCCAGAGCTGGATCCGATGGGCGTGGGCACCACCGGGACACTGCCGACGCCGGAGGGGCCGTGCGGGATCCCGGCGACGGCGCCCGGCACGGCGCTCGGTCCGTGCGCCGGGGTCGACCTGGCGCTGACCCGGGTCTTCATTCTGCTCGGCAAGCGCTGGTCCGGGCTGGTGGTGGCGGTGCTCAGCCACGGCCCCGCCCACTTCTCGCAGCTGCGCCGGGCGATCCCGGGGATCAGCGAGCGGATGCTCTCCGACCGGCTGACCGAACTGGCCGAGGCCGGCCTGGTGGTGCGCCGGGTGGACGAGGGGCCGCCGCTGCGGGTCAGTTACCAGCTGACCGAGGCCGGCCGGGCCCTGCGCCCCGCGCTGGACGAGCTGCGCAGCTGGGCCGCCACGCACCTGCCGGAGCCCACGCCACCCGGCTGCTGACCTGACGCGGTACGGGCGGCCGCGGCGCACGCGGCACGGCGTGGCTCGGGGTGGCTCGGGGTGTCGCGGCGCGTCCCGCCGACCCACGACGCGTCTCGGGGTGCTCAGCGCGGCCGGCCGGCCTCGTGGCCGGCCCTGCCGAAGCCCAGCTCGGTCCAGCGCACGTCGGGGCGCCCGTGCAGATCACCGCGCTCGCCCTGGTGCACCGGGCGCAGCCCCGCCGCCCGCGCCTGGGCCAGCACCTCCTCGGGCCGCACCGCGAACATCCGCCGCCGGGCCGGCACCGGGCCGTGCCGCAGCGTCAGCAGCAGGGTGCCGCCGGGGGCGAGCAGCGCGGCCACCGCGCCGATCGCCGCGGCCCGCTCGGCGGGCGCCAGGTGCATCCAGACCGCGGTGACCAGGATCAGGTCGAAGCGGGCCTGCCCGGCCGGAGAGGCGGCCGTCTCGGCCCCGTCCGCCCGCGCCGTCTCGGCCGTGAGGCGGGGCAACGCGGGGAGTGCGTCGTCCAGCCAGCGGATGCCGGCCCCCGCGTGCAGCCGCTCACCGAGCTCGCGCAGCGCGGCGGTGGGCTCGACGGCGGTCACCGTGTGGCCCAGCGCGGCCAGCGCCGCGGCGTCCCGGCCGGAGCCGGCCCCGAGGTCCAGCACCCGGGCGGGCGCGGACGGCAGCAGGTGCAGCAGCCCGCGGTGGACCTGCTCGAAGGTGACGCTCTCGTACTGCTCGGCCAGCGCGGCCGCCTCATCCTGGTACCCGGCCGTGCCGGCGGCGCCGTCCCCGCCGTCAGGGCCATCAGGGCTGCTGGGGGCGCCGGGGCCACCCCCTGCCGCCAGGGCGGCGAGCAGCCCGGGGAGTTCGCGCATGTCGTGGAAGACGTGCTGCGCGCCCGCCTCGGCCAGCAGCTGGGCGGGGGTCAGGCCGCCCGCGTAGCCGAGCACCCGCATGCCGGCCGCGCGGGCGGCGCGGACCCCGGGGCCGCTGTCCTCCACCACCACGCAGGCCCGCGGGAGGACGCCCATCCGGGCCGCCGCGTGCTGGAACAGGTCGGGGGCCGGCTTGCCCCGGGCGACCTCGGTGGCGCTGAAGATCCGACCGTCGAAGTAGTCGTACAGCCCGGTCCGCCCCAAGGTGTGGCGCATCTTCTCATGGCTGCCGCTGGAGGCCACGCAGGACGGGCGGTGCAGACCGGCCAGCGCCTGTGCGATCCCGTCCACCGGGGCCAGCCCCTCGTCCACCGCCACCCGGTGCCGCTCCTCGAAGCACCGCTGCCACTCGGCGGCCACCGCCCCGCCCAGCCGCTCGGCGACCTGCGCGCCGATCGAGGCGGTCGAGCGGCCGATGAACCGCTCGATCACCTCCGCCTCGGTGAGCGGCCAGCCGAGCTCGGCACCGAGCGCGACCTGCACCCGGACCGCGATCCGCTCGCTGTCCACCAGGACGCCGTCGCAGTCGAAGATGACCAGGTCAACGGGCTCATTCGAATGATCGTCAGTTTCTGTCATCGGGTCAGGCTAGACCTGCCTCCCACTGACCGATTCGCCCGCGTGACACCCGCCCGTACCGTCGTCGACCGAAGAAGGAACCGGTCAGCCCGACTCGACTTCCTGGATCCCGCCGACCGCTACGAGCGCCCGACGAACTGGTGCGCGTGGTGCGCGACTTCCTCGGCACCGAGTGACGCGGTGTCAGTCGACCGGTTCCCCGCCGTTCGCCGACGCGTCGCGGCCCGCGGCCCGCCCGCAGGCCGCCGCCCGGTCCAGCAGCAGGGCGCACTCGCGTCCGTTGCGGGTCAGCTCAGCGGCCCGCTCGAACTCGGCCCGGGCCTCGGCCGGGCGCCCCAACTTGGCCAGCAGGTCGCCGCGGACGGCGGGCAGCAGGTGGTAGCCGCGCAGGGCGGGCTCCTCGCGGAGCTGGTCCAGCAGGTCGAGCCCGACGGCCGGGCCGAAGGCCATCCCCAGCGCCACCGCGCGGTTCAGCTCCACCACTGGCGAGGGCGCGCGCCGGGCCAGCGCCTCGTAGAGGGCGGCGATCCGCACCCAGTCCGTCCGCTCGGGGCTGCCCGCGCGCACGTGGCAGGCGGCGATCGAGGCCTGCAGCGCGTACGGGCCGAGCGGACCCGCGGCCAGTTGCTCGGCCCGCTCCAGCGCCGCCAGGCCGCGGTGGATCAGCAACTGGTCCCAGCGGGCCCGGTCCTGGTCGAGCAGCAGCACCGGTGCACCGTCGACCCCGGCCCTGGCCGCGGCCCGGGAGGCCTGGATCTCCAGCAGGGCGACCAGCCCGTGCACCTCCGACTCGCCCGGGACCAGCTCGGCCAGCACCCGGCCCAGGCGCAGCGCGTCCTCGCAGAGGCCCGGACGCATCCAGTCGTCGCCCGCCGTCGCGGCGTAGCCCTCGTTGAAGATCAGATAGATGACTTCCAGGACCGAGTCCAACCGCCGGGCCAGCTCCGGACCGGCCGGCACCTCGAACGGCACCTCGGCCCGGGCCAGCGACCGCTTGGCCCGGACGATCCGCTGGGCCACCGTCGACTCCGCGACCAGGAACGCGCGGGCGATCTCATCGGTGGTCAGCCCGCCGAGCAGCCGCAGGGTGAGCGCCACCCTTGCCTCGGTGGCGAGCACCGGGTGGCAGGCGGTGAAGACCAGGCGGAGCAGGTCGTCCTCGATCTCCTCGCTCTGCTCGGCGAGTTGCTCGGGGCCCGGCGCGGGCTCGGCGGCCAGCTGGTGACCGAACCGGTCGAGCTTGCCGGCCAGCCGCTGCTCGCGGCGCACCAGGTCGATCGCGCGGCGTTTGGCGGTGGTCATCAGCCAGGCTCCCGGGTTGCGCGGGACCCCCTCACCGGGCCACTGCTCCAGCGCGGCGACCAGCGCGTCCTGGGCCAGCTCCTCGGCCAGGTCGAGGTCGCGCACGATCCGGACCAGCCCGGCGATAAGGCGCGGCGACTCGATCCGCCAGACCGCGGCGATCGCGCGGCGGGCGGGGGCGCTGCCGGAGGAGGCACTGTCGGCGGGGGCGCTGTGGGCGGGGGCGCTGTGGGCGGGGGCGCTGTCGGGATCGGGCGGCTGAGAGCTCGTCACGGCTTCCCATCAGAGCAGCGGGCGGGCGGGGGCCGCAAGCTCGCGCACCCCCACCGCACCAACCGCGGACGGCGGCCCGATCACCGCATCGCTACCGGGCGGCCGCCTGCTGGCGCTCCACCTCCGCGCGCATCGCCCGCTCGCGCTCCAGCGCGTCCGGCGGCAGCACCTCGGCGGGGAACTCGGTGGGCTCGAAGATCTGTCGCAGCTCCAGCGTGCCGCCCTCGCCGAAGGGCACCCGGCAGGCCCACTCCACGGCCTCCTCGGGCGACTTCACCTGGATCAGCCAGTAGCCCGCGATCAGCTCCTTCGCCTCGGTGAACGGCCCGTCGGTCACGGTCGGCTTCCCGCCCGGCCAGCTGATCCGGAAGCCCTTCTCGCTGGGGTGCAGGCCGTCGGCGGCCAGCAGCACCCCGGCCTTGACCAGCTCCTCGTTGTAGCGGCTCATCGCGTCGATCAGCTCGGTGGACGGCAGGACACCGGCCTCGGTGGTCTCGTCGGCCCGCACCATCATCATGAAGCGCATCGTCGCCATCTCCTTCTCGGCCCGGTCACCGGGCGGACCGTCCGCCCGGCTCCCCATCAAGCCTTCACCCATGCGTCGAACGGGACCACGCCGATTCGACAGCGGCGGCCGAGCTTTTTTCCGCGCCCGGCCACCGACCCGCGACTCCGCCTGCCGTGCCCCGCCCCGCCGTGCCCCGCCCGGCCCCGCTACTGACGCAGTTCGAGCGAGATGTGCGCGGACAGCTCCCGCAGGAAGTCGGTCGCGTCGAAGAGCTCTCCGGCGGAGACCACACCGACCGCCTTGGTCTGCCCCGCGAGGATGCGGCGGACCGCCTCGACCGCGAGCGGCGCGGTGACCGCGTAGATGTCCTGGCCCCGCGCCACCGCGCGCCGCTCCAGGCCACCGGAGCGCACGACGACGTCGACGAGGAAGGTCTGCGCGGACCTCCCGCGCTCGTCGACCGCGGTCGGCGCCGACGCGTCCGGGGCCGACAGGTCCGTGGCCGCCTCGACCGTCATGTAGGTGCACACCTCCGGGACGGACAGGTGGCTGGGGATGGTGACGACGTCGGCCATCGTGAACTCCCCGAGGACCGCCCGGGTGCCCAGCGGCTCGGGGAACGGCCACTCCAGCGTGGGCAGGGCGTCGTCGCGGTACTCCAGCCGCCCGTTCGCGAAGCGGACCCGCTGGCCGTTGCGCCGCTCCCGGGAGATCCGGCCCGCGGCGATCGTGCCCTCCGTGGGGTGCCAGCTGTTCAGCCCGTAGGCGACGTGCACCTCGTCGGCCGCGGTCCAGTCACCCATCGCCGCGGTCGCCAGCAGGTCGCCGAGGCCGCCGTAGAAGGCCATCGCGGGGACGATCACCGCCCCCGCGGCACGAGCGCGGTCCGCGAAGTGGGCGAACGTGTCGAGGTTGGCCTCCAGCTCGGCCGCCACGTCGACGTACGGGATCCCGGCGCGCAGCGCCGCCTCGATCAGCGGAGCGCCGGTCGTGGCGAAGGGCCCCGCGCAGTTGATCACCGCCGCGGCACCGGCCAGTGCGCGGTCGAGCGCGGCCGGATCGTCGACCGACGCCGGCCTGGCGTCGAGCCCGGGATGGGCCTCCGCCAGCGCCCGCAGCTTCTCGGCGTCGCGGCCGACGAGCAGCGGCAGGAACCCGCGCTCCCGAAGCTCGGCCACCACGAACCGCCCCGTGTGCCCGTACGCGCCGAAGACCGCAACTGTCTGTTCCGAAGCCATGTGTGCTCCCCGTTCGAATGATCGTTAAGGACATCCTGGCAGGGCGGGCACTCCAGCACGAGTGTCCGGAACGCCGCGCTCCGTACAATTCCGGACATGAGCACTGTCGCACTGGCCGTCACCGACGGGATGCTGCACTTCGAACTGTCCGTGGCGTGCGAGATCTTCGGTCCTGCTCCGGCCGCCGTGGCCGGCCCCTGGTACGACCTCGCCCTCTGCGGCTCGCACCCCGTGCGGGTGGGCCGCTTCCTGCTGGAGCCCGACCTCGGGCTCGACCGGCTCCGGCAGGCCGACACCGTGATCGTCCCCGCCTGGGCCGATGTCGACCAGGAGCCGCCGGCCGACCTGGTCGACGCGGTGCGCGCGGCCCATGAGGCGGGCGCCCGGGTGGCCTCGCTCTGCACGGGCGCGTTCGTGCTGGCGGCGGCCGGCCTCCTGGACGGCAGGCGCGCCACCACGCACTGGGCCCACACCGATCAGCTGGCCGCCCGCTACCCGCGGGTGGCGGTCGACCCGGATGTGCTCTACGTGGACAACGGCAGCGTGCTCACCTCCGCCGGCAAGGCCGCCGCACTGGACCTGTGCCTGCACCTGGTCCGCCTCGACCACGGCTCGTCGATCGCCAACACCGTCGCGCGCCGCCTGGTCGTGCCGCCGCTGCGGGCCGGCGGGCAGGCCCAGTTCGTCACCACCCCGGTGCCCGCCCGCGAGGACCATCCGCTCGCCACCCTGCTCCCCTGGGTGAGCGAGCGGCTCGACCAGCCGCTGACCGTGGAGGACCTGGCCCGCCGGGCCCGGATGAGCTCGCGCAACCTGGGCCGCCACTTCCGGGCGGCGACCGGCACCAGCCCGCTGCAGTGGCTGCTCACCCAGCGGATCCGCCGGGCGCAGGAGCTGCTGGAGAACACCGACGACGGCGTCGGCACCATCGCGGCGGCCACCGGCATGGGCACCGCCACGACGCTGCGCCGCCACTTCAACCGCACCGTCGGCGTGCCCCCGGACACCTACCGCCGCACCTTCCGCGCGCGGTCCCGGCCGTAGGGTCCCGCGAGTGCCCCAGGCTCCCGCGAATCCGGTCCGAGGCCGGGGGCCGGGGCTGTGACGACCCCCGCGGCTCAGCCCCGGTCGTGGTCCCCGGTCGAGCCGTCGATGAACTCGCGCAGGATGTCCAGGTGGCCCGCATGCCGTGCGGTTTCCGTCGTCATGTGGATGAGTACCCAGCGCAGCGAAACGGCGTTGCCGGCGTAGGACGTGCCGAGGTCGTCGAGTCCGAGCTCGTCGATCACCTCGTCGGCGGCAGCTCGGGCCCGACCGTAGAACTCCAGGATGTCGCCGGTGGACTCGTGCGGTTCCACCCGCATGTCGGAGGCCTCGTCCACGTCGAAGTCGAACGGCAGGGGCCCCGTTTCGCGGCCGAAGGTCTCGCGGAACCAACCGAGCTCGGCACCCCCGAGGTGCTTGACCAGCCCCAGCAGGTTCGTCCCCGACGGAGTCATCGGCCGCCGCAACTGCTCGTCGTCAAGGCCTTCGAGCTTCCAGAGCACCGCGTCACGATGCCGGTCGAGGGCAACATGCAGACTGTCCTTCTCGCCACCGGTGAATGGCACACGCTTTGTCATGCGCGGACCGTAGCAGCCGCTGGGGCACCTCGGGTTCGGGAGTCCCGGAGCCCTCCTGTTACGACATCACCATGAGATTCCGTCACGGCACATGAGGCCCTGCGCGGCTGTAGGGTCTCGCCCCCGATGACATGTCGATCTTCTGTGACCTGCTTGTTCTCTGTTGTCTCACCGCGATGTCACCCAGGAGCAGTCTCAGATCGATGCCATTTCCTCCGCGCACCGATGAGTTTCCCGCGCCGCGCCGGTCCGTATGCGTGGGACCGACTCACGGAAGACTGGCGCCATGCGGAAACTGATCTACGGCATGAACCTGACCCTGGACGGCTACATCGCCGCGCCCGGCGACGACATCGGCTGGAGCGTGCCGAGCGACGAGCTGTTCCAGTTCTGGTCCGACCAGTTGCGGGCGACCGACCTGTCGCTGTACGGGCGCAAGCTGTGGCAGACGATGAGCTCCTACTGGCCGACCGGCGACCAGCGGCCCAACGCCACCCCGGCGGAGATCGAGTTCGCGCGCCGCTGGCGGGACATGTCGAAAGTGGTGTTCTCCTCGACGATCGACAAGGTCGACTGGAACACCCGCCTGGTCACCGGCGACGCGGTCGCCGAGATCGCCCGACTCAAGGCCGAGGACGGCGGCCCGATGGACATCGGCGGCGCGACGCTCGCCGGGGCGGCGATGCGGGCCGGGCTGATCGACGAGTACGTGCTGGCCACCACGCCGGTCCTGGTGGGCGGCGGCACGCCGTTCTTCACCACTCTGGACAACTGGGTGAACCTCACCCTGGTGGAGACGCGGACGCTCCCCTGCGGCGTGATCCTGACCAGGTACGAGACGAGGCGCTGAGCGCCCGTCCCGGGTGACCCGGACTACCGCCCGAGCCACCCAGCCGAGTGACGACATGACCTGCGAGTCTCAAGACCGCGTCGCATCCGACTCCGGCCCGACATCAGCCCTGAGATTCCGACATGAGATCTGAGACCCCACACGCTCTGCAGGGTCCACGATTTCGCGAGCAATCGCGACGCCAGGACCTGCGATGTTGACGTCGGCGAGCAATAGGCCGCGTGCCACTGGTTTCTCGATCATGAGCAACGGTCCGCGGACCTGACGGCTCGGGGTCAGCTCGTCAGCTCCTGGATCAGACGGCGGTACGTGTCGAAGGCCAGCTTGGGTGTGTAGTCGTCCCGCAAGAGCCCGAACCGGTCGAAGAGGCCGGTGCCCACGCTGTTCGCGTCACGCAGGTCGAAGAACGAGTACCCGGTGAGGTTGAGGTCCTCGCGGAGCCCCGCCACCGTCCGGATCACGTTCTCGATGACTTCGGCCTGGCGCTGCTCGGTGCGGTCCGGTCCGGTGGGCCAGCCGTTCTCGCAGATGTGGATGGGCACGGACCCGCTGATGCCGGCCTTCGGGAGACTGGTGTTACGGAAGTCGGTGACCACTACGGCCACTGCCTCGGACAGTTGGCCTACGGGCAGTGGCCGGAAGACATCGGGGAAGAAGTCCAGGCCGACGTAGTCCAACGACCGGTGGAAGCGGTCGTCGGCCAGCGCGCCAAGGTCCTGCCAGAAGGTGTCGACGGGGTCGAAGGTCGGCACCGCGTTGAAGCCGACGGCGATGTCGTGACCGCGGGCACGAGCTTCCTCCTTGGCCGCGATCACGCCTTGGACAAGGGCCTGACGCACATTCGGCATGCTGCCGTCGAGGGCCGGCATGTCCAGGTTGGGCTCCTCGCAGAGTTGGAGCATCGCCAGGTGCGGGCCGTCGGTCCGCACCGTGGTCCGGACGAAGTCCACCCAGCCCTCGAGTTCGCCCGTCGGCTCGCGGAACGTGAGCACCAGGTCGAGCCTGCGTCCCTCACCGAGGTGGCGCACGGGGTCGGCCGGGGTGGAGGGCGCGTCCGGTGCGACGCCTGCCGTGTACGGGCGGTAGGCGCGGACCAGCAGGGTCGGGGCGTCACCCTGAAGCTGCCGCAGCGCAGTGGTGATCCGCTCCGGTTGATCGGGGCTGACAGGGTGCACGATGCCGGTGTCGCTGCCCAGGAGAGCGCCCGGGTAGATCCCGAAGGTGAAGGTCATGGGTCTCACCATAGACGATATTTTTGGTGTCACTGCAACTTTGCATTGACTCTACTATGGGGCCATGGGACTCCGTGAACTCAAAAAGCAGCAGACCCGGGCCACCCTCGCCGACACGGCCATGGGACTCTTCATCGAGCACGGCTTCGACCATGTCACCGTCGCCGAGGTGGCCCGGGCCGCAGGGGTCTCTGTCAACACGGTCTTCAACTACTTCCCCACCAAGGAAGACCTGTTCTTCGACCGACAGGCCGAGGTGGAGGCGCACCTCGCCGAGGTCGTCCGCACCCGACCGGACGGCAGCTCTGCGGCCGGTGCGGTCCGCGATGGCCTGCTGGCAGCACTCGAACGCGACGAGCCGACCCTCGGGCTGAGCACCGAGGCGAAGACGTTCTGGCAGGTGGTCGCCGACAGCCCCGCTCTCCAGGCCCGTGGGCGCGAGATCGCCGAACGCTCCGAGGCTGCGCTCGCGGCAGTCCTGGCCGAGGAGACGGGGGCCGCCCCGGATGACCCACTGCCCAGAATGCTGGCCGGAGCCATCGCCGGAACCTACCGAGCGACCACTGCCGAAATCCGCCGACGCGTGGTCGCGGGCGAGCAGACGGAGAGCATCCGTAGATCCGTCAACACAGCCACCAAGCAGGCATTCGACCTGCTGCGCTCAGGGCTCGAAAGCTACCCGGAGACCGCACCGGACTTCCATTGACGCGCACTCAGCGGGCCGGGCCACTCCGCTCCGGATGATGGCCTCAACTGGATGATGGCGCCCGGGCGCCCGGCCCCGATCTGCTGTCCAGCCTCCGCGTGCTGAGGGATGCCGAGCGCGGTCAGCACGGATCCGGCCAGACGCCCCGTTCGGACAGGTGGAGAACGAGGGCGGCGATGTTCCAGGCGTCGTCCTCGCCGCGGTGGTGACGGCCTTCGAGCCGCCGCCCGGCGATCTCCAGGGCCTGCGCCATGCCAGGGCGTTTGCGCAGGCCCTATGCCTCCACGAAGCCTCAGTACGTCTTGTGGCCCTCGTCTGTCGGACTTCGGGACTCGTTAGCGAGAGCATCTGAATACTGGGCCATTGCTCACCCAGTACCGGTATTGCTCGTCGAGTGCTCATGATCAGCCGATATTGCTCACGAAATCGTGGTCCCTACAAGCTCGCGCTCAGTCCCGCGTCATGTCCACGAACCGCGAGTAGTGGCCCTGGAACGCCACCGTGATGGTCGCCGTGGGGCCGTTGCGGTGCTTGGCCACGATCAGGTCGGCCTCGCCCGCGCGGGGGGACTCCTTCTCGTAGGCGTCCTCGCGGTGGAGCAGGATCACCATGTCGGCGTCCTGCTCGATGGAGCCCGATTCGCGCAGATCCGAGACCATCGGCTTCTTGTCGGTGCGCTGCTCGGGACCACGGTTCAGCTGGGAGAGCGCGATCACCGGCACCTCCAGCTCCTTGGCCAGCAGCTTGAGGTTTCGCGACATGTCGGAGACCTCCTGCTGCCGGCTCTCGGCCCGCCGGGAGCCGCCGGACTGCATCAGCTGGAGGTAGTCGATCACCACCAGCTTGAGGTCGGCTCGCTGCTTGAGGCGCCGGCACTTCGCGCGGATCTCCATCATCGACAGGTTCGGCGAGTCGTCGATGTACAGCGGTGCCGCCGTGACGTCCGGCATCCGCCGGGCCACCCTGGTCCAGTCGTCGTCGGTCATGTTGCCCGACCGCATGTGGTGCAGAGCCACCCGCGCCTCCGCCGAGAGCAGGCGCATCGCGATCTCGTTGCGGCCCATTTCGAGCGAGAAGATCACACTCGGCAGGCCGTTGGTGATCGAGCAGGCCCGGGAGAAGTCCAGGGCCAGCGTGGAGTTGTGCGTGGGGATCATCGACCGGGTGGCCAGGTACAGGTGATCGGCGTTGTCCACCTGGACACAGCGGACCGGCACGCTCTCGACCTCCCGGGCGCCGGTGACGAACCGCCGCGTCAGCTTCGGACCACCGGGACGCCGCCGCTCGCGGTGCACCTGCTGCTTCCGCTCCAGCCGGAACACGTCGCCGCTCGGAGTGAAGGTGAGGAGGTAGGCGGTGGACGACTCCTCGGAGCGCCCCTGGACCCGCTTGGTGGTCATGGCGCAGCGGTGGCCGAGGCTCAGGACCAGCTCACGGAATCCCTCGGCCAGTGCCCCACTGGTGACCGCGACCCGAACCGACCCGGTGTTCGTGACCGTCCCGCCGGTGTCCAGGAGACCGGCGAGCAGCTCTCGCCGCTGGGCGGCGGAAGCGCGCAGGTACTCCTGGGGGATGTGCTTGTTCCCGCGCATGATCTCCGGGTCCGCCGAGGTGATCCGCGCGGCGTCGCCGCGGCCGTCACCCAGCCACGCGCCGAGTGTGTAGGGCGGGACGGGGAGGTCCCGGTGCGGGAGATCGATCGGGGCCGCGTTCCGCACGCTGTGGTTCCTGCGCTGGTCGGCTGTGTCGCAGTACAGCGTCCCGGCGATCTCCTTGGTGGTCCTGACCGAGGCGGAGATGCGCTGGGTGCGCCCGCGGTTCTGTCCGGCCGCCGCGGCTCGGGCCGACTCGCGCGAGGCCCGGGTGTCGGTGAGCCACTGGTGATCCGCGTCGGCGATGACGGTGGTGCCGTCGTCGAACGACATCTCGTAGCAGGGCCGCCCCGTCATCACGTCGGTTGCGGCCACCACGCGAGTCGGCTTCCCCGTCGCGTCGAGCAGGTAGTCCCCGGGCCGCACTTCACCCATGGTGGTCCACCCGGTGGGGGTCGGGAGTGGCGTGTCGAGAGCGAGCGCCTTGCCCATCGCGGGTCGGGCCGCGATCACGATCATCTGCCCCGGGTGCAGCCCGTTGGTCAGCGCGTCCAGGTCGGCGAAGCCGGTCGGCACGCCGGACATCTGGCCCTGCCGGGAGCCGATCGCCTCGATCTCGTCGAGGGCGCCCTCCATGATGTCGGCGAGCGGGGCGTAGTCCTCACTGGTGCGCTGCTCGGTGACGGCGTAGATCTCGGCCTGGGCGGCATTGACGATCTCGTCGACGTCGCCCTCGGCGGCGTAGCCCATGCCGGCGATCCGGGTGCCGGCCTCGACCAGGCGGCGCAGCACGGCGCGCTCGTGGACGATCTCGGCGTAGTACTCCGCGTTGGCGGCGGTGGGTACGGAGTTGACCAGGGTGTGCAGGTAGCCGGGGCCGCCGACCCTGGTGAGCTCGCCGCGCTTGGTGAGCTCACTGGCGACGGTGATCGGGTCGGCCGGCTCGCCGCGGGCGTAGAGGTCGAGGATCGCGCTGTGGATGAGCTCGTGGGCCGGGCGGTAGTAGTCGAGCGGCTTGAGCACCTCGACCACGTCTGCGATGGCGTCCTTGGAGAGCAGCATGCCGCCGAGCACGGACTGCTCGGCGGGCAGGTCCTGCGGCGGGACCCGCTCGAAGCCCTCGCCGCCGCCTGATCCTCCTGAGCCACCGGAGCCGCCCGAACCGCCGTCCCGGCCACCGTCACGCCCGCGCTCGCCGTCCCGCTTGCGGAAGTCCTTGCCGAACTCGCCCTTGCCACCGGTGCCGCCGCCACCGCCGGCGGCGGCCTGACCGCGGTTGCGGGCGACCGGGAGCCGGTCGCTGGGGCCGTCGGCGGGGAAGGCGGGGCCGAAAGCGTCGTCGGACGGCTGCCAGTCGTCCTCCGGTGGCGGCGGCACGTCGTGGTCGTCGTACTGGGGGCCGGTCACGCTAGTTCCCCGATCAGCGAGCGGTGCGGGTGTGGTGCGCAGGTGCGGTGGCCTGGGTGGACGGGCGCGGTCACAGTCCGCTCCACCTCCTTCATACGCCACGCGGCCGACAGAACCGCCGCCAGGTGCGGGCGCGGCGCGTCGGGTGAGCGACCACGCTAAGGCGCACCCGGGTCCAGTTCCAAGAAAAGCCGGCACAGTTATCCACAGGGCGTGTGGATGAAAGTCGCTTTGCTGTGGACAACTGCCCGAAACCTGTGCACAAGGATGGGGAAAGTGCTGTGGATAACCCGACGATCCGTCCACTGTCAACTTGCTGACCTGCGGTGACTCTTTCCACTGGCTGTGCATGAGAAAAACTTCACACAGCCAGAGCGCTCAGCAGCCAGTAATAGCCACAGGGCCTTGTACTGCTTACTGGCAGCTGGTTACCGTATCTCCATGACAGGCGGCGGCTCCACCACACCCCCGGCGCGCGGCGTCCCTCGCGCCCCGGACCGCCAGGACACCGGCCATCAGGGCACCGGCCACCCTGACACCGGCCGCCCCGACCGCCGCCGCCACGACCGCGAGATCCTCACCCTGGCCGTGCCCGCGTTCGGCGCCCTGGTCGCCGAGCCGCTCTTCCTGCTCGGCGACTCGGCGATCGTCGGTCACCTGGGCACCGCCCAGCTGGCCGGCCTCGGCGTGGCCGGCACCGCACTGAGCACCCTCGCCGGGATCTTCGTCTTCCTCGCCTACGCGACCACGGCAGCCGTGGCCCGCCGGGTCGGCGCCGGGGACCGCCGGGCAGCCGTCCAGCAGGGCATCGACGGCGTCTGGTTGGCCCTGCTGCTCGCCGTGCCGGTGGCGCTGCTGGCGGTGCTGCTGGCCCCGCAGGTGGCCGCCCTGCTGGGCTCCTCCGCCACCGCCGCCCCGTACGCGGTGACCTACCTGCGGATCAGCGCGCTGGGCATCCCGGCCATGCTGATGGTGCTGGCGGTCACCGGCGTGCTGCGCGGCCTGCAGGACACCCGCACGCCGCTGCTGGTAGCGGTGGGCGGCTTCACCGCCAACCTCGGGCTCAACCTCGTCCTGGTCTACGGCGCCCACCTGGGCGTGGCCGGCTCGGCCTGGGGCACCGTCCTGGCGCAGAGCGCGATGGCCGCCTGCTACCTGGCCGTGGTGGTCCGCGGCGCCCGTCGCGAGGGGGCCGCGCTGCGCCCGGACCGCGCCGGGATCCGCGCCTGCGCCCGGGCCGGCGGACCGCTGGTGATCCGCACCCTGAGCCTGCGGGCGGTGCTGGTGCTGGCCATGGCGGTGGCGGCCCGGCTGGGCGACCGCGAGGTGGCGGCCCATCAGATCGCCATGGCGCTGTGGAGCTTCCTGGCCTTCGCCCTGGACGCCATCGCCATCGCGGGGCAGGCGATCATCGGCCGCTACCTGGGTGCCGGGGACGAGGCCGGGGCGCGCGCGGCGACCCGGCGGATGGTCGAGTGGGGGCTCGGCTCGGGAGTGCTGCTCGGGCTGCTGGTGGTCCTGGCCCGGCCGCTGTACATCCCGCTCTTCACCGCCGATCCGGCGGTGCGCGCCCAGCTCTCCGCGGTGCTGCTGCTGGTCGCGCTGACCCAGCCCGCCTCGGGTCCGGTCTTCGTGCTGGACGGCGTGCTGATGGGCGCGGGGGACGGCGGCTATCTGGCCTGGGCGATGCTCGGCACGCTGGTCGCCTTCGCGCCGCTGGCGCTGGCCGTGCCGGCCTTCGGCTGGGGGCTGGCCGGCCTCTGGTGGGCGCTGAACGCCTTCATCCTGGTGCGCTGCGCCTTCCTGTTCGGGCGGCTGCGCACCGGCCGCTGGCTGGTCACCGGCGCGGTGCGGGCCTGACCGCCCCGGTCACCCGGCCCCGGTCCGACCTGACCTGACCTGGCCTGACCTGGCCTGACCCACGCGACAGGGCCGGCGAACGCGACAGGGCCGGCGAACGCGACAGGGCCGGCGAACGCGACAGGGCCGGACCTCCCCTGCGGGAGGTCCGGCCCTGTCGTTGACGCGTTACCGCGGCCTGGGTCAGGCAGCGACGACGGCGACGTCGAGGTCAGCCTTGACGTCGGCGTGCAGCTTGACGGAGACCTTGTGGGTGCCCACGGTCTTGATCGGCGAAGCGATCGTGACAGCGCGCTTGTCCACGGCCGGGCCGCCGGCGGCCTTGACGGCCTCGACGACATCGGCCTGGGTCACGGAGCCGAACAGGCGGCCGGCGTCGCCGGAGCGAACAGCCAGCTTGACCTGCAGACCCTCGAGCTTGGCCTTGAACTCGTTGGCCACCTCGATGGTCTGGATCTCGTGGATCTTGCGGGCGCGACGGATCGCGTCGACGTCCTTCTGGCCGCCCTTGGTCCAGCGGATGGCGAAGCCACGCGGGACCAAGAAGTTGCGGGCGTAGCCGTCCTTGACCTCGACGACCTCGCCGGCGCCACCGAGGCCGGTCACCTCGTGCGTGAGGATGATCTTCATTCTTCGGTCACCCTCTCTTAGCGCGCGGTGCTGGTGTAGGGCAGCAGCGCCATCTCACGGCTGTTCTTCACGGCCGTCGCGACGTCACGCTGGTGCTGGGTGCAGTTGCCGGTGACCCGGCGGGCACGGATCTTCCCACGGTCGGAAATGAACTTCCGCAGCAGGTTCGTGTCCTTGTAGTCAACGTAGTTGACCTTGTCCTTGCAGAAGACGCAAACCTTCTTCTTCGGCTTGCGAGCAGGCGGCTTCGCCATGGTGTGCTCCAAATGAGGATCACGATCCAGGACCCGCAGCGGGTGCGGGTGTCCCGGGTCGCACGAAATCTGTCAGCTCTTAGAACGGGGGCTCTTCCGAGAAGCCGCCACCGGACGGGGCACCCCAGCCGCCGCCACCCTGGCTACCGCCAGAGGAGGGAGCGCTGGAAGCCCACGGGTCGTCGGAGGGACCGGACTGACCGCCACCGGAGTTGCCACCCCAGTTGCCGCCACCCTGGCCGCCGCCACCGCCCCAGCCACCCTGGCCGCCCTGACCGCCGCCGCCCTGCTGGCCACCGCCACCAAAGCTGCCGCCGCCACCACCGCCCGGCGCACCGGACCGGTTGGCCCGGGTCACCTTGGCGGTCGCCGAGCGCAGGCTCGGGCCGACCTCGTCGACCTCCACCTCGAAGACCGTCCGCTTCTCGCCTTCCTTGGTCTCGTAAGACCGCTGGCGCAGTCGGCCCTGCACGATGACGCGCATGCCGCGCTGCAGCGACTCGGCCACGTTCTCCGCCGGCTGACGCCAGACGTTGCACGTGAGGAAGAGGCTCTCGCCGTCCTTCCACTCGTTGGTCTGGCGGTCGAAGGTGCGGGGAGTGGACGCGATGCGGAACTTCGCGACCGCCGCACCCGAGGGGGTGAAACGCAGCTCGGGGTCGTCGACGAGATTGCCGACGAGGGTGATGACGGTCTCGCCTGCCATGGTGTGCTGACCTCTCGGGAGGAAGAGTTCCGTTCAGCGATGTTTCACGTGAAACATCGGACATGAGCCATCGGGACTTCAGCAGTCCCGACGGTGGCTCAGTGGGTGTCCGGGCGCAGGACCTTGGTCCGCAGAACCGACTCGCTCAGAGACATCTGGCGGTCCAGCTCCTTGACGACCTCGGGCGTGGCCTTCAGGTCGATGACCGAGTAGATACCCTCGGGCTGCTTGTTGATCTCGTACGCCAGGCGACGACGGCCCCAGGTGTCGATCTTCTCGACGGTGCCACCGCCGGTGCGAACGACATTGAGGAAGTTCTCGATGAGGGGCGAGACAGCGCGCTCCTCGACCGAGGGGTCGAGGATGACCATCACCTCGTAGTGACGCATGGGTAAACCCACCTCCTTTGGACTCAGCGGCCACGGTCTCTCCGTGGCAGGAGGGTTGTACGGCGTCGGCACTGGAGCCATGCCGACCTCGGACCACTGTGGTGAGGACCACCGTAGTGACCGGGTCTGACAGTCGGACCCCGCCGGACCCCGAAGGGCCGCTGACCCGCGAGCGGGCAGGCAGGGGCACAGGTACACCAGTGCAGATCGCTCAGCCTACCCGCACCCATCCGGACGAACAAAACACCCATGGATTGCCGCTACGTCTGGAGCGGCGCAATCTGGGCAGAACGGGTACACACACCGCACTCGCCCTCCGCAGGAGGTGGGTTCCATGGCACAGACCATCCGCCGATTCCCCACGCTCACCCTCAACACCGACGGCCGCACGCACCCCAGGGAGAACACCCTGGTGGGCCTGACCGTGGTCCTGGGCCTGCTGGCCTTCAGCACCTCGTTCGTCCACAGCCTGCACCTGCTCAGCTCCTGGACCGGGCTCGCCGGCGTGGTCACCGGGCTGTGGGGCCAGTTCATCTCGGTCACCACCGCCGAACGCTTCGTGCTGGTGATCGCGTTGGCCGCCTCAGCGTTCGGCTTCGGCGTCGGTCTGGCCCACGGCGGCCTCTTCGGGTAACCGCCGGGGCGGCCCACCCGGCCACCTCGGCGCACACCCGGCGCACGCGACGGCGCTCTCCTCGCGGAGGGCGCCGTTCGCGGTGTTCCGACACCCGCCGGCGGCCCGGCCCCCTAGGGTTCCGTCAACGCGCCGCGTGTGCCGGGCAGAAACGGACCATTCGGGCGATAGGGTCACAGAGCTGTCCATAGGGTCACAGAGCACCAGGGCCGGCCCGGACCCGCCGGTCGTCACCACCGCACCACCGCCCACCCCAAGGAGCATCCCGAGCATGAGCCTGCGTCTGAGGACGATCACCCGTGAGGAGCACCTCGCCTTCCTGCGCGGCCGACCCACCGCCAGTCACATGCAGGTGCCGTCCTGGGGCGAGGTGAAGTCGGAGTGGCGCAGCGAGTCGATCGGCTGGATCGACGCCTCGGGCGCGGTGGTCGGCGCCGGTGTGGTGCTCTACCGACAGCTGCCGAAGGTCAAGCGCTACCTGGCCTACCTGCCCGAGGGCCCGGTGATCGACTGGTTCGACACCGACCTGGAGCGCTGGTTGCGACCGATGCTGGCGCACCTGAAGGCCCAGGGCGCGTTCTCGGTGAAGATGGGGCCGCCGGTGGTGATCCGGCGCTGGGAGTCGTCGACGATCAAGGAGGCGATCGCCGGCGGCCAGGCCAAGCGGCTGCGGGACATCGAGGCCGACTGGTACGAGCCGCAGGCCTTCGACCTGGCCGAACGGCTGCGCCGGTCCGGCTGGCTGCAGGGCGAGGACGGCGGGGCGGGCTTCGGCGACGTGCAGCCGCGCTACGTCTTCCAGGTGCCGCTGGCCGGCCGCTCGCTGGACGACATCCAGCGCGGCTTCAACCAGCTGTGGCGGCGCAACATCAAGAAGGCCGAGAAGAGCGGCGTCGAGGTGGTCCAGGGCAGCTACGAGGACCTGGCCGTCTTCCACCGGCTCTACGTGGTCACCGCCGAGCGCGACCGCTTCACCCCGCGCCCGCTGGGCTACTTCCAGCGCATGTGGCAGGCGATGAACGCCGAGGACCCCAACCGGATGCGGCTCTACCTCGCCTACCACGACGGCGAGCCGCTGGCCGCGACGACCATGCTCACCGTCGGCGAGCACGTCTGGTACTCCTACGGCGCCTCGGCCAACCACAAGCGCGAGGTCAAACCGTCCAACGCGATCCAGTGGCGGATGATGCGCGACGCGTACGCGCTGGGCGCGGGCGTGTACGACCTGCGCGGGATCAGCGACACGCTCCAGGAGGAGGACCCGCTCTTCGGCCTGATCCAGTTCAAGCTCGGCACCGGCGGCCAGGCGGCCGAGTACCTGGGTGAGTGGGACTTCCCGCTGAACAAGCTGCTGCACAAGGCGCTCGACCTCTACATGTCGCGCCGCTGACCCGACCGCGCGCCGCCGATCGCACCACCCGCACCACCCCCCGGGGAGAGCTCGATGACCCTTTCGCTGTACGTCGACACCGACCGCTGGCGGACGCATCAGCGCACGCTGCTGGCCGAGTTCCCGCACCTGGTCCCGGTGGCCAAGGGCAACGGCTACGGCTTCGGCAATCTGCGGCTGGCCCGCGAGGCGGCGCTGCTGGGCGCCGGCGCGCTGGCGGTGGGCACCGCGGCGGAGGCCGCCGAGGTGCTCGGCGAGCCCGAGGAGGCCGGCGGCTACCAGGGCGACGTGCTGGTGCTGACGCCCTACCGGATCGGGGAGGAGGCGCCCGGGCTGCCGGCCGAGCGCGTGGTGCGCACGGTGGGGCACGTGGAGGCACTGCGCGCGCTGGCCGGCCACCGGGTGGTGGTGGAGTGCCGCACCAGCATGCGCCGGCACGGCATCGCGTCCGGCGAGCTGGCGCACCTGGCCGAGGCCGCGGGGCGGGGCGGCGCCGTCCTTGAGGGCTTCGCACTGCACCTGCCGCTGGACCGCCCCCGGGGCTCCTCCCGTCCCAAGCGCGCCAAGAGCGCCGACCCGGTCACCGAGGTGGCCGGGTGGGTCGCGGCGATCGCCGCCGCCGGGCTGCCCGCCGCCACCGTCTACCTGAGCCATCTGAGTTCGGCCGGCATCGGCGCGCTGGCCGAGCGGTACCCGGGCACCGAGTTCCGCTCCCGGATCGGCACCCGGCTCTGGCTCGGCGACGTCGGCTCGCTCACCGCCCGCGCCACCGTGCTGGACGTCACCGCGGTGTCCCGCGGCGAGCGCTACGGCTACCGCCAGCACCGGGCGCCCTCGGACGGGCACCTGCTGGTGCTCGCCGGCGGCACCGCGCACGGCATCGGCATGGCGGCGCCGAAGTACGTGCACGGCCTGCTGCCCCGGGCCAAGGAGCTCGCCCGGGCCGGGCTGGCCACGGTGAACCGCACGCTGTCGCCCTACCAGTGGAACGGGCGCCAGCTCTGGTTCGCCGAGCCGCCGCACATGCAGGTGAGCATCGTCTTCCTGCCCGGCGGCGACAAGCCGCCGGCGGTGGGCGACGAGCTGCCGGTCAACGTCCGGCACACCACCACGCACTTCGACCAGGTGACCGACCGGCCCGGCTGACGGGTGGTCAGGCGCGCTCGGGCTCCGCGGCCGGCGCCACCGCCACGACGTCCGCGGGCTCCAGGCCTGCGGGCTCCCGGTCCTCGGGGTGCCGGTCCCCGGAGTGCCGGTCCCGCGGGCCCTGCTCCTCGGTGACGTCCACCTGCTCCTGGGGCGTCAGCCAGTCCACCCCGTCCGGACCGGCGGAGCCGTCCACCGGGGCGAAGGCCGTGTAGGACTCCGCCTCGCGCAGTCGGCGCGCCGCACCGATCACGAAGACGTCGGGGGCGAAGTCGAGCACACCGCCCGACGGGTCGTCACTGCCGTCCCAGCGCACCGGGTCGTGCTCGGGGCGCAGGATGTCGCGGATCACCTTGGCGCAGAGGTAGAGCGTGCCGGCCAGGTGCAGGATGACGGCGAAGTGGTACCAGTCCTGGCCGATCCCGTGCTGCTTGGCGTCACTGATGAAGGCCAGGTAGGACCAGATGCCGAGGAAGTACAGCACCTCGCAGGCCTGCCAGATGAGGAAGTCGCGCCAGCGCGGGCGGGCCAGCGCGGCCAGCGGGATCAGCCAGAGCACGTACTGCGGCGAGTACACCTTGTTGGTGACCACGAAGGCGGCCACCACCAGGAAGACCAGTTGGGCGTAGCGTGGCCGGCGCGGCGCGCTCAGCGCCAGCCAGCCGATGCCCAGGCAGCAGGCGATCAGCAGCGCGGCGATCCAGTTGTTCAGGCCGGCCAGCGACTCGTTGCGGTCCTGCATCAGGACCATCCAGAAGGACCCGAAGTCCTCCTTGCGGGTCTGGCTGAAGCTGTAGAAGGTGGCCCAGCCGTCGAAGTTGGCGATCATGATCGGCAGGTTGACCAGCAGCCAGGCGCCGACCGCGCCGGCGGTGGCCTGCCAGAACTCCCGCCAGCGGCCCGAGCGCCAGCAGAGCACCAGCAGCGGGCCGAGCAGCAGCACCGGGTAGAGCTTGGCGGCGGTGGCCAGGCCGATGAAGACACCGGCCCACACCGTCCGCTTGCCCGACCAGTAGGCCATCGCGACGGCGGTCAGCGCGACCGCGAGCAGGTCCCAGTTGATCGTGGCGTCCAGTGCCAGGCAGGGCGCCAGGGCGAAGAGCAGCGCGTCCCAGGGGCGGCGGCGGTGGGTGCGGGTGAGCGCGATCACCGTGACCACCGCGCAGATCAGCAGCATCGCGGCGTTGACCATCCAGAACCAGCGCTCGCGGTCGTCGATGGCGCCGCCGGTGGGGGTCAGCCAGCCGGCGATCTGCATGAAGCCCCCGGTGAGCACCGGGTACTCCAGGTACTTCATGTCCGGCGAGGGCGAGGGCAGCATGTCGAGATAGGGGTGCAGCCCGTTGGCGAAGCCGCGCGCCGTGTACAGGTGCGGGATGTCGCTGTAGCAGGAGTGGGTGTACTGCGCCGTGGCGCCGAAGAACCAGCCGCTGGTGTAGCAGGGCAGCTTCTGCACCATGCCGACCAGGTAGGTCACCACGGTGGCCAGCGCCAGGAACCGGGCCGGGAGCCACCACGAGACGCCCAGCAGGGCCCGGCGCCCGGGCGGGCCACCGAGCAGTTCGCTTCCGGCCGCCGCGACCGGGTCCTCGTCCGCGGGGACGACCACGGTGTTGGGCAGCGGGCCCTCGGCCGACGCCGGCCCGGGGTCGGGGGCGGGCGTCTCGTCACGTGTGCTGGACGTCATGCCGGACATACTGCCGCACGCCCGCCGATCGGACGAGGACTGGTCCGTACATCCGCGCCGCCGAACACCTGCGGGCACCAACGCCGGAGGGCGGCCCCGCTCGCGCGGGACCGCCCTCCGTGGTGGTCAGGTGCCGGCTGCCGGGCTCGCCCCGCTGGCCGGTGCGGAGGGTGAGGCGGATCCGCCACCGCCGGTGCCGCCACCGGCCCCACCGGTACCGCCGCCAGGACCGCCATGGCTGTGGGAAGGGCTCGGACTCGGGCAGTCGATGAGCGGGATGCAGCCGCCGGTTCCACCGCCGGTGCCACCACCCGTACCGCCGGTGCCGCCGCCCGTACCGCCGGTTCCACCGCCGGTGCCACCACCAGTACCACCACCGGTGCCGCCGCCGGGACCACCGGTCGCCGACTTGCTCGGGGTCGGCTGGCCGCCGCCGCAGTCCGTGCCCGGCAGGCAGGTCGCCGGCGCACCGGTGGGCTGCTGGACCGGCGCCTGGCTGGTCGGCGGGGCCGTGGTCGGGGCCTGGGTGGTCGGGGCGGTGCTGGCCGAGGCCGAGGAGCTGGCCGAGGTGGAGGGCGAGGGCGAGGCGGTGCTCGGCGCACCCGAGGCGTCGACCTCGGTGTTCACCGGCTCCGGCGCCGGGAAGTCCTGCACCGGTGTGCCGGCCAGCGCGGACTTCATGTAGTTGGCGAAGATCTCGGTCGGCAGGTCACCACCGTAGAAGGAGCTCTTGCCGCCGGTGCCGATCAGCGACATCAGCCCGGGGTGGTTCGGGTCCTCGCGGAACATCGTGATCGCGGTGGCCAGCTGCGGGGTGAAGCCGTCGAACCAGGCCGAGGTGCCCTTGTCGGTGGTACCGGTCTTGCCGGCCACCGGGCGACCCACCGCCTGCGCCTTGGTACCGGTGCCCTTCTGCACCACGTCCTGGAGCACGCTGGTGATGTTGTCGGCCACCGCCTGGTCGAGCACCGCCTTCGGGGCGGGCTTGGTGAAGGTGGTCAGCTGCTTGCCGGCGAACTCCACCTTGGTCACCGGGTACATGTCGGTCTGCTGCCCGCGGGCGGCGAAGACCGAGTAGCCGGAGGCCATCTGGATCGCGCTGGGCGTCGAGGTGCCGATGGCGAAGGCGGCGGTGCTCTGGTTCTGGACCGGCATGCTCGCCTTGCTCAGCCCCATCTGGGCCGCGAGATTGGCCACGTTCGGGCCGCCGACGTCCTCGCCGAGCTGCACGTAGGGCACGTTGAACGAGTTGATCATCGCGTCCCGCAGGGTCACGTAGCCCTGCGGCCCGGTCTCGTCGTTCTTCTGCTTGAAGACCGAGCCGTCCGGGTTGGTCACCAGCGAGCCGTCCGGTTTGCGGATGGTGCTGAGGTCGTCGGCGTTGTAGCGGCTGTCCTCGTTGATCCGCAGTGGTTTGCCGTCCGGACCGGTCTGGGTCTGCAGGCCGACCTGCATCGCGGTGGCCAGCACGTACGGTTTGAAGGTCGAGCCGACCGGGACACCGGTGGTGTCCGCGTTGTTGCTGTACTGACCCTTGTCCTGCCCCGGACCGCCGTAGAGCGCCACCAGGGCGCCGTCACCCGGGACCACCGAGGCCGCGCCGACCTGGACGAACGAGTCGTTGTTGGGGCGCTTGACCGGGTCGAGGTTCTGCTGGGCCATCTGCGCGACGGCCGCGCTCAGTTCGTCGACCTTGTCCTTCTGCAGGGTGGTGTAGATCTGGTAGCCGCCGACGCCGAGCGAGGCGTCGGTGATGGTCGGGTCCTTCTGCTCCAGGTACTTGTCGACGGTGGCGACGATGTAGCCGACCTGCCCGCTCATGTTGGTCGAGGGCTGCTGCTTGATCGGCTCGGGCGGACCGGCCTTCTCGCACTGGTCCTTCTGGTCCGGGGTGATGGCCTTGGTGACCACCATCCGGTCGAGGACGTACTCCCAGCGGCCCAGACTCGGGTTGCTCGGTGTGCCGAACATGTTCGTGTGGTTGGCCGCGCTGAGCGAGGGGTCGTAGAGCGCCGCGCCCTTGAGCAGGCCGGCCAGCATCGCGCTCTGGCAGGGGTTCAGGTCCTTGGCGTCGACGCCGTAGTAGTTGCGGGCGGCGGCCTGGATGCCGGTGGACCCGCGGCCGAACCAGCTGGTGTTCAGGTAGCCGTCCAGGATGTCGTCCTTGGACTCCTTCTGGCTGATCTTCAGCGTGATGAAGAACTCCTTGAGCTTGCGGCTCACCGTCTGACTCTGGTTCAGGTAGGCGTTCTTCACGTACTGCTGGGTGATCGTCGAACCACCCTGGGTGGCCCCGCCGGACGCCATGTTGTAGACGGCGCGGGCGATGCCCTTGGGGTCGATGCCGCTGTCCGTGCGGAAGGACTCGTTCTCGGCCGCGATCACCGCGTCCTGCGCGGACTTGTTGATGTCACTGATCGGGACGATCACCCGGTGGGTGCTGCCGGTCGTGGTCATCTGGCTGCCGTCGGCCCAGTAGTAGACGTTGGGCTGGTCGTTCACCAGGTCCTTGAGCTGCGGCACGGTGGTCATCGCGTACGCGGTGCCGATCGCGGCGACACCACCGCCGCTGAAGAGCAGGAAGAGCGAGAGCACCAGCTTCCACGAGGGCAGCCAGCGGCGCACGCCGCGCTTGCCCCAGCGCGGGTAGTCGATGAACCGCATCTTGCCCGGCGGCTTGGCGGCGGCCCCGCGACCGTCCTTTCCGGGGCCGCTCGGTCCGCCGGGTCCGCCGCCCTTGCGCCCGCGCTTCTGCGCGGCCTTGCGCATCTCGGCCCGGGTCATCCGCGGCTGCTGGGAGGTCTCCCGGCTGCGCGGCGGGCCGCTCGGCGAGGCCGTCCGGCCAGGTCTGGGCCGGCCAGGAGTGTCGTAGCTGGGCGCACCCTCGGGCGGAGAGCCGTAGGCGTACGGGCGTTGGCCGTTCGGTCGGCCGGGCGGCTGCTCGTCGCCGTCGCCCGAGTTCGGCGACCGGCGCCGGTGTTCGCTCATAGTCCAGTAACTCCTAGGCCAGGCACGGACGCCTGTAGACAGGATCCACTTCCGATGCCCGCAACCGCCCTAGGCCTGGGTCAGGCCGCTACCCCGGTGGTGGTCCTCGTGCACACGCGACAGCGTACGCATCCTTGATGAGTCATCAATCGGGCATATCGTCACAACTACCGCGAAAGAGCGGCAGATCATTACGTGCCCGTTGCCAAGAAACCCCGAGTTGGCCTTGACGGGCACGGCCTCGGCGGCTCGCTCCGCGATCCGCGCAGGTCGCACGGCCGGGCGGCACGGCCCCGCCGACGGACATCCCGGACTCTTGTGATCACATTCACCCGCGCCCCCCTTGCCCCAATCGTGACCTCGGCCTATCGTTCTCGATATATCGAGTCGATACATCGCGGCGGCATAGCCGACGGCGGAGTACCGACCAGGAGCACGTCGAAGGGAGGCCGGACAGCGTGAGCAGGCGCTCAGGAGTGCTGGAGTTCGCCGTTCTCGGCCTGCTGCACGACGCTCCGATGCACGGCTACGAGCTGCGCAAACGCCTCAACGTGCTGCTCGGTTCGTTCCGCGCCTTCTCCTATGGCACGCTCTACCCCTGCCTGAAGAGCCTGGTCGCCCAGGGCTTCCTGGTCGAGGACAACCCGGACACCGCGTACGTCCCGGCCACCGCGCTCAACGGCAAGCGGTCGAAGATCGTCTACCGGCTCTCGCCGGAGGGCAAGGAGCGCTTCGAGGAGCTGCTGGCCGACTCCGGTCCGGATGCCTGGGAGGACGAGCACTTCGGCGTGCACTTCGCCTTCTTCGGCCAGACCGACCGGGCGGTGCGGATGCGCGTCCTGGAGGGGCGGCGCAGCCGGCTGGAGGAGCGGCTGGAGCGGATGCGGAGCTCGATCGCCCGCACCCGTGAGCGGTTCGACGACTACACGCTCGAACTGCAGCGGCACGGCTTGGAGTCGGTGGAGCGCGAGGTCCGCTGGCTGAACGAGCTGATCGAGACCGAGCGGGCCAACCGGACCGGGCGCACCGCCGCCCCGCCGGGCCGGGCCGCGACACCACAGTCTTCGGACGGCCGTGGCGACGGGAGCGGATCCCTGGATCCGCTCCGGCCACCGCACGACCGCCCGGGGCGCTCCGACTAGGAGTGCCGCCGCCGCATCTGCCCCGTGCCATGCGGCGGAAATGGGCGCAGTGCGCCCGTCAATGAGTCAGATGAGAAGCAGGACGAGGGCCGCCGTTCTCCGGCGGACCTCACGAGATCACAGGGAGCAACCGGAATGGGTTCGGTTCGCGTAGCCATCGTCGGCGTGGGTAACTGCGCCGCCTCGCTGGTGCAGGGTGTCGAGTACTACAAGGACGCCGACCCGGCCGGCAAGGTCCCCGGGCTGATGCACGTGCAGTTCGGCGACTACCACGTCAGCGATGTGGAGTTCGTCGCCGCGTTCGACGTCGACGCCAAGAAGGTCGGCTTCGACCTGGCCGACGCCATCGGCAACAGCGAGAACAACACCATCAAGATCTGCGAGGTGCCGCCGACCGGCATCACCGTGCAGCGCGGCCACACGCTGGACGGCCTCGGCAAGTACTACCGGGAGACCATCGAGGAGTCCGACGAGGCTCCGGTCGACGTGGTGCAGATCCTCAAGGACCGCCAGGTCGACGTCCTGGTCTGCTACCTGCCGGTGGGCTCCGAGAACGCCGCGAAGTTCTACGCCCAGTGCGCCATCGACGCCAAGGTCGCCTTCGTGAACGCCCTGCCGGTGTTCATCGCGGGGACCAAGGAGTGGGCCGACAAGTTCACCGAGGCCGGCGTGCCGATCGTCGGTGACGACATCAAGTCGCAGGTCGGCGCGACCATCACGCACCGCGTGATGGCCAAGCTCTTCGAGGACCGCGGTGTCATCCTCGAGCGCACCATGCAGCTGAACGTCGGCGGCAACATGGACTTCAAGAACATGCTCGAGCGCGAGCGCCTGGAGTCCAAGAAGATCTCGAAGACGCAGGCCGTCACCTCGCAGATCAAGGACCGCGACCTGGGCGCCAAGAACGTCCACATCGGCCCGTCCGACTACGTCGCGTGGCTGGACGACCGCAAGTGGGCCTACGTCCGCCTCGAAGGCCGCGCCTTCGGTGACGTTCCGCTGAACCTGGAGTACAAGCTCGAGGTCTGGGACTCCCCGAACTCGGCCGGTGTCATCATCGACGCGGTGCGCGCGGCGAAGATCGCCCTGGACCGCGGCATCGGTGGCCCGATCCTGTCGGCCTCCTCGTACTTCATGAAGTCGCCGCCGGTGCAGTACTTCGATGACGAGGCGCGGGACAACGTGGAGAAGTTCATCCGCGGTGAGGTCGAGCGCTGAGCGCAGCGAGGTTCGCGACTTTCAGCACAGAGCGCTGAGCGCAGCGAGGTTCGCGACTTTCAGCACAGAGCGCTGAGCGCAGCGAGGTTCGCGACTTTCAGCACAGAGCGCTGAGCGCAGCGAGGTTCGCGACTTTCAGCACAGAGCGCTGAGCGCAGCGAGGTTCGCGACTTTCAGCACAGAGCGCTGAGCGCAGCACTCCGATCGATCAGCTGCTCCGCAGCGGGTCGCGACTTTCAGCACAGAGCGCTGAGCTCTGAACGCTGAGCTGATCGTTCGTCATGGCGAGGGCCGATGTTTCACGTGAAACATCGGCCCTCGCCATGACACCCTGACCTGGTGGCGATCACCAGAAGGCCGGCCCCGGCGGCCGGCAGTACCCAGTCCGTCGGCCGCGCCACGCTCCGCGGGCTGCTGCGCACCCGTGACTTCCGGCGCCTGCTGGCCGCCAGGCTGCTCTCCCAGCTCTCCGACGGGGTCTTCCAGGTCTCGCTGGCCTCCTACGTGATCTTCTCCCCCGAGCGCCAGGCCTCCCCCGCCGACATCGCCTCGATGCTGGCGGTGCTGCTGCTGCCGTTCTCGGTGATCGGCCCCTTCGCCGGCGTGCTGCTCGACCGCTGGCGCCGCCGCCAGGTGCTCTACCTCGGCAACCTGGCCCGTTTCGGGCTGGGCCTGGTGACCGCCGCACTGCTGCTCGGCCAGGTGCCCGAGTGGCTCTTCTTCGCCTGCGCGCTGCTCGTCACCGCGCTCAACCGGTTCATCCTGGCCGGCCTGTCCGCCGCGCTGCCCCGGGTGGTCGCGCCCGACCAACTGGTGACGGCCAACGCGCTCTCCCCCACCGCGGGCACCGTGGCGGCCGCCTGCGGTGGCGGCATCGGGTTCCTCTTCCACCAGGTCATGGCACCGGGGCCGCGAGCGGACGCCGCGCTGGTCACCGTCGCCGCCGCGCTCTACCTGGCGGCCGCGCTCGCCGCCCACCGGATGGACCCGGAGCTGCTGGGGCCCGAGCACCACCAGGACCGCCCGGACCTGCGGGCGGCGCTCGGCCAGGCCGGGCACGCGCTGGCCGAGGGGATCCGCCACCTGGTCAAGGAGAGCCGACCCGCCGTGCACGCGCTGGCCGCGGTGACCGCAGCGCGGTTCTGCTACGGCGTCCTGATCGTCACGGTGCTGATGCTCTCCCGCTACACCTTCAACGACCCCGCCGACAGCCAGGCCGGGCTGGCCACCCTGGGGACCGCACTCGGCTTCTCGGCGGTCGGCTTCTTCCTGGCCGCGGTGGTCAGCCCGTGGTTCACCAGGCGGCTCGGGCTCACCGGCTGGATGGTCGCCTGCCTCGGCTCGGCCGCCGTCTTCGTCCCCGGGCTCGGCCTCTTCTTCGCCACCGGGCCGGTGATGGCCGCCGCCCTGCTGCTGGGGGTGGTGACCCAGGGCACCAAGATCTGTGCCGACACGATCGTGCAGAACGCCGTCGAGGACGACTACCGGGGCCGGGTCTTCGCCCTCTACGACGTGCTCTTCAATGTCGCCTTCGTGGCGGCGGCAGGGGTCACCGCGCTGGTGCTGCCGCTGGACGGGCGCTCGGCGGGCGTGGTGCTCGGGGTCGCCGCGCTGTACGCGCTCAGCGCCGTGCTCTACGCCCGCCGACCGGGCTGACCGGGCCCTGGTGACCGCGGCGGGGCGAATCGCTAGGGTACGTCCGCAGCACCACGCCACAGCTCCGCCGCACCTTCACTCTTTCCGCCGCCCTTTGGCCGTCGTGCCGTCCTCGGAGAGCCGTTGTGAGCAATCCGCACCAGCCGCCGAATCCGTACACTCCGCCGACGACTACGCCGCCGGCCGAGCCGTCCGACCAGCCGCCCCCGTCCTCGCTGCTGCCGCCGCCGGTCTTCCCCACCCAGGCCGAAGCGCCGACACAGCAGGCGCCGGCTGTACGGACCCCGGTCGCACCGCTCCAGCCGGCGGTCCCACCGCAGGCCCCGGCCGCGGCGGTGCCGCCGCCCCCGCTCCAGCCGCCGAGCGCCATGCCCGCGGCCGCGCCCGCGCCCCAGATGCCTTCCCCACCGCAGGCGCCCCAGGCATTCCTGCCGCCGCAGGCGCCGCCGCCGCAGGCCGTGTCGGGCCCGTACCCGCCCGACCCCTTCGCCGCGCCCAATCCGTACGCACCGCCCGCGCAGCCCGGATTCGGCTACGCCTACGGGTACGGCTTCCCCGGGCCGGTGGCCTGCCGGGTCTGCGGCGGCATGCCCGCCGCGGACGTCACGGTGCACGGGCACCAGGGCCTGGTCGTGCTGATGCGCTTCCTCCGCCAGCCAGGCCCCTACTGCCAGGTCTGCGGCACGGCGACGGTCCGTCAGCTGTCGCAGTACACGCTGCTGCGCGGCTGGTGGGCCTACCTCTCACCGCTCTTCACGCTGATCGCACTGCTGCGCAACCGGTCCGCCTATCAGAAGATCCGTCAGCTGCCGCCACCCGCGCCGGGCACGCACGGACCCCAGCTGGACCCGGGCGCCCCGCTCACCAAGCGCGGCGCGATCTGGATGCTGCTGGTGCCGATCGCCTCGGTGGCGGCCTCGATCACGATCCTGGCGCTGCTCCTGGCCGGCGGCAGCGGCACCGACACCGCGGTCGGCACCTCGGTGCTCAACGCCAACGGCGGCGACTGCCTGCGGGACGGCGGCGGCACCGCGGACCAGAACCAGACCAACCCCGACCTGGCCGTGGTCCCGTGCACCGACGCGAAGGCCCAGTACCGGGTGCTCGGCCGGGTCGCCACCATGATGGACCCCGCCTCGGCCTGCTCCCCCTACTCGGACGCCACCACCTGGTACGCCCACCCGGACGGCGCCAGCAGCTTCGTCCTCTGCCTGGCTCCCAACACACCGGGCAGCCCGCCGACCAGCTCCCCGGACGACACCTCGGGTGGCACGTCCGGTGACACCTCGGGCGACACCTCCGGTGACACCGGGGACGCCCCCACCGGCGCCAGCGTCTGACCGGCGCGCGTTCAGCGGTCGGGCGCCGGCGGCGCGCCCGACCGCTGGGCATCCGGCCGCTGGGCGTCCGCCGTCAGGCGCCCTGCGCCGCCCACCACTGCCGCAGCGCCGCCACGGCCGCCTCGTGCTCCATCGGCCCGTGCTCCAGGCGCAGTTCCAGCATGTGCTGGTAGGCCTTGCCCACCAGCGGACCCGGCTTCAGTTCGAGCAGCTCCATGATCTGGTTACCGTCCAGCCCAGGGCGGATGGCGTCCAGCTCCTCGCGCTCCTTCAGCTGGGCGATCCGCTCCTCCAGGCCGTCGTAGGTGCGCGAGAGGGTGGCCGCCTTCTTCCTGTTGCGGGTGGTGCAGTCGGAGCGGGTCAGCTTGTGCAGCCGCTCCAGCAGCGGGCCGGCGTCGGTGACGTAGCGGCGCACGGCGGAGTCGGTCCACTCGCCGCCGCCGTACCCGTGGAAGCGCAGGTGCAGCTCGACCAGGCGCGATACGTCGTCGATCAGCTCCTTGGAGTACTTCAGCTCACGCATCCGCTTGCGGGTCAGCTTCGCGCCGACCATCTCGTGGTGGTGGAAGGAGACCCGGCCGTCCGACTCGAAGCGGCGGGTGCGCGGCTTGCCGATGTCGTGCAGCAGCGCGGCCAGCCGCAGGGTCAGGTCGGGGCCGTCCTGCTCCAGCGCGATGGCCTGCTCCAGCACGGTGAGCGAGTGCTCGTAGACGTCCTTGTGCCGGTGGTGCTCGTCCTCCTGCAGCTGGAGGTCCGGCAGTTCGGGCAGCACGTGGGCGGCCAGGCCGGTCTCCACCAGCAGCCGCAGGCCCTGCACCGGGTGCCGGGCGAGCAGCAGCTTGTTCAGCTCCGCCTGGACCCGTTCGGCGGAGACGATGGTGATCCGCTCGGCCATCGCGGTCATCGCCGCGACCACCTCGGGCGCGGGCGTGAAGTCGAGCTGGGCGGCGAAGCGGGCGGCCCGCATCATCCGCAGCGGGTCGTCGGAGAAGGACTCCTCGGGCGTCGCGGGCGTGCGCAGCACCCGGGCCTCCAGATCGTCCAGCCCGTGGTGCGGGTCGACGAAGCCGCGCCCGGGCAGGTCCACGGCCATCGCGTTCACCGTGAAGTCGCGCCGCACCAGGTCCTGCTCGATGGTGTCGCCGTAGGTCACCTCCGGCTTGCGGGAGGTGCGGTCGTAGGCCTCACTGCGGTAGGTGGTGATCTCGATCAGGAAGCTGCCGTCCGGCGTGTCCTTGCGGGCCCCGACCGTGCCGAAGGCGATCCCGACGTCCCAGACCGCGTCGGCCCAGCCGCGGACCAACTTGAGCACCTGCTGGGGCCTGGCATCGGTGGTGAAGTCCAGGTCGTTGCCGAGCCGGCCGAGCAACGCGTCCCGCACCGAGCCGCCGACCAGGGCCAGCCGGAAGCCGGCCTCGTGGAACCGCCGGGCGATCTCGTCCGCGACCGGGGAGACCCGCAGCAGCTCCTGCAGGCCCAGCGTCTGGGCCTCGCTCAGGCCTGGCAGCGCGGTGGTCGGGGCGGCGGAAGCGGGGCGGGCGGCGGTGGAATCATCAGCGTTGGACACGGCACACAAGGGTACGTGCCGGGCGGCCCCGCAGCTCACGGCTTTTCGCGGCGGCACCGCGCGCCCCGTCGCGGACCTCCACTCCCCGGCCCGCAACACTGCGGACGGCGCGGCGTCGTTACCATGCGGGTGGGACCGATGGTCCGCAGCGGGCGCGAGCCCGACGCCGCGTGTCGTCGCGGCGGCGCGGACCGGGGCGATGACGACCGCGGATCAGGACGGCGAGGACGAAGCGCGTGGGCGAGCCAGCACGGCACACCAAGGGTCCCAGCGACCAGCGCACCACCGCCCGACGGCTGACCCGGGCGCTGCGCTCCACCGCCCTGCTGACCGGCGCGCTGGCGCTGCTCGGCACCGCGATCGGGCCCGCGGCGGCCGCCGGGGGCACGCCGCCCTCGTTCGCCACCGCCTCGCCCGACTCCCCGGCCGTGGTCACCATCTCCGCCGTGCAGCAGCCCGGCGCGGCCCCCGGCGACCCGCTGACCGTCACCGGCACCGTCACCAACACCGGCAACAGCACCCTCAAGAGCCCGCAGCTGGGCCTGGCGCTGGGCCAGGGCGCACAGCCGCTGCGGCTGCGCGGCACGATCGCCGGCGTGGTCGACCGCGGCGACCCGGGCAGCAGCGACGGAACGGTGCTGAAGGCACCGGTGACCACGCTGGGCGACCTGCCCCCCGGGGCCAGCGCCGCGTTCGCCCTGCCGCAGGTGGCGCAGAGCGATCTGAAGCTGCCGAAGGAAGGCGTCTACGAACTGGCGGTGGAGGTCGAGGCCGGCAACGGCGACGATTCGAGCGCGCACCCGGTGGGCATCGGCCGCACCCTGCTGCCGTACTACCCGGGCGGCAGCACCGACGACAAGCCGACCCAGGTCGCCACCCTGTGGCCGCTCACCCACGCCCCCGAGCTGGTCGCCCAGACCATGCAGGACAGCGATCAGACCCCGATCCCGGTGCTGCGCGACGACAGCCTGGCCACCGAACTGCAGCCCGACGGACGGCTCGACAAGCTGGTCACCCTCGGCTCGGCCATCCCCTCGCTGACCTGGGTGATCGATCCGGACCTGCTGGACGCGGTGTACGCGATGACCAAGCCGTACCGGGTGCAGCTGCCCGGGCAGGGCACGAAGACCGCCGCCAAGGACACCACCAGCGCCGGCACCGGCCAGGCGGCGGCCACCAAGTGGCTGGAGAAGCTGCGCCAGGCCGTCACCAAGAACGGCGACGAGGTGGTCGCGCTGCCCTACGGCGACCCGGACCTGGCCTCGATCGCGCACAACGGCGGCAACCTGGCCGGGCTGAGCACCGCGATCGGCAAGGCCCAGCAGGCCGGCCAGCTGACCGTCGAGGGCAGGCTCTCGGTGGACCCGCAGGACGACGTCGCCTGGCCCTACCAGGGCTACCTGGACCCGCAGACCGCCCAGGTCGCCCAGCAGCTCGGCGGCTCGCGGGTGATCGTGAACAGCGCGAGCGTGACCGACCCGCACAACCTGAACTACAGCGCCAACGCGGCCCGGCCACTGCCCAACGGGCAGACCGCGGTGGTCGCCGACAGCACCATCGCCGACGTGCTGCAGTCCTACAACCCGAGCACTCCCGGGGCGGACTCGGCAGCCGAGCAGCGGCTGCTCGCCGAGACCCTGGCGGTCACCCTGCAGCAGCCGTACACCCCGCGGACCCTGGTGGTGATGCCGCCGCGCAACCTGTCCGCCGCCGCCGCGCAGGTGCTCCAGCAGTCGCTGCTGACCGCCAGGACCGGCCAGTGGATCAACCCGGTGAGCCTCGACACGGTGACCAGCACCCCGGCGGACCCGAACACCGACGGCACCGCCATCGCCCCCGCCGACAGCTATCCGAGCGCGGCGCGCCGGGGCGAGCTGCCGACCGCCGCTCTCGCCCAGGTCGACCGGACCCAGCAGGACATGGACCAGCTGCTGCCGATCCTCACCATCCCGACCCGGGTCAGCGGGCCGTTCGGCGCCGCGATGCTCCGCTCCGTCTCCACCGCCTGGCGCGGCGCCGAGCCGACCGGGGGCACCTACCGCAACGACGTCGAGGGGTACCTGTCGGATCTGCAGAAGGCCGTCGGCATCCCGAACAAGACGAAGATCACGCTTGCGGGTGATTCCGGCGTGATCCAGGTCAGCGTGCACAACGACCTCCAGCAGGCGGTCACCAACCTGCAGTTGCGGCTCACCTCCAGCCAGCCCCACCGGGTGAACGTCAGCAAGCCGCAGGACATCGTGCTGAACGCGGCCCAGAGCGCCTCGTCCAAGTTCTTCGCCCAGGCCCAGGGCAACGGCCCGGTGCAGATGACCGCCCAGCTCTATTCGACCGGTCCCAACCCGCAGCCGTACGGGCCCGAGGTGAAGTTCACCGTCGAGGTCAGCCAGGTGCCCAGCGGGGTCTGGTGGGTGGTCGGGGCCGGCGCCGCGCTGGTGCTGCTGGCCGGGCTGCGGTTCTACCTGCAGCGCCGCAAGCGCCGCGGCGAACAGGACGAGGACCCGGACGCCCCGCTGACCGACCCCGACGCGCCGGACGGCGGCGCGAACGACGGCTCGGAGGACGGCTCGGACGGTCTCCCGGGCAGCAGCGTGGACGGCATCGCGGGCGGCCTGCCGGGCGGAGGTCCCGGCACGACGGTGAATCCGTACGAAACGGACAGCTGGACCACCGCCCCGGACACCACGGCGCACCCCTAGCGCACGGCGTCGAAAGCCGGAATCGGGTCGTCTGTGATGAGACAGTAGGTCTCGGTGAGACGGCCGGATCCGACCAGCGATGAGGTGGCATGACCGAGCGGAGCAAGGCGGTCCCCCCTGCCGGACAGCAGGGGAAGGACGCGCGAAGCGGCGACCAGCGCCCGTCGGCGACAGCCCCCGGCCCGGCGGCCGACGAATCCGACTGGTACCTCACCGAGACCTTCGCCCGCGACCCGTTCGCCGCCGATCCGTACCCCGCCGAGGCCGGGCCCGGGCCGTACGACCAGGAGACCGACGCGGCGCCGGGCGACCCGGTCCCCACCCCGGCGGCGCCTGCCGGGCCGGCCGAGCAGCGCGGGCGTACCGCGCCGGGCGCCGCGGAGGAGCGCGGCACCGCGCAGGAGCAGCCGCTGTCGCCGGTGCGGGCCGACCGTGCGGAGCCGCTGGACGAACCGATGGTCCCCGCCTCCCGCTGGGTGCGCCCCGCCGCGGGCGCCGCCGCGCTCGGGCTGGCCGAGGCGGAGCCCGAGCAGTCCCTGGACGCGCCCCGGGCCAGTTCGGGAGGCGAGTACCTGGGGGTGGAGGCCCTGTTCTCCGGCTCGGTCGGCCGCGGCGCCGTCGCCGAGGCGGCGGAGCGGCCGTTCGTCCCGGTGATCGAGTTCGACCCGCCGCTGAGCGCCGAGGAGATCGGCCAGCCGGCCGGCCCGGGTGCCGCCGCGCCGGCCGCGAGCGCCTCGGCGGACGCCTCGGCACCGACCGAACCGGCGACGGGCGAACCGGCGACGGGCGAACCGGCGACGGGCGGAGGGGCGACCGGCAAGGTCGGTGCGGCGGCTCCCGCGAAGCCCCCCGAGAAGGCCATCGACCCGGCCACCGCGCCCGGCACCCCGGCCACTCCCAGCCGACCCGCAGACCCGGCCGCACCGGCCGCACGCGTCAAGAGCGCCAAGAACGCCAGGAACGCCAGGAAGACGAAGGACTCCAGCAGCACCGGCCTCCCCGAGGCCGCCGAGGCCACGGGCTCCACCGACGCCTCCGAAGCCGTCACCGCCAACGCCGACCTCGACGCTGAAGCCGCCGAAGCCGCCGCACTGGCCGAGGCCATCGCAGCGCTCGAAGCCGCCGAGGCCACCGAGGGCGCAGCAGGCGCAGCAGGCGCAGCAGGCATCGAGGCCGGCGCGCCCACCGACCCGACGGGCACCCGCCGCAAGGTCGCCGGCCTGCTCGACTCCAGCGCGATCATGGCGGCCGGCACCCTGGTCTCCCGGGGCACCGGCTTCCTGCGGACCATGGTGGTCGCCGCCGCGATCGGCGTCGGCACCATGGGCGACTCCTACTCCGCCGCGAACACCCTGCCCACCCTGCTCTACATCCTGATCGGTGGCGGCGCCCTGAACGCCGTCTTCGTGCCGCAGCTGGTCCGCAGCATGAAGCAGGACCAGGACGGCGGCACCGCCTATGCCAACCGGCTGCTCACCCTGGTGATGACCGGCCTGGCCGGTGTGGTCTTCGTCGCCGTACTGGCCGCCCCGCTGCTGGTCCAGCTGATCTCGCACTCGCTGATGAGCACCCCGGCCAGTGCCGACACCACGGTGGCGCTGGCCCGCTACTGCCTGCCGACCATCTTCTTCATGGGCGTGCACGTGGTGATGGGTCAGATCCTCAACGCCCGCGGCCGGTTCGGCGCCATGATGTGGACCCCGGTCCTCAACAACGTCGTGGTGATCTTCACCTTCGCGATGTACCTGTGGGTCTTCGGCGCCTTCCAGGACAGCCGGGTCACCCCGGAGACGGTCAGCCCCGAGGGCCTGCGCCTGCTCGGCATCGGCACCCTGCTGGGCCTCGCCGTCCAGGCGCTGGCGATGATCCCCTACCTGCGCGCCGCCGACTTCCACTTCCGACCGCGGTTCGACTGGCGCGGGCACGGCCTGGGCAAGGCCGCCCGGCTGGCCAAGTGGACCTTCCTCTTCGTGCTGGCCAACCAGGCCGGCTACCTGGTGGTCACCCAGCTCGCCACCGCCGCCGGCAGCAAGGCCGCCACCGCCGGCTACCTCGGGGTCGGCCTGGCCGCCTACTCCAACGCGCTGCTGATCTGGCAGCTGCCGATGGCGGTGATCACCGTCTCGGTGATGAGCGCGGTGCTGCCGCGCCTCTCCCGCGCGGCCGCCGACGGCGACGCCGCCGCGGTCCGCGACGACCTCTCCTACGGGCTGCGCACCTCCGCGGTGGCGATCGTGCCGGCCGCCTTCCTCTTCCTCGCGCTCGGTCCGCAGATCGGCGGCGCCATCTACGGCCTGGGCAACGGCGGCAGCGCCGCGCACGGCACCACCGCGGTCGGCTTCATGCTCTCCGCGTTCGCCCTGGGCCTGATCCCGTACTCGGTCCAGTACGTGCTGCTGCGCGGCTTCTACGCCTACGAGGACACCCGCACCCCGTTCTCCAACACCATCTGGGTGGCCGTGGCCCAGGCCGCCGGCGCGCTGCTCTGCTTCCTGCTGCTGCCCGCCCAGTGGGCGGTCACCGGGATGGCGCTCGGCTACGGTGCCTCCTACGTGGTGGGCGTCGCGGTGGCCGTCCCCAAGCTCAAGCGGCGGATCGGCGACCTGGACACCGGACGGATCGCCAAGACGTACGCGCGCCTGGCCATCGCCTGCGTGCCGGCCGCGCTGGTCGGCTTCCTGCTCGCGCTGCTCCTCGGCGAGCTGCTGGACGGCTGGTTCGGCAGCGTGCTCGCCGTCCTGGTGGCCGGGGCCGGACAGGTGGCCGTCTTCCTCACCCTGGCCCGACGGATGCGAATCGAGGAGCTGAACGCGGTGATCGGCATGGTCCGTACCCGACTGGGCCGCTGACAGCAGCTCAGTTTGTCCACCTACGGAGCGGTTCGGGACCGGGCGGAACCGGATGGCCCCGTCCGCGGTCGTACTCGGGTGGGAAGAGTGGGCACAATTGTCTCGAACGACTTGGTCTGCAGACCCGGGTCCTCTCCTTCCCGCCTCCCGCGGGACAGGTAGCCGAGGATGCCGTACCGGGCGCTACAAGGGGAGGCAGGACGACGGTGGCTGATCGCACCAAGGATCGCACCAAGGCAGTCGTCGAGCGTTCGACCGCCAAGGGGCCGACCGGGACGCCGAGCGAGGTGTCGGGGGAGATCACCGCGCCGCTGTGCGCTGCCGAGCTCGCCGCCGAGCTGAACGGTGGCGCCGACGGCGAACTGACCGTCACCCAGGCCTTGCCGGCGCTACCGGCGACCCAGGTGCTCCCGAAGGTCGACCCGGCCGCCGATCCCACCGCCGACAATCCCACCGCCGACAATCCCACGGCCGACGATTCCGCGCCCGGCGATCCCACGGCCGACGGCGACGTCGCCGGGGATGCCGACAGCGGTCCCGTTGACGGCGCCGCCGACCCGGCAGACGACAGCCTCGCCGCCGCTGCCGGAGGCGACGAGGCGGCTGGGACGGACGGGACCGAGGCGGCTGGGACGACCGACGAGGCGCCCGACGACGGCGACGTGCTGCCCGAGCGGCTGCCCGTCCCGGAGCGCCGCAGCGGCGACCGGATCGCCGACCGGTACCGGCTGGAGGAGTGCATCTCGCACTCGGAGGTGTTCAGCAGCTGGCGCGCCATGGACGAGAAGCTGCGCCGCGCGGTCGGCGTCCACCTGCTGGCGGCCGGCAGCCGGCGGGCCGAGAACGTGCTGGCCGCCGCCCGCGCCGCCGCACTGCTCGGGGACCCGCGCTTCGTGCAGGTACTGGACGCCGTCCAGGAGGGCGAACTCGTCTACGTGATCCGGGAGTGGCTGCCCGACGCCACCGACCTGGCCACCCTGTTCGCCGACGGGCCGATGGCGCCCTACGACGCCTACCAGATGGTGCGGCAGGTCACCGATGCCGTTGCCGCCGCCCACTACAGCGGCCGCTCGCATCTGCGGCTGACCCCGCGCTGCGTGCTGCGCACCGACACCGGCCAGTACCGGATCAACGGAGTGGCCGTCGACGCCGCCCTGCGCGGGCTCCCCGAGCAGGGCGCCGAGCTGACGGACACCCAGGCGATCGGCACCCTGCTGTACGCGGCGCTGACCCACCGCTGGCCGCAGCCCGAGGACCGCTACGGGCTGACCGGCCTGCCCGAGGCGGACGGCCTGGTCCCGCCGGAGCGGCTGCACGCCGATGTCCACCCGGGACTGGCCGACCTCGCCACCCGCGTGCTGGGCGAGCCGGCGGAGCAGTCGGCGCGGATCACCTCCCCGGCCGCCCTGGCCGAAGAGATCGCCCGGCTGCCCCGGATCCGCCAGCCCGAGCCGGACCCGGCCGCCCCGGGCCGCGCCGCCCCCCGCTACCCGGCGCCCGGCGGCACCCGGACCCAGGTGCCGCGCCCGGTGCCGCCGGGCGCGGGGCACCGCCCGCCCGGCCCGCCGACACACCCGCCGACGCACCCGCCGGCCCGCCCCGCTCCCCCGCGTACGGCGCCCGGGCCGCGCCCGCGCCGCCTGGGCCGGCAGGTGCTGAAGTGGACGACCTCGGTGGTGCTGCTGGCCGCGATCGGCTACGGCTCCTGGCAGTTGGCGGGCCAGCTCGGCAGCACCAACGACAAGCAGGCGCTGGGTGGCTCCGCACTCGGCAGCACCCCCTCGGTCAGCGCCTCCCCCCTGCCGAAGCCCACCCCGCTGGCGATCAGCGGCATCCAGTCCTTCAACCCGTACGGCACCGGCCCGATGCACACCGATCTGCTCTCCCGGATCAACAGCGGCAACCCGACCAACGCCTGGTCGACCGACGGCTACTACCAGGACCTGACCGCCCTGGGCCACGGCACCGGGCTGCTGATCGACCTCGGCTCGGCCAAGCCGGTCAGCTCGGTCGCGGTCCAGTTCATCGGCAGCACCACCGCCGAACTGCGGGTGCCCACCGCTCAGGGCGCCAATCCCCCGGCCCAGCTCAGCGACTTCGGCCAGCCACTGGCGACGGCCACCGGTGAGGCCGCCCAGTTCCAGCCGGGCACTCCGGTCACCTCCCGCTACCTCTTGATCTGGCTGACCAGCCTCCCCAAGGATGGGAGCGGCAGTTACCGCGGCCAGGTGACCACGATCAAGGTCACCGGCTGACCCCAGCAGCAGCCCGCCGTCAGGCGCCGCCGCTCCTGGGCCACCAGCCCGACCGCGCCGAGCGGCACCCGAGGGGCAGACAGATGGCAGGACCGGCACGACCAGAACCGCCAGGGGCGACCGACCCGGCCGCGGCCACCCCGCGGCCGGGCGGCGCGGCCGCGGCCGGTGAGGCCGGCGACGCCGATCTGCTGGCCCGGCACGTGGCCGGCGACCGGGCGGCCTTCGGCCTCCTGGTGCAGCGCCACCGCGACCGCCTCTGGGCCGTCGCGGTGCGCACCCTCGGCGACCGCGAGGAGGCCGCCGACGCCCTGCAGGACGCTCTCGTCTCGGCACTCCGCGCCGCCCACACCTTCCAGGGACGTTCGGCCGTCACCACCTGGCTGCACCGGATCGTCGTCAACGCCTGCCTGGACCGGGCCCGGCGGGCCAACAGCAGACGGGCCGGCTCGCTGGACGAGGAGCCGGGTCGGCTCGACTCCCTGGTTCCCGCGGCCGAATCCACCGACGCCGTGGTGCTCCGCCAGGAGCTGCGCCGCGAACTCGGCGCCGCACTGGCCGAGCTGCCGGCCGAGCAGCGAGCCGCACTGGTGCTGGTCGACATGCAGGGCTACCCGGTGGCCGAGGCGGCCGAGCTGCTCGGTGTTCCGGTCGGCACGGTGAAGAGCCGCTGCGCCCGCGGCCGGGCCCGGCTGCTGCCGCTGGTGCGCCACCTGCGGCAGCCGGAGGGCGGACACCATGTTTCACGTGAAACAACGCCCGGCGGGCCACGTGAAACAACGCCCAACGGGCCACGTGAAACACCGCCCGGTCCGAGGTCGGGGAACCCATCCGGCACCCGCTCCGTCCCATCCCCGGGCACCGGCGGTCCCACCCGAGAGTCGAGCCTGGAAGGAGACGCGACACACCGATGAACCAGACACCCGAATCCGTCGAGTCGGCGTCGCCCGCCTCCCATCCGACCGTCGACCAGCTCGCCGATCTGCAGGAGGAGCTACTCCCCCCCACGGAGGCCGCGGCGCTGGCGGATCACCTCGCCCGCTGCCCGGACTGCTCGCGGACCCTGGCCGAACTGAGCGAGCTGACCGCACTGCTCGGTGCGGACGAGCCGCCCCCGATGCCGCAGGACGTCGCCCGGCGGATCGACGCCGCGCTGGCCGCGGCGCTCGACGAGTCCCCCGCCGTCCCCGCCCCGCCCGTCCTGCCCGCCGCCGCCAACCCGCCCGTCTCCCCCGCACCGGCCGCACCCACCGCGCCGCCGCACCGCGCCGACCACAGCACCGGCCCCGGCCGCACCCGGCCGCGGCGCCGCCGCGGCGCGCTGCTGGCCGCCGCCGTCGCCTGCCTCGCGGTGCTGGGCGGCGGCACCGCCGCGGTGCTCGCCGGCACCTCCGACGGCAGCTCCGACGCGGCCCACGGCATCGGGGCGGCAGCCCGGCAGCCGGCCACGCCCGAGGGCGCCGCCGCCTCGGGCGAAGCGACCGCCCCGTACGGCCCCGCGCTCACCGCCGCGGGCCTGCCCGAGCAGATCCGCCAACTGCTGCCCACCGACGACCACGGCGCCCTGCCGCACGCCAGCAGCCAGCAGGAGGCGCCCGCCACCGCGGGCGGTCCGCAGCCGTCGGTGCTGCCCACCTGCGTGGTCGCCGCCGTCGGAGGCCACCAGGGCGAGCAGCCGCTGCTGGTCACACGGGGCAGCTTCCAGTCCGGCCCGGTGGACGTCTACGTCTTCCGGGTCAGCGGCGATCCGGCCCACCTGGACGTCTTCCTGCTCACCCCCGACTGCGCCGGCAGCACCCCGGCCGACGTGCGGCTGCACCAGGAGGTCCCGGCCTCCTGATCACGGGACCGGCCGCCGCCACGTCCATCCGATGGGCGGTCGCTGGTAGGCGGCCGCCTGGGAATGCGCGACACTGGTGAGTCGTTGTCCCGGGCGGCGGAGCAGGACCGCCACCCTCCCCGCCTGGCGCGGGTCGCGATGCGAACCAGGAGATGCAGTGAGCGACGTCCGTAACGTGATCATCATCGGGTCCGGCCCGGCCGGATACACGGCAGCGCTCTACACCGCGCGGGCTTCCCTCAAGCCGCTGGTCTTCGAGGGGGCCGTCACCGCCGGTGGCGCCCTGATGAACACCACCGAGGTGGAGAACTTCCCCGGCTTCCGGGACGGCATCATGGGCCCCGAGCTCATGGACAACATGCGCGCCCAGGCCGAGCGTTTCGGCGCCGAGCTGGTCCCGGACGACATCGTCTCGGTCGACCTCACCGGCGAGATCAAGACCGTGACCGACTCCGAGGGGACGGTCCACCGGGCCCACGCCGTGATCGTCACCACCGGGTCCCAGCACCGCAAGCTCGGCCTGCCCCGCGAGGACGCGCTCTCCGGGCGCGGCGTCTCCTGGTGCGCCACCTGTGACGGCTTCTTCTTCCGCGACCAGGACATCGCCGTGGTCGGCGGCGGCGACACCGCGCTGGAGGAGGCGACCTTCCTCTCCCGCTTCGCCAAGAGCGTCACCGTCGTGCACCGCCGCGGCGAGCTGCGCGCCTCCAAGGCGATGCAGGAGCGCGCCTTCGCCGACCCGAAGATCAGCTTCGCCTGGGACAGCGCGGTCGAGGCCATCCACGGCGACCCCAAGCTGACCGGTGTCACCCTGCGCGACACCACCACCGGGGAGCTGCGCGAGCTGCCGGTCACCGGCCTGTTCATCGCGATCGGCCACGACCCGCGTACCGAGCTCTTCCAGGGTCAGCTGGAGCTGGACGCCGAGGGCTACCTCAAGGTGGACTCCCCCACCACCCGCACCAACGTGCCCGGCGTCTTCGGCGCGGGCGACGTGGTCGACCACAGCTACCGCCAGGCGATCACCGCGTCCGGCACCGGCTGCGCCGCCGCCCTCGACGCCGAACGCTACCTGGCCCACCTCGCCCACGCGACCGAGCAGGACGCCAAGACAGCCGTCGCGGTCTGACGCCCGGTCCGGGAGGCGGCGAAACAGAATCCGCCCCCCGGTTGTTATGACCCACGAAGTACCAAGCACTCCCCGAACGCGACCCTAGGAGTTCCCGTGGCCGGCGCCACCAAGACCGTGACTGACGCGACCTTCGACAGCGAGGTCCTGAAGAGCGACAAGCCCGTCCTCGTCGACTTCTGGGCCACCTGGTGCGGCCCGTGCAAGCAGGTCGCCCCCGTGCTCGAAGCGATCGCCGAGGAGTTCGGCGACCAGCTGACGGTCGCCAAGATCGACGTCGACGCCAACCAGGCCGTGGCGGCCCAGTACGGCGTCGTCTCCATCCCGACGCTGAACGTCTACGTCAACGGCGAGGTCGTCAAGAGCATCGTGGGTGCCAAGCCGAAGGCCGCGCTGCTGCGCGACCTTGAGGGCATCATCAACGTCGACAAGGTCTGATCGGTCGCCTGAGTGGTCGGCAGGAGCACTGCCGCCGAGGTGAATTGACGACGCGAGTTGCCGAAGGGGCGGGCCCACCGGGTCCGCCCCTTCCGCGTCCGCCCCCGCCGCCGTGGCCGCCTGCCCGATCCGGTCAGAGCGGGCGGAGCACGGGCTCCTTGCGGCCCGCGCCGAGCAGCCGCTCGAGCGCCCCTTCCGCACCGCCCTTCCAGGAGAGCGTGGCCCGGGCCTCCAACCGCAGCCGGGGGAAGCGGTGGTGCGGACGCACCGTCTTGAACCCCACCGCGAGCAGGTGCTCGGCCGGCAGCAGGCAGCTGGCGGGCTCCCCGGCCGCCGCGCCGAAGGCCTCGATCGCCCGGAAGCCCCGCACCAGCAGATCCTTGGCCACCTGCTGCACCAGCACCCGCCCCAGGCCCTGCCCCTGGAACCCGGGCAGCACCCGACTGATCATCAGCTGGACGGCGTCAGGTGACACCGGGCTGGTCGGGAACGACTGCGAGCGCGGCACATAGGCCGGCGGCGCGAAGAGCACGAACCCGGCCGGCTCCTGGTCCACGTAGACCAGCCGCCCGCAGGATCCCCACTCCAGCAGCACGGCGGAGATCCATCCCTCCTTCTCCGCCTGCGCCTTGCCCCCCTCGACCGCCTCCCGGCCACGCACCGGATCGAGTTCCCAGAAGACACAGGAGCGGCAGGGCTCGGGCAGGTCCGCCAGGTTGTCCAGCGTCAGCGGAACGATCCTGCGACCCATGCGGCACACCTCCTCGTTCGGTTCCTCCCCCTGAGGGCCGCAGCCAACCGGACCGCTCCCCCAAGGCCCGTGCAGACGCCGGTGGGTGCATGTTTCACGTGAAACATGCACCCACCGAAAGACGACCCCACCGATCGACCGGCCCGCGCGGCCCACCGGACACGGCTCAGCTCAACTCAGCTCAACTCAGCTCAACTCGACCGGCTCAGCTCTGCGAGAGCCGGAGTCCGTCCTCCCCGGGCGCCAGGCTGTCCAGGATCCGGTTGAGGTCCTCGACCGAGGCGAACTCCAGCACCACCTTGCCCTTGCCCAGCTTGCCGCCGCGCTGGGAGACCTCCACCTTCACCCGGGTCTCGAAGCGGTCGGAGAGCCGACCGGCCAGGTCGTTGAAGGCGGGCGAGAGCAGCTTGCCCGCCTTCGGCCCCACCGATCGCGGCTTCTCCTCGTGGCCCAGCAGCTTCACGATCTCCTCGGTGCTGCGGACCGAGAGGCCCTCCGCGATGATCCGGCGGGCCAACTGGTCCTGCCGCTCGCCGCCCGCCACTCCGAGCAGCGCCCGGGCATGACCGGCGGTCAGCACTCCGGCTGCCACCCGCCGCTGCACGGCGGCGGAGAGATTGAGCAGTCGCAGCGTGTTGGAGACGTGCGAGCGCGAGCGGCCGATCCGGTCCGCCAGCTCGTCCTGGGTGCAGCCGAAGTCGCGCAGCAGCTGGTCGTAGGCAGCGGCCTCCTCCAGCGGGTTGAGCTCCGCCCGGTGCAGGTTCTCCAGCAGCGCGTCCAGCAGCAGCTTGTCGTCCTCGGTGGCCCGCACGATCGCCGGGATCTGGTCCAGGCCGGCCCGCTGCGAGGCCCGCCAGCGCCGCTCACCCATGATCAGCTCATAGCGCTCCGGGCCGACCTGCCGGACCACCACCGGCTGCAGCAGGCCCACCTCCTTGATGGAGGCGACCAGCTCGTCCAGCTTCTCCTCGTCGAAGACCTCACGTGGCTGGCGCGGATTGGGCGTGATCACGTCCAACGGGAGCTCGGCAAAACGTGTCCCGTCCACCGGCGCCAGCTCGGTCCGCGCACTCTCCGCCGCCCGCGCCGCCACCGTGCCGCGACCCGAGGGCAGCACCGGCACCGCGCTGGGCGACACCGCCCCGGTCGCCAGCACCGCCTGGGTGGCGGGCACCGCCGACCGCTCCGGCGCGGCCGTCCCCGCGGGTGCGGCGGGCGCCGGCGCCCCGGCCGACGGGATCAGCGCGCCCAGCCCCTTGCCCAGACCCCTGCGACCACTCACCGATTGCCCTCCATCGTGCTCTGCTCTGCCATCGGCGTCGCCTGCGCGCCGATCGTGTGCCGGTTGTGCCCCACCGCGCCGAGCGCCTCGGCGGCCGCCTGCTCCACCGCGGTGGGCGGCGCCTCCAGGCCGACCGCCCGCAGCGCCAGCTCCCGGCCCGCCTCCAGGTAGGAGAGCGCACCGGTGGAACCCGGATCGTAGGTCAGCACCGTCTGCCCGTAGCTGGGGGCCTCGGAGATCCGCACCGAGCGCGGGATCGCGGTCCGCAGCACCTCGGTGGTGAAGTGGTTGCGCACCTCCTCGGCGACCTGCGCGGCCAGCCTGGTGCGGGCGTCGTACATGGTGAGCAGGATCGTCGAGACGTGCAGCGCGGGGTTGAGGTGGGCCCGCACCAGCTCGACGTTGCGCAGCAGCTGCCCCAGTCCCTCCAGCGCGTAGTACTCGCACTGGATCGGGATCAGCACCTCCTGACCGGCCACCATGGCGTTGACCGTCAGCAGGCCCAGTGAGGGCGGGCAGTCGATCAGGATGTAGTCCAGCGGCTGCTCATAGGCCGCGATCGCCCGCTGCAGCCGGCTCTCCCGGGCCACCAGCGAGACGAGCTCGATCTCCGCGCCCGCCAGATCGATGGTGGCCGGGACGCAGAAGAGCCCCTCGACCTCCACCACCGGCTGCACCACATCGGCCAGCGGCTTGCCCTCCACCAGCACGTCGTAGATCGACGGCACCTCGGCATGGTGGTCGATGCCGAGCGCGGTGGAGGCGTTGCCCTGCGGATCGAGATCGACCACCAGGACCCGCAGGCCGTGCATGGCCAGGGCGGCGGCCATGTTGACGGTACTGGTGGTCTTCCCCACCCCGCCCTTCTGGTTGGCCACCACGATCACCCGGGTCGCCGGCGGCCTGGGCAGACCCTCGCCCGCCCGCCCCAGCGCCTGGACGGCAGCCTGCGCCGCTCGTGCGATAGGGGTGTCATCGATCTGGTCGATGGTCTCGGAGTCCTGCATGGGGCCCAGTGTTTCACGTGAAACCGGAGCGGCAACAGGCACCGCCCGGCCTCGGTGCAGCCCCTTGGGGAGCCGCAGGTCAAAGCTGGCGGAGAGCAACGGGCGACGTTTCACGTGAAACACCATGCCCGCAATGTCGGAAATCTGACGGAGCGACACTCCGGGCAACGCGAACGGCCCCGGGCGAGTCATTCGCTCCAGGGCCGCTCGGGTACGTCGATCAGCGGCGGCGGCGTCCCACGCCCCGCGCCTCGGCCCGGCCGGCCCGGGCCGCCTTGGCCCGGCGGGTGGCCGCCTTCACTCCACCGGGGCTCTCCCCGACCTTCACCTGCACCACCCGGGTCGCCGCTCCGAGCGCGCTCTCCCCCACCGGGATCACGGCCCACTCGACGGCGCCCAGCTTGGTCAGCGCCGACCGCGAATCGGCCAGTTCCTGCTCCGCACTGTCCCCCTTGAGCGCCAGCATCTGCCCGTAGGGACGCAGCAACGGCAGCCCCCAGCCGGCCAGCCGGTCCAGTGGGGCCACCGCCCGGGCCGTGACGATCTGCACCGAGACCTTCCCGACCATCTCCTCGGCCCGCCCGCGCAGCACGGTGACGTTCTCCAGCCCCAGCTCCTGGACCACCTCCTCCAGGAAGGTGGTGCGCCGCAGCAGCGGCTCCAGCAGCGTCACCGAAACGTCCGGACGGGCCAGCGCCACCGGAATCCCGGGCAGACCGGCCCCTGAGCCCACGTCGCAGAGCGTCGCGCCGGCGGGCAGCAGTTCGGCGAGCACCGCGCAGTTCAGCACATGGCGATCCCAGAGCCGCGGCACCTCCCGCGGCCCGATCAGCCCGCGCTGCACACCCGCCGACGCCAGCAGCTCCGCATAACGCTGCGCCGCGGCGAACCGCTCACCGAAGATCTCCCGCGCCTGTGGCGGAGCCTCAGTCAGCCCCTGGGGCCCACCCTCGGCCGCCGCACTCTCCGTCGCCATCTCAGCCTCTCCGCTCACCGATTCCACCGGGCCCCGCACCCCACCGTTTCACGTGAAACATCCCCCGCCCTGCGGACTCCTGTCCCAGGAGCCCTGAAAGGAACATCGACCCCGCCCGCACCGATCGTGCGAACGGGGTCGACGAGAAACGATTCCGTTGGCCCTCAGCTCGCCAGGACGACGACGCAGCGCTGCGGCTCCTCGCCCTCCGACTCGCTGCGCAGTCCCGCCGCGGCCACCGCGTCGTGGACCACCTTGCGCTCGAACGGCGTCATCGGCCGCAGCTTCACCGACTCACCGGTGGTCCTGGCCTGCTCCGCCGCCTGGGCTCCCAGCTCCGCCAGCTCCGAGCGCTTGCGCGCCCGGAAGCCCGCGATGTCCAGCATGAGCCGACTGCGCTCCCCGGTCTCGCGGTGCACCGCCAGCCGGGTCAGCTCCTGAAGCGCCTCCAGGACCTCCCCCTCCTGGCCCACCAGCCGCAGCAGCGTCCGGTCGTCACCGTCGTCACCGACGATGGAGACCAGGGCCCGGTCGCCCTCCACGTCCATGTCGATGTCGCCGTCCAGGTCGGCGATGTCCAGCAGGCCTTCCAGGTAGTCGGCCGCGATCTCGCCCTCCTGCTCCAGGCGGGAGACCAGAGTGTCCGCCGACTCCTGCGCCGCAGCGCCCGATCCGGCTTCGACGGCGGAGGTGGTGCCTTCCGTCACGGGAGGGACTCCTTCAAAGACAGGGCCCACGATTACGGGCCGAAATCAAGGGGCAGGGGGATGGGGCGTCGGCTCAGGACTTCTTCTTGGGCCGCTGACCGCCGCCCTGCTGCGGACCGCGCTTGGCACCGCCGCCCTGCTTGGCCGCCGGCCGCTTGGCACCGCCGGAGGCCTGCGCCTTGCCCGCGCCCTGCGCGGTGGGCACCGCGTCCTCGACCGGGACGGCGTCCTGCGGCTCGTCCTCCTTGGCCGCCGCGGCCTCCTCGGCCTTCACCGCACCGGGGTGCACCTGCTGGCGCTGCGCCTTGGTCTGCCGGCGCGGCTGCTGGCGGCGCACCTGCACCGACTCGGTGAGCGCCGCGGCGGCCTCCTGCTGGGCAGCCGCCTGCTTGCCACCGCCGAGGAAACCGAACGGGCCGCCGGCCTTGATGATCGAGCCGTCCGGGTTCAGCCGACCGGCGGCCTTCAGGCGCGCCTGCCGCTCGTCCCAGGCCTTGCTGCCCGGCGTCGGGTTGTTGCGGATCACGATCAGCTGCTGGCCCATCGACCAGACGTTGGTGGTCAGCCAGTAGACCAGCACACCCACCGGGAAGTTGATGCCCATGAAGGCGAACATCAACGGGAAGACGTACATCAGCATCTTCTGCTGCTGCATGAACGGCGTCTTGACCGAGAGGTCGATGTTCTTCGTCATCAGCTGGCGCTGGGTGATGAACTGCGACGCCGACATCATCACGATCATCACCGCGGTGACGATCTTGACGTTGGTCGAGGTGCTGTGCACGAAGCTGGCCGACAGCGGGGCCCCGAAGATGTGCGCCTTACCCGCGCTCGCCAGCAGCGTGCCGTTGATGACACCGATCTGCTTGCCCTTGGCGACGGAGCTCAGCACGCCGTAGAGGGCGGTGAAGAAGGGCATCTGCACCAGGATCGGAAGGCAGCTCGAGAAGGGGTTGGTGCCCGCCTCCTTGTAGAGCTTCATCATCTCTTCGGACTGGCGCTGCCGGTCGTTCTTGTAGCGCTCCTGGATGGCCTTCATCTTCGGCTGGATCGCCTGCATGGCCCGGGTCGACTTGATCTGCTTCACGAAGAGCGGGATCAGGCAGATCCGGATCACGACGACCATCGAGGCGATGGACAGGCCCCAGGCCCACCCGCCGTCGGGGTTGAAGACGTGGCTGTACAGCGAGTGGAACTGGACGATGATCCAGGACACCGCGGTGTACAGGGGGTTCAGGAAGGACCAGGTCACCGGTCAGACTCCTTGAGCATTGGGCTTGGTCGTCAGGCTTTCGGACATCGGGCCTACCGACGTCTGACCAGCAGCCGTCGAGCCTGTGGTGACCGGGTCGTGGGCCACGGAGCCGGGCGGCTCCGGGCTCGTGGTGCTACCGGTCCTTGACTGCACCAGGGCACGCAGCCGCTGGTGCCAAACGGGGCGCTTGCGTGGCGGCACGTGGTCCACCCCGCCGGGGGACCAGGGGTTGCACCGCAGGATCCGCCAGCCGGTCAGCGCGCTGCCTTTCACCGCACCGTGCGTCCGCACCGCCTCGTACCCGTAGTGCGAGCACGAGGGGTAGTAGCGGCAGACCGGTCCGAGCAGTGGACTGATCGTCCACTGGTAGAGCCTGATCAGTCCCATCAGCAGGTACTTCATCGCCCTGATCCTGTCGCTGTCCTGGATCCCGCCGGCGGCGAGGCCGGGTCGGGCCGGAGCAACCGCTTCAGCGCCGCGTCCAGGTCATGGGCGAGATCCAGGTACGAGGCGGTTGCCGCCGGGGGCAGCGCCCGTACCACTATCAGGCTACCTGCGGGCAACCGGGCCAGACGCTCCCGGACCAAGTGACGCAGGCGACGCTTCACAAGATTGCGCACCACGGCAGGACCAACCGCCTTGCTCACGACGAAACCCGCACGCGCCGAGGGGGTCCCCTCGGCGACGTGCGGGTGGGAGTCGCTCTGCCCGCCGACCTGCCCCGTCAACTCGTCCTCTCGTCTGAGATGGACGACCAGCAGGGGCCGGCCGGCTCGGCGGCCGCGTTTCACCGCGATCGCGAAGTCCTGGCGCCGCCGCAGCCGATTCTCGGAGGGCAGCACTGCAGATCCTTGGCGCGGATCAGGCGGAGATGTTGGTGCGGCCCTTGCCACGGCGGGACGCCAGGATGGCGCGGCCGGCGCGGGTACGCATCCGAAGCCGGAAGCCGTGGGTCTTGGCGCGACGACGGTTGTTCGGCTGGAAGGTGCGCTTGCTCACTCGGGGGCTCCTGGGGTGAATCGTAGGGTGACGATTTGCAGCTTGGCCGTCACCGTGCGGCCGCGTGATCTCCCCTACGTAACTGGGAAATCCGGCCCGGATCCCCAGGTCTGCTGGGTTCCAGGCGATCCACGGCGCCCGTGCTGCGCGCCTTCTGGAACCGGGGCGGACCCGCGGACATGCGGCAGCGGCCATCGACAACTCGACCTGGTTACGGTACGCGGGACGGGACCCGAGGGTCAAACCGGCTTCCGGTTCGCGGTCCCGGCGGCATCCCACCGGCCAAGGTGTACACAGCCTGTGGACAACAACTTGAATCAGCTCTGCGCGCTGACTACCGTTGCAGGACTTGTCTGGTTTTGTTCATCCACCTGAGCCAGCACCCCTTTGATCCTGACCAGGACCACCCCCTTCGGGGGAACGAGAAAGCGTGCACCAGTGGCTGATGTCAACAGCGACCTCGTCCCGGCCTGGGCGAAGGTCGTCGAGCGGCTGGTCAACGACACCTCGGTCGGTGACAAGGACAAACTGTGGGTCCAGCGGACCCAGCCGATGTGGATGATGCACGACACCGCCCTGCTGGCCGCCCCGAACGAGTGGGCGAAGCAGGTGCTGGAGGGCCGGCTGCTGCCACAGCTGACCGACGGGCTCAGCCAGCAGTTCGGCCGCCCGGTGCGGATCGCCGTGATGGTGGACGCCAACGCCGTCCCGCCCACCCCGGCACCCGCCAGTTCGGCCGCCTCGATGGCGGAGCCCGAGCCCGAGCCGGGCCCCACGACCGCCGAGCCGGGGCAGCCGAACTGGGCAGGCGGCCCCCGGCCCTCGCGCGACTACCCGGCCCCCGCCTACCGCGAGCAGTCCTACGAGCGCGGTTACGGCTACCCCGAGCCCTCCTACGACGGCTACCAGGACCAGCCCTACCCCCAGCAGCCGCACTACGGCGGCTACCCGAACGAGTCGCCCTACCCGGGTGGCGGGCCGCAGCCGTACCAGGAGCGCGGCTACCGCGACTGGGAGAACCGGGAGGCCGAGGGCCGGTCGCAGCCCGGCGGCCCCGGCCAGCACCCCGGCCAGCACCCCGGTGGCGAGCCCTCGCAGGGCGACCTGTTCGGCGGCGCCTACGACGCCACCGGTGAGGAGCAGCGCCACCGCGGCGGCCGCCCCGGCCCGGGCGGCCGTCGGGAGCTGCCGCCGCCGGCCATCCGCCCGGCGGGCCGGCCCGGCCACGACCTGGCGCACCCGCCCGGCCAGTCGTCCGGCGAGCTGGACCGCCCCTCGGCCGCTGCACTGCCCGAACGGGTCACCGACCGCACCCCGGTGCCCGGGGTGCCGGCCCCACCGGGCGCGCCCTCGGCCGACGGCTCCCGCAAGGACGAGCCGGCCGCCAGGCTGAACCCCAAGTACCTCTTCGACACCTTCGTGATCGGCGCCAGCAACCGTTTCGCGCACGCGGCGGCGGTGGCGGTGGCGGAGGCCCCGGCCAAGGCCTACAACCCGCTCTTCATCTACGGCGAGTCCGGCCTCGGCAAGACGCACCTGCTGCATGCCATCGGCCACTACTCGCGCAGCCTCTTCCCGGGGACCCGGGTGCGGTACGTGAGCTCGGAGGAGTTCACCAACGAGTTCATCAACTCGATCCGGGACGGCAAGGCGGACGCGTTCCGCAAGCGGTACCGGGACATGGACATCCTGCTCGTCGACGACATCCAGTTCCTGGCGAGCAAGGAGTCGACGCAGGAGGAGTTCTTCCACACCTTCAACACGCTGCACAACGCGAACAAGCAGATCGTCCTCTCCTCCGACCGGCCGCCCAAGCAGCTGATCACCCTGGAGGACCGGCTGCGCAACCGCTTCGAGTGGGGTCTGATCACCGACGTCACCCCGCCCGAGCTGGAGACCCGGATCGCGATCCTGCGCAAGAAGGCGATCCAGGAGCGGCTCAACGCCCCCGCCGACGTGCTGGAGTTCATCGCCTCCCGGATCACCCGCAACATCCGCGAGTTGGAGGGCGCGCTGATCCGGGTGACCGCCTTCGCCAACCTCAACCGCTCGCCGGTCGACCTGGAGCTGGCCGGCATCGTGCTGAAGGACCTGATCCCGGGCGGCGACGAGGACGCCGGTCCGGAGATCACCGCGCAGGTCATCATGCAGCAGACCGCCGCCTACTTCGGGCTCACCGTCGAGGACCTGTGCGGCTCCTCGCGCAGCCGGGTGCTGGCGACGGCCCGTCAGATCGCCATGTACCTCTGCCGTGAGCTCACCGACCTCTCACTGCCGAAGATCGGCGCCCAGTTCGGCGGCCGCGACCACACCACGGTGATGCACGCCGACCGCAAGATCCGCTCCCTGATGGCCGAGCGGCGCTCGCTCTACAACCAGGTCACCGAGCTGACCAACCGGATCAAGAGCTAGGGCTGACAGGTCCGTTGGGGCCGGTCGTGACGTCCACCGTCGCGGCCGGCCCCTTCGGCTTCTCCCGTGCGCCGCACGCGTCCCCCCGGGCGTCCCCGGCGCTCCGGACGCGCCCGGTGGTCCTCGGTGGTCCCCGGCATCCTGCGACGTCCTCGGGCACCCTTCGGTGTCTTCGGGCGGGTGTGAAGTCAGATCGGCCGGGGAAGGCTTCGATCAGCTGACGCTCCGCCAAGCCCAGGGCCGCTCGCACATCTGAGCACTGATTCGAACAGCGTGGTCCCGAGTGGCTGTTGTCCACAGAGACGGGTGTTTTTCCCCGTCCACAGCGTGGGGACCACAGAGTTATCCCGATTTCCTCCACAGTCGCACCGCTGATGGGCTCTTCCTCGCAGGTCAGCGGGCTGTGTACTTGTGCACAACAGTTATCCACAGGGTGTGGACAGTTGGCGACCCATCAGACGGCCCAAAGAGTTGTCCACTGGCTGTCCCCAGGCAGGGGCCGATTATCCCCAGCTTCTCCACAGCACTGTCCACTGTTCGACAACGGAGAGGTCCTGTTCATCGCCCGGTGTGAAAGGCGTCACGAGAAGTTGACCGGAGCCCGTGGATAACTAGGCGAGAATCTGGGGACCGAGCTGGGGAAAACCTGTGGATACACACGGTGGCCTGTGAGTAACGCTCCGCCGTCCACAGCGGCCCCTAGTTATCCACGGGCGCGGTCCACATGCAGTGTGGACAAAAAACCGGGTCTGACCTGCGAAAACAGGGTTATCCACGGTATCCACAGGCCCTACTACTACCACTACACCTAGAGACCAGTAGATGAGCTCAACAGCGGGGTGGGCCGAAATCTGTGGACAAGCCGGCCCCGACATCCGTTCGGTCGGCTTCCGCCCGTCTGCCCCGTCTGTCCGTGGAGTACGTCAGACTGTCCTTCGGCACCTGGGGCCGGAGCGGGCTCGGTCCGCGGATCCGGTGCCCGCCAGATGCCAGAAGATCCAGATGCCGGACGACCCAGATGCCAGACGACGATCAAGAGCTGCAGCGACTGCAGAACCCCAGGAGGCGGTGACCGGTGAAGTTCCGGGTGGAACGTGACGTCCTCGCGGAGGCGGTGGCCTGGGCTGCCCGCAGCCTCCCGGCGCGGCCGCCGGTGCCGGTGCTGGCCGGTCTGCTGCTGACCGCCCAGGACGGCAGCCTGGCGCTGTCCGGCTTCGACTACGAGGTCTCGGCCCGGGTCGAGCTGGAGGCGGACGTCGAGGAGCCGGGCACCGTGCTGGTCTCCGGCCGGCTGCTGAACGACATCGCCCGCAACCTGCCCAACCGGCCGGTGGAGATCTCCACCGACGGCCAGCGGGTCAGCGTGGTCTGCGGCAGCTCGCGCTTCACACTCCCCACCCTGCCGGTGGACGAGTACCCGGCGCTGCCCCAGATGCCCACCGCCACCGGCACGGTCTCCGGCGAGGTCTTCGCCTCGGCCGTCAGCCAGGCCGCGGTGGCCGCCGGCCGCGACGACACGCTGCCGGTGCTCACCGGTGTCCGGGTGGAGATCGAGGGCGACAAGATCACCCTGGCCGCCACCGACCGCTACCGCTTCGCCGTCCGCGAGCTGCTGTGGAAGCCCGAGCAGGCGGACATCTCCGCGGTCGCCCTGGTGCCGGCCCGCACCCTGCAGGACATCGCCAAGTCCCTGGGCAGCGGCGACACGGTCTCGATCGCGCTCTCCTCGGGCGGCGCGGGCGAGGGCCTGATCGGCTTCGAGGGGGCCGGGCGGCGTACCACCACCCGCCTGCTGGAGGGCGAGTTCCCGAAGTTCCGCAGCCTCTTCCCGACCGAGTTCAGCGCCGAGGCCTCGGTGCAGACCCAGCCGTTCCTGGAGGCGCTCAAGCGCGTCTCGCTGGTCGCCGAGCGCAACACCCCGGTGCGGCTCAGCTTCGAGCAGGGCGTGCTGACCCTGGAGGCCGGCTCGGGCGACGACGCCCAGGCCACCGAGCGGATCGAGGCCGACCTGGAGGGCGACGACATCTCGATCGCCTTCAACCCCGGCTACCTGGAGGAGGGCCTCAAGGCCATCGACTCCCCGTACGCCAACCTCTGCTTCACCACCGCCACCAAGCCCGCCCTGCTGAAGGGCAAGGCCGCGGTGGACGCCGAGGTCGACGAGGCCTACCAGTACCTGATCATGCCGGTGCGCCTCTCCGGCTGAGCCGGTCCCGGTCGGAGCTGACCTGACGAGATCAGGGTGTCCACAGACCATCACCGGCCTGTGGACACCGCTCGGCGTAGGCTCTTGTGTCGCGGCAACGGCGCCGCCGTCAGGCACGACACCCCAGGTAAGGACTTGTCATGGAGCTCGGCCTCATCGGTCTCGGCAAGATGGGCGGCAACATGCGCGAGCGCATCCGCCTCGCCGGCCACACCGTCATCGGTTACGACCGCAACCCCGATCTCGCCGACGCCGCCAGCCTCCAGGAGCTGGTGAGCAAGCTCGAAGGCCCGCGGGTGGTCTGGGTGATGGTCCCGGCCGGTGCCGCGACCCAGGCGACCGTGGAGGAGCTGGCCGAGCTGCTCTCCCCCGGTGACGTGGTGGTGGACGGCGGCAACTCCCGCTGGACCGACGACATCGCGCACGCCGAGCTGCTGGCCGCCAAGGGCATCGGCTTCGTCGACTGCGGTGTCTCGGGCGGTGTCTGGGGCCTGGAGAACGGCTACGCGCTGATGTACGGCGGCGGCGCCGAGCACGTCCTGCGGGTGCAGCCGATCTTCGACGCGCTCAAGCCCGAGGGCGAGTTCGGCGCGGTGCACGCCGGCAAGGTCGGCGCCGGCCACTTCGCCAAGATGGTCCACAACGGCATCGAGTACGCCATGATGCAGGCCTTCGCCGAGGGTTGGGAGCTGCTGGAGGCCGCCGACCAGGTGACCGACGTGCGCGAGGTCTTCCGCAGCTGGCAGGAGGGCACCGTGATCAAGTCCTGGCTGCTCGACCTCGCGGTGCGCGCGCTGGACGGCGACGAGCACCTGGACAAGCTCCGGGGCTACGCGGCCGACTCCGGCGAGGGCCGCTGGACGGTGGAGGCCGCGATCGACCACGCGGTGCCGCTGCCGGCCATCACGGCCTCGCTCTTCGCCCGCTTCGCCTCCCGCCAGGACGACTCCCCGCAGATGAAGATGATCGCCGCGCTGCGCAACCAGTTCGGCGGCCACGCGGTCGAGGGCAAGTAGGACCGACCGGTCCGAGACCGACCGGCGGAGCATCCCCAGAAGGCGAGCGCAGTCCACACCCATGCATGTCGCGCATCTGTCGCTCGCCGATTTCCGCTCCTACGCCCGGGTCGAGGTGCCCCTCGACCCGGGCGTGACCGCCTTCGTGGGGCCCAACGGCCAGGGCAAGACCAACCTGGTCGAGGCGATCGGCTACCTGGCCACGCTGGGCAGCCACCGGGTGGCCACCGACGCCCCGCTGGTTCGCCAGGGCGCGGAGCGGGCGGTGGTCCGCGGCTCGGTCGTGGACCGCGCGCGGACCACCCTCATCGAACTGGAGATCACCCCGGGCAAGGCCAACCGGGCCCGGATCAACCGTTCGGACAACGTGCGCCCGCGCGACGTGCTGGGCCTGCTGCGCACCGTCCTGTTCGCCCCCGAGGACCTGGCCCTGGTGAAGGGCGACCCGGGCGAGCGGCGCCGGTTCCTGGACGAGCTGCTGACCGCCAGGGCACCCCGGCTGGCCGGGGTGCGCGCCGACTACGAGCGGGTGCTCAAGCAGCGCAACGCCCTGCTGAAGACCGCGGCGATGGCCCGCCGGGCGGGCGGCGGCAAGGGCGCGGACCTGTCCACCCTGGAGGTCTGGGACGGCCATCTGGCCCAGGCGGGCGCGGAACTGACCGCCTTTCGGCTGCAGTTGGTGGCGGCGCTCGGGCCGCTGGTCGAGGAGGCCTACGAGCGGCTGGCGCCGGGGGGCGGCCCGACCCGGCTGGAGTACCGCTCCTCCTTCGAGGGCGGCCTGCCGGGCAGCCGGGAGGAGGCCTACCAGCAGCTGCTGGAGGCGCTCCGCTCGGTGCGCAAGCAGGAGACCGAGCGCGGCCTGACCCTGGTCGGCCCGCACCGGGACGAGTTGTCGCTGCTGCTCGGCACCCTGCCGGCCAAGGGGTACGCGAGCCACGGCGAGTCCTGGTCGTTCGCGCTTGCACTGCGGCTGGCCTCCTACGAGCTGCTGCGGGCCGACGGCGGTGAGCCGGTGCTGATCCTGGACGACGTCTTCGCCGAGCTGGACGCCCGGCGCCGCGACCAGCTGGCCGAGCTGGTGGCCGGCGGCGAGCAGGTGCTGGTGACGGCGGCGGTCCCGGAGGACGTCCCGAAGGCGCTGGCCGGGGCCCGCTGCGCGGTGGCGGGCGGCGAGGTCACCCGGCTGACACCGTGAGGCTCCGCCGGGCGGCCCGAGCCCGTACCCTGGACGATCCATCCACAGCCTGGGGACGAAGACGAACATGAGCGATCCGGAGCTCTCCGGCGTCGACCTCGCGCGGGTCGCGCTGCGGGCCGCCAAGGAGCAGGCCCGCCAGCGCGGCGAGCAGGTCCGCGAGAAGCGCGAGGCGAAGCGGCACGGGCTGCGCAGCGGCGCCAGGGCGGACGGCCGGGACCCGGTGCCGCTGGGGGCGGCGCTGAATCGTTTGATCACGGAGCGTGGTTGGGAGGCCCCGGCCGCGGTGGGCGGGGTGATGGGCCGCTGGGCGCAGATCGTGGGTCCCGACATCGCCGCGCACTGCACCCCCGAGCAGTACGCCGAGGCCGAGGCGGTTCTGACGGTGCGTTGCGACTCCACCGCCTGGGCGACCCAGCTGCGGCTGCTGGCACGGCAGTTGGTGGCCCGGCTGAACCACGAGCTGGGGCACGGCACGGTGAAGGTGATCCGGGTGCTCGGCCCGTCCGCGCCGGAGCGCCGCTACGGCCGGCTGCGGGCGCCGGGCAGCCAGGGTCCGCGTGACACCTGGGGGTGACGGGGCGGCCGGCGCCGGTCTTGACGGAGCGCATACCTCCGGAACGGCTGGCGGCCGCTGTGAGGCCGCTGAGCCCCCCGGTCGAGTATCGGGACATGTGCGGAGGGGATTCGGGGCGGTAAATCCGCCCTCAGGGCCTGCCAAACGCCCATCTCTGTCGGCGGTACCGGTAGACTGAGGGTCAAACACTGCCGCTTGCGGTAACTGAGTCGAAACGCCGTGGTCGCACGCCTGCCCGTACCCGGGTCGGGCATGCGGCCCGTGCTGTGCCAGAGAGGGCGCTTCGTGGCCGATTCCGGCGATTCCAGCCAGTCCCCCGTCCCCACCGACCCGTCCTCGGGTACCTCCTACACCGCCAGCAACATCCAGGTGCTCGAGGGCCTCGACGCGGTCCGCAAGCGCCCCGGCATGTACATCGGTTCCACCGGTGAGCGGGGCCTGCACCACCTGGTCCAGGAGGTGGTGGACAACTCCGTCGACGAGGCCATGGCCGGGCACGCCGACACCATCGACGTCACGATCCTGGCCGACGGCGGGGTCCGGGTGGTCGACAACGGCCGCGGCATCCCGGTGGGCATCGTCCCCGGGCAGGAGAAGCCCGCCGTCGAGGTGGTGCTCACCGTGCTGCACGCGGGCGGCAAGTTCGGCGGCGGCGGCTACGCGGTCTCCGGCGGTCTGCACGGCGTCGGCGTCTCGGTGGTCAACGCGCTCTCCACCAGGCTGGCCATCGAGATCCACACCGACGGCCACCGCTGGACCCAGGACTACGCGCTGGGCGCCCCGGTCGCCCCGCTGGCCCAGCACGAGGCGAGTGACCGGACCGGCACCACCGTGACGTTCTGGGCCGACGGCGACATCTTCGAGACCACCGTCTACTCCTTCGAGACGCTCTCCCGCCGGTTCCAGGAGATGGCCTTCCTGAACAAGGGCCTGACCATCTCGCTGACCGACGAGCGCCCCGAGCACGTCGACGACGAGGGCAAGCCGCTCTCCGTCACGTACCACTACGAGGGCGGCATCGCCGACTACGTGAAGCACCTCAACTCCCGCAAGGGCGAGGTGGTCCACCCCTCGGTGATCGACATCGAGGCGGAGGACAAGGACAAGACGATCTCGGTGGAGATCGCCATGCAGTGGAACTCCTCGTACACCGAGGGGGTCTACTCCTTCGCCAACACGATCCACACGCACGGCGGCGGCACCCACGAGGAGGGCTTCCGCGCGGCGCTGACCGGCCTGGTCAACCGCTACGCGCGGGACAAGAAGCTGCTGCGCGAGAAGGACGAGAACCTCTCCGGCGAGGACATCCGCGAGGGCCTGACCGCGATCATCTCGGTCAAGCTCGGCGAGCCGCAGTTCGAGGGCCAGACCAAGGACAAGCTGGGCAACACCGAGGCGAAGACCTTCGTCCAGCGCGTGGTGCACGAGCAGCTGAACGACTGGCTGGACCGCAACCCGAACGAGGGCGCGGACATCATCCGCAAGTCCATCACCGCGGCCACCGCGCGGATGGCGGCCCGCAAGGCGCGCGACCTGACCCGCCGCAAGGGCCTGCTGGAGAGCGCCTCGCTGCCCGGCAAGCTGAGCGACTGCCAGTCCAAGGACCCCGCCGAGTGCGAGATCTTCATCGTCGAGGGTGACTCGGCCGGCGGCTCGGCCAAGCAGGGCCGCGACCCGCGCATCCAGGCCATCCTGCCGATCCGCGGCAAGATCCTGAACGTCGAGAAGGCCCGGATCGACAAGGTGCTGCAGAACACCGAGGTCCAGGCGCTGATCTCGGCCTTCGGCTGCGGCATCCAGGAGGACTACGACGAGTCCAAGCTCCGCTATCACAAGATCGTCCTGATGGCGGACGCCGACGTCGACGGGCAGCACATCCGCACCCTGCTGCTCACCCTGCTGTTCCGCTTCATGCGGCCGCTGGTGGAGTCCGGTTACGTGTACCTGGCGATGCCGCCGCTCTACAAGATCAAGTGGGGTCGGGACGACTTCGAGTACGTCTACTCCGACCGCGAGCGCGACAGCGTGATCGCGGCGGGTGTGGCGGCCGGGCGCCGGCTGCCCAAGGACGACTCGATCCAGCGCTTCAAGGGTCTGGGTGAGATGAACGCCGAGGAACTGCGGATCACCACCATGGACCAGGCGCACCGGCTGCTGCAGCAGATCACCCTGGAGGACGCGGCCCGCGCCGACGACCTCTTCTCGGTCCTGATGGGCGAGGACGTCGAGGCCCGCCGGTCCTTCATCCAGCGCAACGCCAAGGACGTCCGCTTCCTGGACGTGTGACGGGTCCGCACGACCCCGTCCCCACGTACCAGTCACGCGTGAAAGGAAACTGACCACCAGTGGTCGACGACAACCGTCCCGACGGCGAGCAGCCGGACAGCACCTCCACCGACGTCTTCGTCACCCGGGTCGAGCCGATCGAGCTCGAGACCGAGATGCAGCGCTCCTACCTCGACTACGCGATGAGCGTGATCGTCAGCCGCGCGCTGCCCGAGGTCCGCGACGGCCTCAAGCCGGTGCACCGCCGGGTGCTGTACGCGATGTACGACGGCGGCTACCGGCCCGAGAAGGGCTACTACAAGTGCGCCCGCGTGGTCGGCGACGTGATGGGCAACTACCACCCGCACGGCGACACCTCGATCTACGACGCCGTGGTGCGCCTGGCCCAGCCGTGGTCGATGCGGATGCCGCTGGTGGACGGCAACGGCAACTTCGGTTCCCCGGGCAACGACCCGGCCGCGGCGATGCGCTACACCGAGTGCAAGATGGCGCCGCTGTCGATGGAGATGATGCGCGACATCGACGAGGAGACCGTCGACTTCGCCGCCAACTACGACGGCCGCTCGCAGGAACCGACCGTCCTGCCCTCGCGCATCCCCAACCTGCTGATCAACGGTTCCACCGGCATCGCGGTCGGCATGGCCACCAACATCCCGCCGCACAACCTGCGCGAGGTGGCCTCCGGCGCGCTCTGGGCGCTGGAGCACCCGGACGCCTCCAACGAGGAGCTGCTGGAAGCCCTGATCGAGCGGATCAAGGGCCCGGACTTCCCGACCGGGGCGCTGATCGTGGGCCGCCGCGGCATCGAGGACGCCTACCGCACCGGGCGCGGCTCGATCACCATGCGCGCGGTGGTGGAGGTCGAGGAGATCCAGGGCCGCCAGTGCCTGGTGATCACCGAGCTGCCCTACCAGGTGAACCCGGACAACCTGGCGCTGAAGATCGCCGACCTGGTCAAGGACGGCCGGGTGGCCGGCATCGCGGACGTGCGCGACGAGTCCTCCTCGCGCACCGGCCAGCGCCTGGTGATCGTGCTCAAGCGCGACGCGGTCGCCAAGGTGGTGCTGAACAACCTCTACAAGCACACCGACCTGCAGACCAACTTCGGCGCCAACATGCTGGCCCTGGTGGACGGCGTGCCGCGCACGCTCTCGCTGGACGCCTTCATCCGGCACTGGGTCAGCCACCAGGTCGAGGTCATCGTCCGGCGCACCCGGTTCCGGCTGCGCAAGGCTGAGGAGCGGGCGCACATCCTGCGCGCGCTGCTCAAGGCACTGGACATGATCGACGAGGTGATCGCGCTGATCCGGGCCTCGGACAGCGCCGATGCCGCGCGCAGCGGCCTGATGAACCTGCTCGCCATCGACGAGCTGCAGGCCAACGCGATCCTGGAGATGCAGCTGCGCCGCCTGGCGGCCCTGGAGCGCCAGCGGATCACCGACGAGCACGACGAGCTGCAGCGCAAGATCGACGAGTACAACGTGATCCTGGCCTCGCCGCCCCGCCAGCGCGAGATCATCTCCGAGGAGCTGACCGCGATCGTCGAGAAGTACGGCGACGAGCGGCGCTCCACGCTGATCCCCTTCGACGGCGACATGTCGGTCGAGGACCTGATCGCGGAGGAGGACATCGTCGTCACGATCACCCGTGGCGGCTACGTCAAGCGCACCCGCTCCGACCTCTACCGCTCGCAGAAGCGCGGCGGCAAGGGCGTGCGCGGCGCGCAGCTGAAGCAGGACGACCTCGTCGACCACTTCTTCGTGACCACCACGCACAACTGGATCCTCTTCTTCACCAACAAGGGCCGGGTCTACCGCGCCAAGGGCTACGAGCTGCCCGACGCCGGGCGCGACGCCCGCGGCCAGCACGTGGCCAACCTGCTGGCCTTCCAGCCGGAGGAGCACATCACCCAGGTGATGGCGGTGCGCACCTACGAGGACAAGCCGTACCTGGTGCTCGCCACCCGCGAGGGTCTGGTGAAGAAGTCGCACCTGAAGGACTACGACTCGCCGCGCTCGGGCGGGCTGATCGCGATCAACCTGCGCACCGACGAGGAGGGCCGGGACGACGAGCTGATCGGCGCCGAGCTGGTCTCCGCCGAGGACGACCTGCTGCTGGTCTCCAGGAAGGCCCAGTCGATCCGCTTCACCGCCACCGACGAGGCGCTGCGCCCGATGAGCCGGGCCACCTCGGGGGTCAAGGGCATGGCCTTCCGCGAGGACGACGAGCTGCTCTCGATGAACGTGGTCCGCCCGGGCACCTTCGTCTTCACCGCGACCGACGGCGGCTACGCCAAGCGGACCCCGGTGGACGAGTACCGGGTGCAGGGCCGCGGCGGTTTCGGCACCAAGGCGGCGAAGATCGTCGAGGGCCGCGGCTCGCTGGTGGGGGCCCTGGTGGTCGAGGAGAGCGACGAGATCATGGCGATCACCCTCTCCGGTGGAGTGATTCGAACGAGGGTTTCCGGCGTTCGTGAAACCGGACGTGACACGATGGGCGTCCAACTGATCAACCTGGGTAAGCGCGACGCGGTGGTGGGCATGGCCCGCAACGCGGAGGCGGAGGACGACGAAGGCGCCGACGGCGCCGAGGACGTTGCCGCCGAGCAGGCGGGCGAGGGTGTGGCGGAAGCCGCACCCACTCCGTCGGACGCCGCTGACCTGGACTGATGGACATCGGGCGGCCGGTACTGCGAGCCACTGGCGAGGGTGCCGGCCTGCCCCGGTTTCGGGCTTCTCAGCTTGATGCCGCACAGTGGAGGCCACCGGGGCGTAAGGCGCGTGCCGGCGAGGAACTGCAGGAGGATCCAGAGTGAGTGGGACCACGGGTGCCGCGGGAGGTGCCGCGCCGGGCGGTGCGCCGTACGGAGGTGTACCGCAGCCGCCGGCCGAGCACCCGGCTGCCACCACCTCGCTGATGTCCGCGATGGGGCCGGGCGGCGGGTACAACCCGGCACCGGCCCAGCCGCCGGTGCCCCCCGGCGGCGGTCCGAACGGCTACTCGCCGCCGACCACCTACACCAAGGGCCAGCCGACCCCGGCCCGCGGCACCCGGGTCAACTCGGGCGCCCCGCAGGGCGGCGCCGCGCCGCGCCGGCCCGCGCCGGCGGCACCGGCCGGCGCGCCCGCCGGGGTGCCGGGCCGTACCCGCAGGGCCCGGCTGCGGGTGCTCAAGGCCGACCCCTGGTCGGTGATGAAGGTCAGCTTCCTGCTGTCGCTGGCCATCGGCATCATCATGATCGTGGCGGTCGCGGTGCTGTGGAGCACGCTGGACTCGCTCGGCGTCTTCAGCTCGGTGAACAACATGCTGAAGGACGCCACCGGCTCGGGCACGGGTGGCGCCAGCGGCGGAATCAACCTGATGGACTACATCGGCTTCAGCAAGGTGCTCACCTACACCGCGCTGATCGCGGTGGTGGACGTGGTGCTGCTGACCGCGCTCTGCACGCTGTCGGCCTTCATCTACAACGCGGCGGCCGGCTTCACCGGCGGCATCGAGCTGACCCTGGCCGAGGAGGAGTAGCCCTCCCGCTGACCTGCGCGGATCCGCTTCCGTTCGGCGGCCGGTGAACTGACCGGCCGTCACGGTTCCCGGGTACGTGACACAGCACGAACCAATTTCGCGAAACACGGCATGCGCGGACCCCTTCGGTTGTTTGATCGAAGGGGTCCGCTTCGTTGTCCGGCCGTCACCGGTCGTCAATCGGGTGACAGCCTCCCTCCCTTCGGCGTGCCTCGGAGGGCGGGTGTCGACGGCTGGATTGGCTGAAGCGTCCTGCACGGCTACCGGTTCGGGAGACGGGGCAGCCGCCGCGCGACGGCTGCCCCTCGGTTGCGCGGAGGTTCACGGATGGCACAGATCGCATCGCAGCTGGTCGGCGCGGCGGAGGAGTTGCTCGGCACCCGGCTGCCGTTCCGGCTCCAGGCCTGGGACGGCTCGGTGGCGGGGGCAGCGGAGGCGCCGGTGCTGCTGCTGCGCAATCGCCGGGCGCTGCGCCGGCTGCTCTGGGCGCCCGGTGAGCTGGGCCTGGCCCGCGCCTACGTCTCGGGTGATCTGGACCTGGGCCCCGGCGAAGACCTGTACACCGTGCTGGCCGAGGTGGCGCACTTCGTCGAGCGCCCCGAGGTGAGCGCGCTGCGGCTCGGCCCGTCCGACCTGACCGGCCCGGCCGGGCGCCGGGCGGTCGCGGTGCTGGCCCGGGCCGGTGCGCTCGGCCCGCGGCCCGCGCTGCCGCCCGAGGAGGCCCGCCCCGAAGGCCGGCTGCACAGCCGCCGCCGCGACCGGGCCTCGATCAGTCACCACTACGACGTCGGCAACGACTTCTACCGCCTGGTGCTGGGCAGCTCGATGGTCTACTCCTGCGCCTACTGGACCCCCGAGGGCAAGAGCCTGGAGGACGCCCAGTTCGCCAAGCTCGACCTGATCTGCCGCAAGCTCGGCCTGCGCCCCGGGATGCGGCTGCTGGACGTCGGCTGCGGCTGGGGTTCGCTGGTGCTGCACGCGGCGGAGCACTACGGCGTCAGCGCGGTGGGGGTGAGCATCTCCGCCGAGCAGGTGGCACTGGCCCGTGAGCGGGTCACCCGGGCGGGTCTGGCCGACCGGGTGGAGATCCGGCTGCAGGACTACCGGGAGATCCCTGACGGCCCGTACGACGCCATCTCCAGCGTCGGGATGGCCGAGCACGTCGGGGCCGAGCAGTACCGGGTCTACGGGGCGGCCCTGCACGACCTGCTGGTCCCCGGCGGGCGGCTGCTCAACCACCAGATCGCCCGTCGGCCCACCCGCCCCGGCGAGAGCTACAGCAGCAGCCCGTTCATCGACCGCTACGTCTTCCCCGACGGCGAGCTGGCCCCGGTCGGCAGCACCGTCTCGCTGCTGGAGGAGGCCGGCTTCGAGGTCCGCGACGTCGAAGCCCTGCGCGAGCACTACGCGCTGACCCTGCGCGAGTGGGTGGCCAACCTGGAGGCCGGCTGGCCGCAGGCGGTGCGCCTGGTCGGTCGCGGCCGGGCCCGGGTCTGGCGGCTCTACATGGCCGCCTCGGCGCTGGCCTTCGAGGAGAACCGGATCGGGGTCAACCAGGTGCTGGCCGTGCGCACCACCCCGCGCGGCGCCAGCCGGCTGCCGGCCACCCGCGAGCAGTGGCTGGCCCGCCCCGACCGACCGGGCGCGGAGTCGGCCAAGTCCCCTGAGCTGCACGTTGCGATCGCGCGGCGCAACGGGGGCGAGGAGGTGGATTTGGGAGATCGGCCATCGGTCCGCTAATCTTTCAGTGCGGCAAGGGCCTATAGCTCAGACGGTTAGAGCGCTTCCCTGATAAGGAAGAGGCCACAGGTTCAAGTCCTGTTAGGCCCACCTGCGAGAGCGCCCCGGATGGTTCACCATCCGGGGCGCTGCTGTTTTCCCGGCAGGGCTCGGTGGGCCGGCGACGGTGAGGAGCGGCGGGTGCGGGTCGGATACGTGTCCCAGGCGGCGCCCGGCGCGGCGGTCAACGAGGACTTCGTGCTGGCGGGCGAGGACTTCGTGGTGGTGCTGGACGGGGCCACCCGCAGCGCGCCGGAGACCGGCTGCGCACACGATGTGGCCTGGGTCACCCGGCGGCTGGGGGTCGCGCTCGGCCGGCTGCTGGTGGAGGAGCCCGGACTCACCCTGACCAGGACGCTGGCGCTGGCGATCGAGCGGGTCAGGCGCCTGCACGGGGCGGGGTGTGACCTCGACCACCCCGACAGCCCCTCGGCGACCGTGGCCCTGCTGCGCCGGCGCGGTGAGTGGCTGGAGCACCTGGTGCTCGCCGACTCGCCGGTGCTGATCGAGCTGACGGACGGTCGGCTGGAGGCGGTGCTCGACGACCGGGTCGACCAGCTGCCCGCCTACGACCTGGCGACCGTGGCCCGGCTGCGCAACGCGCCCGGCGGGTTCTGGGTGGCCGGCGCCCGGGTGGCGGCCGCCGAGCAGGCGCTGACCGGCGCGCACCCGGTGTCCTCGGTGACCCGCTTCGCGGTGCTCACCGACGGGGTCTCGCGCCTGGTGGAGCGCTACGGCTGGTCCTGGCGGCAACTGCTGGACCTGCTGGACGAGCAGGGCCCGGACTCGGCCGTACGGGCGGTGCGGGCCGCCGAACTGGCCGATCCGCCGGGGCGCTTCCGGGGCAAGCGGCACGACGACGCCACGGTCGCCTTCGGCCGCCTCGGCCCGGTCGGCTGAGCCGCCCTGGACGGTGCGGCGTCAAACCGTCGTCAGAGTCCGCCGGTTGAGCCACCGCTGGCCGGTCTCGGACAGGACACGGGTGTGTATCATCGGCCGCAAGGCGGTTTGGCCAGCCGACCGCCTGTTCATACGTGCACATCCGAGGACTCGCAGCCCAAGCCCCCGTTCGGGCGCCCGGCCGCTGAGCCCGCCACACGCTGAGAAGGACGAGGTCCCGCGGTGAAGAAGCTCCTCCTGGTCGCCCTGGTCGCCCTCGGCGGCTTCTTTGTCTACCGTCAGGTCCAGGCCGATCGTGCCGAGCAGGACCTGTGGACCGAGGCCACCGACCCGATCCCGGCCGGCCGCTGACCCCGGCGCGCGGCTGACGGGAGGCCCGCCCGGGCCTCCCCCCTGCGCAGGTCGGATATCTGCTCAAGATTCTCCGACGGACCCGGTACGCTGTTCTCCGACGGCGTCCGGTGCACCGTCACGGGGCTTTAGCTCAGTTGGTAGAGCGCTGCCTTTGCAAGGCAGATGTCAGGAGTTCGAGTCTCCTAAGCTCCACTGCACGACACGCCGATGGCCGGCCTGGTTCTCCCAGGTCGGCCATCGGCGTTCTCACGGACCCTGGCGGTCAGCCCGGTCAGCCCGGTCAGCCCGGTCAGCCCGGTCAGTGCGGTTTGCGCGGGTCGTGCGGCTTGGGGCGGTCGTCGTCGTCGGGGTGCGGTGCGTCGGGCGGCCCGGGGGCGGGCCGGTCAGCGGCGGCGGCGGGGCCGGAGCCGTTCACCGGCGCGGTCGCTGCGGTGGCACCGCCACCGACCGGGTGCACGCTGCTCGGCGGGCCCTGCACCTCGGGCGGCTCGATCAGCCACTCCGGCTCACTGTGCTTGCGGCACCAGGCCCAGATCACCACGCCGCTGCCGACGGCCACCGCGCCGATCACCGCGAGCGCGGTGGCCAGTGTGCTCCGCTCGGCCTTGCGGGCGTTCTTCGCGGCGAGCTTGCTGACCTGTTCGGCGCTCACCTGGCCCTGCAGCACGGTCAGCGCGGCCGCGCCGCGGCTCTGCGCCTGCTGGACGGCCGGGGCGGCCCCGGCCCGCGCACTGTCGAGCGCCTCGCCCAACCGGGGCAACGTGCTGCTGCGGGTGTGCTCGGCCGCCCGGTCAGCGGAGTGCTTGGCACTCAGCGCGGCCTCCTGGGCCCGGTGCACGGCCCGCAGGGCGTTCTCCTGGGCCTTGGGCGGCAGCGAGGTGAAGGCGTGCTCGACGCGCGGGGCGACGTGCCGCACATAGCCGACCCGGGCCTGCTGGGCGGCCTGCGCGGTGCCGGTCCTGGCCTGGCCGGCGGCCGCCTCGATGCGCGGGCCGAGCCGCTGGCGGGCCTCCTCCGCGTAGTGCGCGGCGGTGTCCTTGGCGGTGGCGGCATAGGGCGCCAGCGAGTCCAGGGTCTTGCCGGCCGTCTCTCGTGCGGTGTCCAAGCGGGTCACGGGGATTCTCCTCCTGGGTTGGCGTCCTATAAGCACATATCCACCTGTTTCGAGATCATGCATCCGCATTTGTCCCGGCGCATGGCAGGCTGGGCCGTCCGTATCGCCGCCACGCACGGCCGCTCGCCGCCGTTCGCGCCGGGTCACCGCCGCGGTCGGGTGGCCCGCCGCGGTCGGCTGCCCCGTCCTGGTCGGCTACCCCGCTCGGGTGGCTGCACCGCCCGGGTGAGCGGGTGGTATCCGATCGGTGGAGACCACCTGCGGCCCGCTCCTGGCTACTGCCGCCGCGGCGGCAGTAGCCTTGACGCTCCCGGTGGCTCTCCGGACGGAGCGGCGCCGGGATCCGTCATGAGGAGGACGAACCCGGATGGTCCAGGACGAGGCCGCGCACGGCGCGTACACCCTGCCGCGCTGCTACCGGCACCCCGACCAGGAGACCGGGGTCAGCTGCTCGCGCTGCGGACGCCCGATCTGCCCGCAGTGCATGGTCGACGCCTCGGTCGGCTTCCACTGCCCGGAGTGCGTGCGCGGCGCCGAGGGGCAGCCGCCCACCCGGGCGGCGACCACCCGCTTCGGCGGCCGCCTCACCGGGGACGGTGCGCTGGTCACCAAGATCCTGATCGGGATCAACCTGGCGGTCTTCGTGGTCGCCGCCTACCTGGACAAGCCGCTTGCCGGCCAGTGGGAGTTGCTCAGCTACGTCTCGCCGCAGACCGGCACGGCCTACGGCGTGGCCGCCGGGCCCGACCAGTGGTACCGGCTGCTGACCGCGACCTTCCTGCACGTGCAGCCCTTCCACGTGGGCTCCAACATGCTGGCGCTCTGGTGGATGGGGCCGACTCTGGAGCGGGTGCTCGGGCGGCTCCGGTTCACCGCGCTCTACCTGGTCTCGGGCCTGGCCGGCAGCGCGCTGGTCTACCTGGTCGCGGGGCAGGCCGTGGCCTCGCTGGGCGCCTCCGGGGCGATCTTCGGCGTCTTCGGCGCGACCGCGGTGCTCTTCCGGGCGGCGCGGCAGCCGCTGGGTCCGGTGATCGCGCTGATCGTCTTCAACCTGGTGATCACCTTCTCGGTGCCGGGGATCGACTGGCGCGCGCACGTCGGCGGACTGGTGGCGGGCGTGCTGACCGGGATCGGGATGATGCACGCGCCGCGGGCCAACCGGAACCTGGTGCAGGCCGGCACGGTGGTGCTGATGCTGGCCGGGGTGCTGGCGATGGTCCTGGTGGAGTCGGCGCGTCTGACCGGCTGAGGATCGGGCGCCGTCCGACCGGGTGTGCGGGCGGCGTTCGGACGTTCGGTTGTCCACAGTGTGCAGCGGGTTCGCCACAGGCCGTGTGGCCGGAGATTCTCCGTAAACTGGTCTACGCGTGTCCAGGTGCGGTTTCGCTGGGCAGATGCGAAGTCGGCGAGGGCATTCGGGGGATATCGACCGGCCCGGCCCCGGCTAGTTATCCACAGGGTGGGTCGACTTTTCCCCACTGTGGATAACCGTGTGGATAAGCGGACGGTACGAATAGCGCTGGAAGGCACTCCGGGTGGCACTGACGGCACTGGGCAGCACTGGGCAGCACAAGGGACCGCCCCACCGGTCAGGTGAGGCGGTCCCGAGGAGCAGCTCAGCGGGGAGCGGTTACTTCCACTGGGTGGAGACGCCGAACCCACCCGCGATGAAGCCGAAACCGACCAGGATGTTCCAGTTGCCCCAGGCGTGCACCGGATAGCTGCTGCTCGTCACGTAGTAGGTGACGATCCAGATCAGCCCGATCAGGAACAGCGCGAGCATCACCGGGGCCACCCAGTTGCGCCCGGCGTTGAGCTTGACTGCGGTCGCGGTGACCGGCGGGGTGTAGTCGGACTTCTTGCGGAGTCGAGACTTCGGCACGAGGGGCTCTCCTGTCGATGCGCTGTGAGACCGCGCAGGGTGCAGCGGGGCGGGGCGGCTGTGGGAACCGGTCGGGTACGGCTGAGGCTCCGCACATGCCACCGGCGTCCGTTAGCGTAGTGGCTCGCCGGGTCGGAAGGAGATAAGGGTACGGTGCCGAATTCCTCGATTTCCGGGGATCCTTCCCCGAAGCCGGAGGGCGCGGGGCCCGGCTCGGCCCGAATTGTCGGCCGTGCCCTGACCTGCGGCGTCTTCGCACTCGCCGGAGTGCTCTTCTACGTGAGCGCGCACGCGGCGCACGGCATCGACCTGCGCACCGACGACTCGCTGCTGCGGCTCAGCGACGTGATACAGCAGCGCAGCGACCAGAACCGGCAGACCCAGTCCGAACTCGCCCAACTGCAGCAGCGCGCCGACCAGCTCGCCGGGCAGCAGGGGCGCACGCCCGCGGACAGCGACCGGCTGAGCGCCCTGCAGCAGCAGGTGGGCCTGGACCCGCTGCAGGGTCAGGGCCTGACCGTCACGCTCAACGACGCGCCGCCGGACGCCACCGCCCGGATCCCCGGGGTGCCCGAGCCCGGCGTCAACGACCTGGTGATCCACCAGCAGGACATCCAGGCGGTGGTCAACGCGCTGTGGCGCGGCGGGGCGGGCGGCGTGCAGGTGATGGACCAGCGCCTGATCGCCACCAGCGCGGTGCGCTGCGTCGGCAACACCCTGCTGCTGCAGGGCCGGGTCTACTCGCCGCCCTACGTGATCCGGGCGGTCGGCCGGACGGCCGACCTGCACGCCGCCGTCGACGCGGACCCCTCGATTCGCAACTACCTGCAGTACGTCACGGCGTACGGGCTCGGCTGGAAGGTGCAGGAGAACAGCGAGCTCACCCTGCCCGGCTACACCGGCAGCACCGACCTGAACGCCGCGTCGGCCCAGCCCGCCGGCCAGTAGCCGCGCGACACACGGCCGGGGCAGCGGAGAGATCGGCCAGGGCCGCCGTCCCGCACAGCTTCGAGGTCTACTCTGGTCCCCACTGCCCATCACCTAGGGAGCACCATGTACGGCTGGATCTGGCGGCACCTGCCGGGGAACTCCCTGGTGCGGGCCATCCTCTCGATCCTGCTGGTCCTCGGGGTGGTCTACGTCCTCTTCCAGTACGTCTTCCCCTGGGCGGAACCGCTGCTCCCCTTCGGCGACGTCACGGTGAACAACGGCGGCAGCGGCTGACCGTCCGCCGACCCTCACGCCCGCCCCGCACGAACCCGGAGACAGCACGCATGGCCTCGCCCGACACTGCGCCGCGGATCCTCGTGGTGGACAACTACGACAGCTTCGTCTTCAACCTGGTGCAGTACCTCTACCAGCTGGGCGCGACCTGCGAAGTCGTCCGCAACGACGAGTTGACGGTCGATCGGGCCGTGCCCCGCGAAGGCGGGCTCGGCTACGACGGGGTGCTGCTCTCCCCCGGCCCCGGCGCACCCGAGGAGGCCGGTGTCTGCATCGAGATGGTGCGGCACTGCGCGGCGATCGGGCTGCCGCTGTTCGGCGTCTGCCTGGGCCTGCAGTCCATCGCGGTGGCCTACGGCGCGGTGGTCGGGCGCGCTCCCGAGCTGCTGCACGGCAAGACCTCGCTGGTCGAGCACGAGGACGGCGGGGTCTTCGCCGGCCTGCCCTCGCCGATGACCGCCACCCGGTACCACTCGCTGGCCGTCGAGCCCGCCACCGTGCCGGACGAGCTGGTGGTCACCGCGCGCACCGGGAGCGGTGTCATCATGGGCCTGCGGCACCGGGAACTGCTCGTCGAAGGCGTGCAGTTCCACCCAGAGTCGGTGCTCACCGAGGGAGGGCACCGGATGCTGGCCAACTGGCTCGCCGAGTGCGGTGACCCGGAGGCGGTCGGCCGTTCGGCGGGCCTCGCCCCGGTGATCGGCCGGGGCTGAGAGCGTGACGGCGGTGCGCCCGGAGGGGCGCCAGGACGCGTACCCGGGGTACGGGCAGCAGGCGGGCGACCACGGCACGCCGGGATACGGCGCTGCCGGACACCAGGCGCCCGGCGGCGGGACACCGCGCTACGGCGCGCCGGAGCCGGACGCCTGGGGCGTCTACGACCCCGCGCAGTCGGACGAGCAGCCCGCCTACCCGTGGCTGGCCGACCAGACGCTGCAGCTGCGCACGATATCGGTGGCTCCGGAGACCGGTGCTGACGCTCCGTCGGCAGCGGCCGAGCGCCGCCGAGCGCCCGGCCGGGTCTCGATGCGCTCGGGCAGCGGCCGCCGCCGGGCGACCGGTCGCCGCTCGGGGGCGGTGCGGCCCAAGGAGTCCAAGCGGGTGCTCGCCGCCCGCGCGGTCGGCGAGCTGTGCATAACGCTCGGCCTGGTGATGCTGCTCTTCGTCGCGTACCAGCTCTGGTGGACCAACGTGCAGGCGGACGCGTCCGCGAACAGCACCCGCAACCAGCTCGAACAGCAGTGGAACAACCCCACGGTCGCCCCGCAGAGCCCGGCGCCCGGACAGTCCGCCGCGGCCGCGCCCACCTTCGCGCCGGGCAAGGGCTTCGCGATCATCCACGTCCCCAAGATCGGCCTGACCGACCCGATCGCCGAGGGCACCGACACCACGACGGTGCTCGACCACGGCCTGGTCGGCCACTACACCGGCACCGCGATGCCCTCCGACGCGAGCGGCAACTTCGCCGTGGCCGGCCACCGCACCACGCACGGCCAGCCGTTCAACAAGCTCGCCGAGCTCTCCCCCGGCGACAAGATCGTGGTCGAGACCCAGACCACCTACTACACCTACGAGGTGGAGGGCGGCATCCCCGAGACCAAGCCGAACAACGTCGCGGTGCTCAACCCGATCCCCAACGGCTCACCGTTCACCCAAGCGGGCCGCTACATCACGATGACCACCTGCACCCCCGAGTACAGTGCCCGTGGAAGGCTCATCGTCTTCGGCAAGATGGTGGACGAGCGGCCGCGCAGCCAGGGGCTGCCCCCGGCGCTGACGAACGGTTAGCCACCGGCGCGGCGCCGCATCCAGATGGACGAGATCCAGGTGGACGAGCGGAGCCGGCGTGACGGACCAGTGGCAGCAGTTGACCGTGAGCTCCCCCGGCGGCGGCGCACCGCGCCGTCGCCCACGCTCCCGGGGCGCGATGGTGCTCGGGCTGCTGGGCGAGCTGCTGATCACGGCGGGTCTGGTGCTGGCGCTCTTCGTCGGCTACTCGCTCTGGTGGACCGACCTGCTGGCGGACCGGCAGGCGGACCGGGCCGGCGACCAGCTGCGGCACTCCTGGAGCGCCCCTGCGGCCCCCGCCGTGCCGTACGGGGCCAGTGACGGTGTCGGCTTCCTGCACGTCCCCGCGCTGGGCAAGGACTACCAGGTGCTGATCAAGATGGGCACCAGCCCGGAGGTGCTCAACCAGGGCGTCGCCGGGGTCTACGAGGAGCCCTACCGCGCGGCCATGCCCTGGGATCCGAGCGGCAACTTCGCCCTCGCGGCGCACCGGGACGGCCACGGCGCCAAGTTCCACGACCTCGACGCGCTCGACAAGGGCGACGCGGTGGTGGTGGAGACCCGGGACCGCTGGTACGTCTACCGGGTGGACGCCACGCTGCCCGAGACCACCAAGTACGACATCGGCATCATCGCCGCCGTCCCCCAGAGCTCGGGCTACACGAAGCCGGGGCGCTACATCACGCTGACCACCTGCACCCCGGTGTACACCTCGCGGTACCGGATGGCGGTCTGGGGCAGCCTGGTGCGGGTCGACCAGGTGGACGCGCAGCGCACCCCGCCGGCGGAGCTGCGGGGCTAGCGGACGGGCGCGGCACCGGGGGGAGCGGGGCGCACAGTCGGACCGGGTACGCCGGGCGGGTGACCCCGGGCGCCACGGCCGACGGCGTGACGGGCGGGTGTGCGAGGCGTTGGACCTGGCAGCACTCACGCCTGGGAGGAGTCACCCGTGATGAACGACGAGGCCGTCCTGCTGGAGTCGCGCACCCTGCGCGCGAACCTGGCGCAGCGGACGGACGCGCTGGACAAGGTGAAGGCACTGCTGTTGCTCCCTGACGGAGCCCATGTGACGGCGCGTCTGATGGCGGACTATTTCGAGGTCGGTGAGCGGGCCATCAACGCGGTTGTCCACAGGCACCGCGACGAGTTGCGGGGCAATGGCTACACCGTGCTCAAGGGCGCCGAGCTGCAGGACTTTCTTAGCTGCACGATGCAGCTAAGAAGAACTCCCGGCACCGGCCTGGGCGTCTTCCCCCGCCGGGCCGTGCTCAACGTCGCCATGCTGCTGCGCGACAGCGAGGTGGCGAGGGCGGTGCGCCGACACCTGCTCGACGCCGCCGAGCAGCCGGGCGACCTGTCCGGTGTGACGATCGGTCAGCTGGTCGAGCAGGCCACCCGGGTCGTCCAGCAGCGGGTGGCCGAGCTCCAGCAGGGCGTCGCCGCCCTGGAGGCCCGCCACGCCGTGCTCAGTGCCCAGGTCCGCCGCGACCAGGAGCTGCTCGCCGCCCTCACCGTCCGGCTCGCCGACACCGCCGGCGCCGTCCACACCCTCGGGGGCCGGGGGGAGATGCTCTGCACCCTCGGCGTCGCACCTGGGCAGGGGCGCCGCCGCAGGCGCTGAGGGACGTGGGCCGGGACGGCGAAAGGGCTGTGGACGACGGGATCGTCGTCCACAGCCCCTTCCGGGTCGCCGAGGGGCTACTCAGTTGCCGCCGTTGTTCCCGTTGCCCCCGCCCGGGGATGTCTGCCCGGGGGGGAAGGAGAAGGGCGGGGAGCCGAAGGCGCCGCCGATGGGACTCCCTTTGGTCGGGGTGGGCGCCGTGGTGGTGAGCTGGACCGTGGTGTTCGGGTCGACCGCGGTGCCGGCCGGCGGGTTGCTGCCGGTCACCAGCGCGTTGTCGTCCTGCGGGCCGGAGCCCACGACCGGGTTCAGGTGCAGCGCGCTCAGCGCGGCGAAGGCGTCCTTGTAGGTCTTGCCGACCACGATCGGCACGTTGACCTTCTGCGGGGCCACGTAGATCGTCAGGGTGATCTGGGCGCCCTTGGCCGCCTTGCTGCCGGCCTGCGGGGTCTGCGAGGCGACGGTGCCGACCGTCTGGCTGGTGGGGTCGGTGACCGGGACGGTCTTCGAGGTCGAGTCGATCGAGGTGAAGCCCAGCTGCTGCAGGGCCTGGACGGCCGCGGCGGTGGTCTGGCCGACCACGTTGCTGACCGCGATCTTGCCCGGGCCCTGCGAGAGGGTGATGGTCACCGAGCTGTTCGGCGCGGCCTGGCTGCCGCTGCTCGGGCTCTGGGAGATCACCGAGTTCTGCGGGACGGTGTCGTCGTTGGCGTACTGGGTGCTGACCTGGAAGCCGGCCGCGGTCAGCGCCTGGGTGGCGGCGTCCGCGGTCTGGCCGGTGACCGAGGGGACCGGGCTCTGGCCGGGGCCGCTGGAGAGCTGGACGGTGATCTGGCCGTTGTTGGCCATCTGCGCGCCGGCCGCCGGGTTCTGCTGGCAGACCAGGTCCTTGGCGACGTTGTTGCAGGGGATCGGGTCGCCCTGGGTGATCGTCAGCTTGGGGCCGGCGGCCTTCGCGGCGGTGGTGGCGTCGGCGATGCTCTTGCCGGTGAGCGTGGGGACGGTGAGCTGGCTGGTCGAGCTCGCGGTGCTGTTGCCGCCACCCTTGAACATCGCGGAGGCGACGAAGAAGGAGCCGACCAGGACCAGCACCGCGGCGATGGCGAGGATGATCCAGGAGGTGTTGCTCTTCTTCGGCGGGTCCTCGCGGCGGCGGCTGCCGCGCGGGCTCTCCTCGTACCCGTCGTTGCCGGCGCCGTAGCCGTCGTCGTAGCCGCCCTGGCCCTGGTAGCCGGGGCCGCCCTGCTGGTAGCCGTGCTGGCCGACCGGCGGGAGCATGGTGGTCGGCGCTGCGCCGTGGCCCTGCGGCGGGAGCATGCTGGTCTGGCCGTACGGGTCGTCGACCGGGTAGCCGTTCTGGTCGTAGCCGTAGCCGCCCATGCCGTACGCGGCGGCCTGCTGGGCGGCGGCCACCGGGAGGCCGTCGAGGAAGCGCTCGATGTCGTCGCGCATCTCGTCGGCACTCTGGTACCGGTAGTCGCGCTCCTTGGCCAGGGCCTTGAGTACGATCGCGTCGACCTCGGGCCGCACCTCGGGGTCGTAGCTGGACGGCGGCTGGGCCTCTTCGCGCACGTGCTGGTAGGCCACCGCGACCGGCGAGTCGCCGATGAACGGCGGGCGCACGGTGAGCAGCTCGTACAGCAGGCAGCCGGTGGAGTAGAGGTCGGAGCGCGCGTCCACCGTCTCGCCCTTGGCCTGCTCGGGCGAGAGGTACTGCGCGGTGCCGATCACGGCCGAGGTCTGGGTCATCGTCATGCCGGCGTCGCCCATGGCGCGCGCGATGCCGAAGTCCATCACCTTGACGTTGCCCTGCCGGGTGAGCATCACGTTGGCGGGCTTGATGTCGCGGTGCACGATGCCGGCCCGGTGCGAGTACTCCAGGGCCTGCAGGATGCCGATGGTCATTTCGAGCGCGCGCTCGGGCAGCAGCCTGCGCCCGGAGTGCAGCAGTTCGCGCAGCGTGGACCCCTCGACGTACTCCATCACGATGTACGGGATGGAGATGCCGTCGATGTAGTCCTCGCCGGTGTCGTACACGGCGACGATCGCGGGGTGGTTCAGCGAGGCCGCGGACTGGGCTTCGCGGCGGAAGCGGGCCTGGAAGGACGGGTCCCTGGCCATGTCGGCCCGGAGCGTCTTCACCGCTACGGATCGGCCGAGCCGGGTGTCATGGGCGAGGTAGACCTCGGCCATGCCACCGCGTCCTAGGACGCCGCCGAGCTCGTACCTGCCGCCGAGGCGACGAGGCTCTTCCATAGTTCCGACCCTCTCCCTCACCGGTTGGTGAGGATGTGACGTAGGTGTCCCCGCACGTTCCAGTACTGACGCCGCCCTCGCCACGGTGGTTCTGTGACGCCGGACCTCGAGCCCCGGTGGACCGGGGCGCCGAGCCGCGGGCACACCCGCCGCTGGCGGATACGCTACCGGTCGCCGCCTGGACAACTCGACACGCCCGGCAGCTGAGACCAGACCGGTATCCGATCGCCCAGTATGGCCCACGACGCCCCGAAGGTGCCCGGGTCATCCGATCAGTGGCCGACCACCGCCTGCATGATCGACTTGGCGATCGGCGCCGCGATGCTGCCGCCGCTGATCTCGTCGCTCTGCGCGGCGCCGTCCTCGACCACGACGGCCACCGCGACCGGGATGTCGTTGCCGACCTTGGCGTAGGAGACGAACCAGGCGAACGGCAGGCCCTTGTTGTCGGTGCCGTGCTGGGCGGTGCCGGTCTTGCCGCCGACCTCGACACCGGGGATCTGCGCCGCCTTGCCGGTGCCGTTCTGCACCACGGCGACCATCATCTGCTGGAGCTTCTGGGCGGTGGCCGGGCTGACGGCCTGGTCCATCTCCTTCTCGGTGTGCTTGGAGACGACGCTGCCGCTGCCGGACTTCTCCTGGTCCACCAGGTACGGCTGCATCAGCTTGCCGTTGTTGGCGACCGCGGCGGCCACCATGCACATCTGCAGCGGGGTGGCGGCGGTGTTGTGCTGGCCGATGGCGTCCATCGCGGTGCCGTCGGGGGTGGAGTCGCTGGGGAAGGTGCTGGCCGCCGAGCGGATCGGGGTGTCGACGGTGGCGTTGAAGCCGAACTTGCTCGCCTGGGCGAGCAGCTTGGACTCGCCCAGGTCGGCGCCGAGCTTGCCGTAGACGGTGTTGCAGGAGATCGCGAAGGCGTCGATCAGGGTCGCCTGGCCGCACGGCTCGCTGTCGCTGTCGTTGTGCAGCACCGTGTTGGTCCCCGGCAGGACGTACTGGTCCGGGGTGTCGGTCTGGTCGCTCGGGTTCTGGTACTTGCCGGTCTCGAACGCGGTGGCGGCGGTGACGATCTTGAAGGTCGAGCCCGGCGGGTAGGTCTGCCGCAGCGCCCGGTCCAGCATCGGCTCGTTCTGGTCGGCGTTCAGGCTCGTCCAGGCCTTGCTGTCGGCGGTGCTGCTGCCGGCGAAGGTCCCCGGGTCGTAGGAGGGGGTGGAGACCAGGGCCAGGATCGCGCCGGTGCGCGGGTCGATCGCGATCGCGGCGCCCTTCTTGTCGCCCAGCCCCTGGAAGGCGGCCTGCTGGGCCTTGGAGTTGATCGTGGTGACCACGTCGCCGCCCTGCTTCTTCTTACCCGTCAGCGAATCCCAGGTGTCGCCGAAGAAGAGGCGGTCATCGGTGCCGGAGAGGATGCCGTCCTCCAGCGACTCCAGGCCGTTGGATTTGTACACCTGCGAGGAGTAGCCGGTGACCGGGGCGTACAGCGGGCCGTTGGTCCAGCTGGTCTTGTACTTGTACTCGAACGCGGTGGTGAGGTTCGACTGGGTCATCGGCTGTCCGTCGGCGGTGGTGATGTTGCCGCGCGGATAGGAGTACTCGTCGAGGATGCTGCGGATGTTGTGCGGGTTGTCCGCGTAGGAGTCGGCCGCCACGGCCTGGATCCAGTTGGTGCGCAGCAGCAGCGCGAAGATCAGGACCATGCAGAAGACGGAGACCCGTCGAATGGGCTGGTTCATTGAGACTCGGGTCCCCTCCTCGGTGTGCACTGCGCAAGGCGCGGCGGAGTCATTCAACCGCACAAACGCTCACGCACCGACCGCCCGGGTCGGTTCCGGGGCAGGGGCCGGCCGGCCCCTGCCCCGGAACCGTCGGCCACCGGCCTCAGGAGCAGTTCTTGGCCAGTTGCTGCTCGTCCGGGGTGAGCGGGGGCGGCCCGCTCGGGGTGGTGGGGGCGGCGGGCGAGGGGGTGGTCTGCGGGGCCGTGCTCGGGCTGGACTGCGCGGTGGGCGGCGCGGTCGGCGCGGGGCTGGCGGTGGCCGGGGAGGCGGCGGCCTTGGGCGCGGTCCGCGGCGTGGTCTCGAAGGCGGCGCTGGTCGCCGTGGTGGCGGTGCCGGGCTGCTTGACCTTGCGGCAGACCGTGGCCTGGGCCTCGTAGGTCTTGGCCCGCTGAGTGGCGGCGTCCAGGCTGCCGGCCGAGACGGTGCTGCGCAGCTGGCTCTGCTGGTCCGCGGGCAGGTCGCTGAGCGCGGCGTCCGGGAAGTCCTGCCGTACGGAGGAGAGGTCCAGCCCGGCGAGGCTCTGGTCGAGGCCCTGGTAGACGGCGACATGGCCGTCGTGCTCGCCCACGTAGTACTGGCCCTGGGTCCACTGGTAGCCGGCGTACAGCGCGCCGCCGACCAGGCCCAGGGCCAGCACGCCGATCGCCGCGCGCCGCAGCCCGCGGCGCTTCTTCGGCTGGTCGGCCGACCGGTGGTCCACGGCGCGGTAGCCCTGGGCGTCGTACTGGCCGCCGGGGCCGCCAGGCGCGCTGCCGTAGCCCTCGGGGTGGCCCTCGGCCTGCCGCGCGGCGTCGTAGCCGTCCTGCGGGTGGCCGTAGCCCTCCTGGTGGGCCTGGCCGTACTCCTCGCCGTAGCCCTCGCCGTAGCCCTCGGGGTAGCCCTCGCCGTAGCCCTCGGCCGGGCCGAAGCCGCCGGCCGCGTTCGGGTAGGCGTCGGGCGGTCCGAAGGCGCCGGCCTGCGGCTGCTGGCGGCCCAGGCCGGCGGCGCGGCCGGCCGGGGTGTCGATGATCAGGTTGTCCACGGCGGTGCCGTGCGGGCCCTCGGCCACCGCGCCGACCACCACGGGCGTGCTGGCGAACTGCCCGCTGAGGGTGTCGCTGGGGCCCACGTCGAGCACGTCGGCCACGATGCAGGTGATGTTGTCGGGGCCGCCGCCGCGCAGGGCGAGCTGGATCAGCTCCTGGATGGTCGGCTCGGGGGCGTAGAAGCTCCCCAGCGTCTCTTCCAGGGTCTGGTGGCTGACCGGCCCGGACAGGCCGTCGGAGCAGATCAGGTAGCGGTCGCCGGCCCGGACCTCGCGGATCGACAGGTCGGGCTCGACCTGGCCGCGGCCGTCCAGCGCGCGCATCAACAGCGAGCGCTGCGGGTGCGTCTCGGCTTCCTCGGCGGTGATCCGGCCCTCGTCGACCAGGCGCTGTACCCAGGTGTGGTCCTGGGTGATCTGGGACAGCGAGCCGTCCCGCAGCAGGTAGGCGCGGGAGTCGCCGACGTGCACCAGGCCCATCCGCTCGCCGGTCCAGAGCAGCGCGGTGAGGGTGCAGCCCATGCCCTCCAGCTGCGGGTCCTGCTCGACCATCACGCGCAGCCGCTCGTTGGCGGCCTGCACGGCGTCGTTGAGCAGGGTCAGCAGGTCGGCGTCGGGGTCGGAGTCGTCCAGCGAGATGATCGAACTGAGCGCCTCGGAGGAGGCGACCTCACCGGCCGCCGCGCCACCCATGCCGTCGGCCACGGCGAGCAGCCGGGGACCGGCGTAACCGGAGTCCTCGTTCCCCTCCCGGATCAGGCCCTTGTGGGAACCGGCGGCGAAACGCAGCACGAGGCTCATACGGTGCGTGCCCCCCTCTGGGCCTCGCGCAGGGCAGCGGCAGCCGTCACGCTGCCGTCCCGGCTGGTCTTGGACGGGGTGCTGTCCCTCATGCGCTACTACTTCCGCAGTTCGATGACGGTCCTGCCGATACGGATCGGCACTCCCACCTGCAGTGGCATCGGCGTGGTCAGCCGCTGCCGGTCGAGATACGTGCCGTTGGTGGAGCCTAGATCCTCCACGGTCCACTGCCCAGTCTGGTCGGGATAGATCCTGGCATGGCGCGAGGAGGCGTAGTCGTCGTCCAGCACGATGGTGGAGTCGTGGGCCCGTCCGAGGCTGATGACCTGCCCCTGCAGGGCGACCGTGGTGCCGGCCAGCGCGCCCTCGACCACGACCAGCTGGGTCGGCGCGGCGGGCCCGGGGCGCCGGCCGCGCTGGCCACCCTGGGTGGCCTCCCGCGGGGCGCCGGTCTGCTGGCGCGGTGGGGCACCGACCGGGGTCGGGGTGGGGGCCGCGGTGGCGGTGGCAGCGGCGGCGCGGGCGCCGCGCCGCCCGGTCCTGCTGCCTGGCCTGGCGCCGAACAGATCGCTGCGGATCACTTGGACCGCGACGATGACGAACAGCCACAGCACGGCCAGGAAACCCAGCCGGAGGACTGTCAGAGTCAGTTCGGACACCGGAGCTCGCCCTACCCTTCGACCTGTCGGTAGATGATCGTCGTGGAGCCCACGACGATCCGCGAGCCGTCGCGGAGCGTAGCGCGCTGGGTGTGCTGCCCGTCCACCACGATGCCGTTGGTGGACCCCAGGTCGAGCACCATGGCCGGGTTGCCGGGGCGGATCTCGGCGTGCTTGCGGGAGACCCCGGGGTCGTCGATCCGCACGTCCGCCTCGGTGGAGCGGCCCAGCACGCAGGCGCTGCCGGTGATCTGGTGGCGGGTGCCGTTGACCTCGATCCAGCGCCGGGCGCCCGCGCCGCCGCCCGAGCCGGGGAACTGGCGCACGTTGCCCGGAGCGGCGGTCGGCGGGGCCGGCGGCACCGCCGGGGGGGAGTTCGGCGCCGGCGGCGCACCGGCGTACGTCGGGCCGGCGCTCTGCTGCCACGGGGCGGCGGGAGCCACGGGCGCCTCGGCCGGCGGGCGGCCGTAGCCGGGCTGCGCGGGTGCGGGCGGCGCCGGGGCGGGGTCGGCGTTCTCGCCGGCCAGGGTGCGGCTGCGCACCCGGTACAGCCCGGTGTCCAGGTCGTCCGCCCGCTCCAGGTTCACCTGCAGCGGGCCGAGGAAGCTGTAGCGCTGCGCCTCGGCGTACTCCAGCACCATGCCGGAGAGCTCCTGGCCGAGCTGGCCCGCGTAGGGGCTGAGCCGTTCGTAGTCGTGCGGGCTGAGTTCGACGATGAAGTCGTTCGGCACCACGGTGCGGTCGCGGTTCCAGATGGTGGCGTTGTTGTCGCACTCGCGCTGCAGGGCGCCGGCGATCTCCACGGGCTGGACCTCGGACTTGAACACCTTGGCGAAGGTGCCGTTCACGAGACCCTCGAGTCGTTGCTCGAACTTCTTCATGACTCCCACGGGGCACCCCCTTCCAAAGGGTTCTCGGCTGCTCGGGTCGGGCCCGGCGCGGGCCCGATCGCGGTACTTCCGTACTGATCGTATCCACGCCTTGGCCAGCTGTACGGTTCCCCGGCCGCCCCGTGGACGGGGGTGTGCTTGCGCACACCCTGGCCGCCCCGGTGGTCCTGGCGCAACGACAGGTACCCGCGGGACGGCCCGCTCACCCCTGGCTCACCCGTTCGCCCGGTCGTTCGAGTGGCGGCCGGGCGACAGGTGTGCAGGCCGGGGGCGGGAATGGATTCGTAGGTACCCCGTGGGGCGTGCTAATGTTTTCCATGTCGGAAGGGGCGCCCGAGAGGGAGCCGAAGCCGGCCGAGTGGGAAGCGAAGCGGGTCCAAACCGATTCGACCTCAGTCGGGCGATCGGTTAGCATCTTCTTCATCACCTTGCGCGGGTGGCGGAATAGGCAGACGCGCTGGATTCAGGTTCCAGTGCCCGAAAGGGCGTGGGGGTTCAACTCCCCCCTCGCGCACAGTAGGACAGGGTCCCACCGGGATGACGCAAGTCATCGAGGTGGGGCCCTTTCTGTTTCTCCGGTTCCCCGAGGCCGCCGCGTGGAGGCGATCGCGCCGGGCGCTCACGGTGGGCGCTCGCGGTGGGCGGTGCCTCAGCTCTCGCCGCGTTCCTCCTCCTCGGTGTGCTCGACGGTGATGCCGTGCTTGGCGGCGGTCCTGAGCAGCCCGGCGACCCGGCCCTGGTAGGCCTGGACGCCGTCGAGATCGCCGTCGGCGCGAGCCTGGGCCAGGGCCTGGCGGGCCAGGGCCAGCTGCTCGCGCAACTCCTCGTCGAAGATGCCGGTCACCCGTCCAGCATCGCCTCGCTCGGGGGAAAGCTCAACCGCTTCCGCCGCGGCGCCGGCGGGCCCGCTCGCCCAGCCGCCCGCGCAGCCGCTGGCCGACCGCGGTGGCGCCGGCGGTCAGGAAGACCAGGGTGTAGAGGATCTGCGTCATCACGATGACCCGGGCGGTCTGGCTGACCGGCACGATGTCGCCGTAGCCGACGGTCGCCACGGTGGTGATGGTGAAGTAGAGCGCGTCGATCCGGGTGTTCAGGCCCGCGAACTCGCCGGGGTGCTGGGCCAGGACCAGGTAGCAGCCCGCGAAGACCAGCAGGGCGGTGACGGCCAGCAGCGGGATGGTCAGTGCCGGCAGGCCGCGCTGCGACTCCAGCAGGATCGACTGGACCTCGTAGAGGAGCAGCCCGGCCAGCAGCATCAGCAGCACACCGAAGACGGTCCAGCTGAGAGCCGGGTGATGGGGGCCGAAGCTGCCCAGCGGCACGGTGAAGTAGGCGGTGATCAGCAGGGTCGGGCCACCGGTCAGCAGCAGCCATGGCCACAGCAGGGAGCGGGGCGGTGGCTTGTCCATGGGACCAGCCTGGGTGCGGGCCGGGGCCGGGGCTCCCCGGCTGGGCCGTCCGGGGGAGCGCGGTGGGGGGCGGCGGTAGGTTGGGCGTATGGAAGCCCATGCCTTCGCCGCCTTCGTCCGCCCTTGGAGGCCCGGCACGGCCGCCCGGGACGGGGCCCGCCGGCCGGCCCGGTGGAGCGCGGGGTCATGAGCGGGCGGACCTTCGCCCTGGACGCGGTCGCGGTGGTCGCGGTCGGCGGCGTGCTCGGCGCCGAGGCCCGCTACGAGGCCGGGCGGCTGTGGCCGACCGTGCCCGGGACCTTCCCGTGGACCACCCTGCTGATCAACGTGCTGGGCTGCCTGGTGATCGGGGTCTTCCTGGTGGCGATCACCGAGGGGCGTCCGGCGCACCGGCTGGTCCGCCCGTTCTTCGGGACCGGGGTGCTGGGTGGCTTCACCACCTTCTCCACCTACTGCGTGGACATCCAGCGGCTGCTAACCAGGGGCGAGGCGGGCACGGCCATCGGCTACCTGGCGCTCACCCTGGCGGCGGCGATGGTGGCGGTGGCCGGCGGCGCCGGGGTGGCTCGCTGGGCGCTGGCCCGCGGCGGGCGGCTGTGGTGAGCGGGCCGGAGATGAGCGGGCTGGAGATGAGCGGGCCGGCGCTGCGGCTGACAGTGCTGGTCGGGGACGGCGACACCTGGCACCACCGCCCGCTGGCCACCGAGATCGTGCACCGCGCGCACGCGGCGGGACTGGCCGGGGCCTCGGTCTTCCACGGGGTGGAGGGCTTCGGGGCGTCCCGGACGGTGCACTCGGCGCGGCTGCTGTCGATGAGTGAGGACCTGCCGGTGGCCGTGGTGATCGTGGACGAGGAGGAGCGGGTGCGGGCGTTCCTGCCGAGGCTGGCCGGGCTGGTGAACCGGGGACTGGTGACGTTGGAGCCGGTCGAGGTGGTGCGGTTCGGGGAGTCCGGCCGGTGAACGGATACCTGCTGGTCGCGCTCGGCGCGCTGGTCGGGGCGCCGGCCCGGTACCTGACCGACCGTGCGGTGCAGGCCAGGCACGACTCGGTCTTCCCCTGGGGGACCTTCGCGGTGAACCTGTTCGGCACGGTGGTGCTGGGCCTGGTGACCGGCGTGGTGCTGGCCGGGGCCGCCTCCCAGCAGTGGCAGTTGCTGGTCGGCACCGGCTTCTGCGGGGCGCTGACCACCTACTCGACGTTCAGCTACGAGACGCTGCGGCTGGCGGAGAGCGGGGCGCGGCGGTTCGCGGCGGCCAACGTCGGCCTCTCGCTGGCGGCCGGGCTGGGCGCCGCCTACCTGGGGGCGGTGCTGGCGCACCTGTTCGGGTGAGGGTCGGTCAGAGGGCCAGATCGGCCTCGATCCGGCGGGTGTGATGGCGGGCCAGCGCGAGGTTGGCCCGGGACCGGTCCAGCACCAGGTAGAGGAAGAGGCCCTGGCCGCCGGGGCCGCTGAGCGGGCGGATCAGGTGGTACTGGCGGGTCAGCGTCGTGAGGATGTCCTCCATCGCCCCGCCACCCGGCTGCGCCTGCAGCTCCGCCGCGCGCAGGGTGGCCCGGACCACGTCCGTGCTGCCCGCCGCCGCGAGGGCCAGGTCGAGGTCGGCCGCGTGGCCCAGGGTGCCCAGGGCCATCCCGCTGCCGAGGTCGACCAGGGCGGCGCCGAGCGCTCCCTCGATCGCCAGCGCCTCCTTGAGGGCAAGCTCCACACCGACCACCGCTACCTCCCAGGGATCGTTCGGGTACTCCCGAGACACCTCTCCGAGGGTAGGGAGAGGAGCGGTGGCGATCGGTCCACTGAACGGTATTGCGGTCCTGTTGATCAAAAATGCCGATCCCGCACGGCAGTTCTGAGCGATCATGGATCGGATGTGACCGATCCGAGCGAAGGAGCCGCCTCATGACCACCGTCCCGCAGCCCGCGGACCGACCGGCCTGGGCGGTCCGCCCGGCCGCCGCCGCCGACTTCGCCGACTGGCGAGAGCTCTTCGGCGGCTACGGCGAGTTCTACCGGGTGCCGGTCACCGACGAGCACGCCGAGCTGGTCTGGGGCTGGATCCACGACCCGGCGCACGAGGTGGAGTGCCTGGTGGTGGTCGACGGAGCCGGCCGACCGGTGGGCCTGGCGCACTACCGTCCGTTCGCCAGGCCGCTGCGCGGCGCGGTCGGAGGGTTCCTGGACGATCTCTTCGTCGCGCCGCACGCCCGGGGCAGCGGCGCGGTCGACGCGCTCTTCGCCGGGTTGCGGCGGATCGCGGCGGAGCGCGGCTGGAACACCGTGCGGTGGATCACCGCGGAGGACAACTACCGGGCCAGGTCGAAGTACGACCAGGTCGCCACCAGGGTCCCGTTCCTCACCTACGACATGGCTCCCGGCGACCAGGTGGGCTGAGACGGAGTCAAAATCAGATGTCGGTCTCGAAAGCATCACGATTCGCCTCCGTATGCGGAGGGGCTCTGCCCGGTGGCTAGGGTGATCGGCGCCGGGGGGACGGCCTCCCGCGCTGACGCGGCCGCACAGGGCCGGATCGCACGCTGGATGGTTTCGTGAAGCTCGCTCGTACGGCGGCGGTCGGTGTGGCCGCACTCGGCCTCGCCTCGCTGCAGCTCGCCCTCGGAGTGGCCGCCCAGGCCGACGACTTCGGTAGCCTGACGTTGCAGCAGTGGGCGCCGGAGCCGGGCAACCGGCCCGTTGTGATCGCGCCCGGTGCCGCGCCGGAAACGTCGATCTGGGTGGGCGGCAAGGGCGCAGCCCCGATCGAAGCCAACGTCCTGGTGACCGTGCGGTCGGTCCTCGGCCAGGACCCGGCACTGCCCCAGGGGGTATCGCTGACCTTCCCCAGCGGCACCTGTGCCCCGGCCGTGCCGGGGACGGCTCCCGCTCAGGCCGCCGCGTTCATCTGCGACATGGCCAAGCCGACCCCGTCAGGGGCCGCCCTGCCCGGCAACGTCGTCGGGTCCAGTGCCACGGTGACCGTCAACACCACCGCCGCCACCGCGGACCGGACGGCCTTCGTGCTGACCCAGACCCTGGTCCCGCACGGTGACACCACGCTCGCCCAGGTCCAGGCGGACCAGCAGGGCGGCCAGAAGTTCCAGACCGGTGACCAGGCGTACGAGGTGGAGTCGAAGGAGCGGGCCGCGCAGGGCGGGAGCACCTTCCAGCTCGCCGACTTCACGGCCGGTCAGACCGCGGTGCAGACGGTCAAGGTGCACGCCGCCGACCACCCGGAGGTGGTGGTCCGGGCCGAGGACGGTACCTCCGGGCAGAGCTGGAACCCTTCGCAGAAGGAGGAGCTCGACCTGCCGCCAGGGCTGGACCTGCTCTCCGCCACCGCTGACAACGGTGCGAGCTGCCGCACCCTGCCGGTGGGCGACCAGCACAGCCCCACGGTGGAGGACACCTGGCTGATGGACTGCCTGCTGTCGCCCGGTGACACCACGCTGAAGCTCACCTTCAAGGCGGACCCGGCGCTGAAGACGACCATGGTGAAGCTGGACAGCCGCTACGGCGTCTACTCCGACGCTGAACCGTTCAGCCGGCCGTTCAGCGACAGCAGCGGCACCTTCACGGTGAACGCCGCGCCCGCCGCGGCGCCCAGCACCTCCGCCGCGGCGCCGACCCAGGCCGCCGCCGCGCCGAGTGCTCCGGCCTCGACCGCGCCGGCGGCCACCGCCACCGCCAAGCCGGCGGCCGTCATCTCCGCCAAGCCCTCGGCCGCCACCTCGCGGGGAGCGGCCTCGGGTGAGCTGGCGTTCACCGGTGCCAACGGCACGGTGACCTACGCGGTGGGCGGTGCCGTGGTGCTCGCCGCGGGTGTGGGCATCCTGGCGGCGACCCGCCGCCGGGCCGCCCGGCACTGACCAGCACACCGGAAGGCCGGTCGGCGTGACCTCCAGGGTCGTGCCGGCCGGCCTTCGGCGTGCCGGAGACTGGTTCCACCGGATGGTGGACGGAGGGAGCGGTGCGCGTGGCGGGCGTGGTGCGGTGGCGGGTGCGGCCGGGCGGGGTGCGCGGGGTGGTGCTGGTGCTGCACGGTGGGCAGGTGGCCAGCAGGGCGCCGGCCCGGCCCTGGCAGCCGGCGGCGGTGCGGATGAACGGTTTCGTCGCGCCGCTGGCCAGGGCCACGGCGCGGGGCGGGACGGCGGTGGGCCTGGTGCGCTACCGCTACCGGGGCTGGAACGGCGAGCGGGCGGACGCGGCCCAGGACGTGGTGGCGGCGCTGGACGCGGTGGCCGCCGAGTTCGGTCCGGTGCCGGTGGTGCTGCTGGGTCACTCGATGGGCGGGCGGGCGGCGCTGCGCTGCGCCGGGCACCATGCGGTCACCGGGGTGGTCGCGCTGGCCCCTTGGTGCCCGCCCGAGGACCCGGCCGAGCAACTGGCCGGCCGGACCCTGGTGACCCTGCACGGGGACCGCGACCGGGTCACCGACCCCGCCGCGACCCGGGACCTCGCCGCCCGGGCCCGGGCGGCCGGGGCGGCGGTGGCCGGCCTGGAGGTGGCCGGCGGCGACCACGCGATGCTGCGCCGCTCGCGCGACTGGCACCTGGCCGCCGCCCGGCTGAGCGCCGCGCTGCTCGGCATCGGCGAGCCGCCCGCCGAGGTGGCCGCCGCCCTCGAACTGACCGGGACGGACCGAGGCGGCCTGCGGATCGCGCTGCCCGGCGGCCGGCGGGCCCTCAGTTGCGGCGCACCGACGGCACGGTGAGCACCACGGCGGTGGCGCCCAGCAGCCAGAGCGCGCCGAAGCCGAAGACCGTCCGGCTGCCCAACAGCGCGGCCGCCGGGCCGGCGGCGGCCAGGCCGAGCGGGCCGAGTGCGAAGGCGCCCAGGCTGCCGTAGGCGGCGACCCTGGCGCGCGCCTCGGGCGGGATCAGGCGCTGCTCGGCGGTGCCGAACAGGGTGCCGTTGACCGCCGACGCCACCCCGGCCACCGCCGCGCCCAGGCAGACCCAGGGCAGCGCGGCACCCAGCGCCAGGAGCGCCGAGGGCAGTGCGAAGCCGACCGTGACGGTGGTGGCCACCAGGACCGGACGGCGGGGGCGGCGGCCGAGCAGGGCGAGCGCGGCGAGCACCGAGCCGGCCCCGTAGGCGGCCAGCACCAGGCCCCAGGAGCGCGCCCCGCCCAGGCGCTGCGCGGCGGTGGCCGGGCCGAGCACCAGGAAGGGGGCCCAGACCAGGAGGTTGAACAGCCCGAAGTGCACGCAGGTGGCCCAGAGCCAGGTGCGCGAGCGGAACTCCCACCAGCCCGCGCGCAGGTCGGCCAGCAGTGAGGGGCCCGGCGCACCGACCGGCAGTCGCACCGTCACCCGGGCCAGCATCAACACGCTGATCCCGAAGCTGGCCGCGTCCAGCGCGAGCACCGCGCCGGGCCCCGCGGCGGCGGTGAGCAGTCCGGCCAGCGCGGGACCGGCCACCCCGGCCACGGAGCCGGCCAGGGTGAGCAGGGCGTTGGCCTCGGCCAGCCGCTCGGGCGGTGTGAGCCGGGGGATCAGCGCGGTCAGCGCCGGGTTGAACACCGCCTCGCTCGCGCCGCCGACACAGACCAGCATCAGCATCGTCCAGAGCGGTGGCCGGCCGGTCAGCAGCAGGACGGCGAAGGTGCCCTGGGAGAGGAAGCGCACCAGATCGGCACCGAGCATCACCCGGCGGCTGCCCAGGCGGTCGGCGGCCACCCCGCCGGCCAGCAGGACCAGCACCGTCGCACAGGTGCGGGCCGCCAGCACCCAGCTGAGCGCACCGGCGCCGCCAGGACCGCGCAGCACCGCGAAGGCGAGGGCCACCGGCGCCATCGCGGTGCCGAAGAGCGAGACGGCGTAGCCGGGAAAGAAGCGGCGGAAATCACGGTCTTCCGGAAAAGCGCGCAGCAGCCCGCGGCGCCCGTGGAGAGCGGTCGTCATGCAGAGCAGACTGCCCGTCAGCAGTGTCCGCCGGCAAGCAGAATTGAGTGATTCGCAGTCAATTCTTCGGTACATTGGAAATGGCGCAGTAAATACGGTCTGAGCTGCGGAAACAGGGGAGATCAGAGTGAGTGATTTACTGCGGGAACCAGTGGAGTACGCGGTTGCCGTCGAGCACTATCTGACGGCCGCGCGGCTCGGCGACGACTCCCGCCGCGTCTACCGGATCGCGCTGGCCACCTGGGCCTGGGCGCTGGCCGACCGTCCCGCGCCCACCGGGGACGGGCGGCGCCGGGCGGCGCCACCGGTGCTGCCGCTGGCGCTGCTGGACGACCCGGGCGCCTCCGAGCGGCTGCGCACGCACCTGGCCGGGCGGGCGGCCGCGGGGCGCACCGCGAACCGGGAGCTCTCCGCGCTGCGCGGTGCCGTCGGCTGGTGGCGGGCGCGGGGCTGGCTGCGGACCGATCCGACCGTCGGCCTGCTGCCGCGGCCGCTGCCGGGCGAGCGGCACGCCGAGGCGCTGACGGCCGCACAGGTCGCCGCCGTGCTGGCGCTGCCCGCGCCGCTGCGCGACCAGGTCTGCTGGCACCTGGTGCACGAGTCGGGGGCCGCGATCGAGCGGGTGCTGGCACTGGACGTCGACCAGATCGACGTCTCGGGGCGGCGTGGCCGGGGCCGGGCGGCCGGTCTGCGCTGGGGGGCGGGCACCGCGCGGCTGCTGCCGCTGCTGCTGGTCAGCCGCGCCGGCGGGCCGCTGCTGCTGACCGACCGTCGGGCGGCGCGTTCCGTCCCGGCGGCCGACCGTTGCCCGCTGACCGGGCGCGGGCGGCTCTCCTACCGCAGGGCCGCCGAGATCTTCACCGCCGCGACCCGCGAGCTGGACCCGGCCGGTCGCGGCTGGACCCTGCGCCGGCTGCGGCCGGCACGGGCCGCCGGCGCTGCGGGTGCCGCGGGCGCGGTGCGGGTGGCGGGGGCGGGAACGCGAACGGCCGGCCCCGCCGGGTAGGCGGGGCCGGCCGTGGCGGCGGTGTCAGCCGTTGGTGCACTCGTTCCCGAAGGCCGGGTTGAGGGCGCTGATCACGCCGATGCTGTTGCCGCAGATGTTGACCGGGATGTTGACCGGAACCTGGATCACGTTGCCGGACAGGATTCCGGGCGAGCCGACCGCCACACCGGTCGCGGTGGCGGAGTTGTCGGCCGAGGCGGCACCGGCGCCGCCGAGCACCAGCGCACCGGCGGCGCAGGCCAGGCCGAGGGCCCTGCGGAAGTCCTTCATGGGTGTCTCCATTCCTTGCCGGGATAGAACAGGGGGCAGACGGGAGCACTTCCGATCAGCGATGCCCGAAAGTGTCCCTTGGCCACTCTTCGGGCTCGATCGCCCCGCGAACGGTTACGCCACCGGCAAGTCACCCGCAGTCACCCGCACGGCGCAGCAACCGGCCTGATAACCGCACTCGTCCGGCCCTACCCGCGCCCGTCCGGCAGCTCCGCGCGCACCACGAACCCCCGGTCCCTGGTGGGTCCCGCGGTCAGCTGCCCGCCCAGCAGCTGGGCCCGCTCGCGCAGGCCGACCAGGCCGTGCCCGCCCCCGGGCAGCGGGGCGGCGGCCGCCGGGCGGCTGGGTGCCGGACCGTTGCGCACCTCCACCAGCAGCCGCCCGGCCCGCGCGGTGACCGAGATCCGCACCGCGGCGCCGGGCGCGTGCTTGCTGATGTTGGTCAGCGCCTCCTGCACGGTGCGGTAGGCGGCCCGCTGGACCGCCTCCGGCCAGGCCCGCTCGCCCGCGGCGAGCTCGACCACGCCGCCGGGCCCGTCCGCCGCGACCAGGCCGCTGTCCTCGATCAGCCGGGGCAGGTCGGCCAGCCGGGGCTGCGGTGCCTGCGGCGGTCCGGGCTCGCCGGTCGCCGGCAGGGCGGCGCCGCCCGCCGCGCGCAGCACCCCGACCATCTGCCGCAGCTCCTGCAGGGTGCGCACGGACAGCTCGCGGATGGTGCGCGCGGTCCGCTCGGCGGCCGGATCGGTGGTGGACACCTGCAGTCCGCCGGCCTGCACGCTGATCAGGCTCACCTGGTGCGAGACCACGTCGTGCATCTCCCGGGCGAGCCGGGCCCGCTCGGTGGCCAGCACCCGCTCGGCCAGCAGCCGGGCCTCGCGCCGCTGCCCCAGGGTGAGCTGCTCCAGCCGCAGGGTCAGCTCCCGCCGGGTGCGGGCCAGCATGCCCAGCGCCACCGGAGCGGTGCCCAGCAGCAGTGACTGCATCATCGCCAGGCCGTTGCCCTGGGTGAGTGCGAGCGGGTCCAGGCCCGAGCTCTGCCCGGAGACCGACCAGGTGAAGTAGTCGCAGAGCGCGAAGGCCACGGCGCAGAGCACCGGCACCGGCAACCGGCGCCGGTCGGCGGCCACCGAGTAGAGCGCGGTGATCGGGGCCAGCCAGCTCTCGGTGAAGAAGGTGCCGGGCAGCGCCAGCCCCATGGCGAGGACCGGCCAGCGCAGCCGCAGCAGCAGGCCCAGCGCGGCCACGCCGTTCAGCGCGTTCTTCCACCAGACGGTGTCCCGGTCCAGCAGCCAGCTCTCCAGCAGCGCGTAGGCGACGGGCAGCAGCAGCGCCAGGCGGCGCCGGGCCGTCGCCCCGATCGGCCGCCGCCAGAGGAGCGGGATCACGGGCCGCCGGGCCGGACCAGCCCGGCGCGGTGCGCGATCACGGCCGCCTGCACCCGGTTGGCCACGCCGAGCTTGCCGAGGATCGCGCTGATGTGGTCCTTGACCGTGCCGGTGCCCAGGAAGAGCCGCTCGGCGATCTCGGCGTTGGCCAGGCCCTCACCGAGCAGCGCCAGCACGTCCAGCTCGCGGCCGGTCAGCAGCCGGACCAGGGCGAGCGCGCCGGAGTCCGGGCCGCCGCTCTCCACGTAGCCGCCGATCACCGTGCGGGTCACCGCGGGCGAGAGCATGCTGCCGCCGGCCGCCAGGATCCGCACCGCGTGCACCAGCTGCTCGGGGGCGGTGTCCTTGAGCAGGAAGCCGGCCGCCCCGGCCCGCAGCGCGGTGCCGATGTACTCGTCGGTGTCGAAGGTGGTGAGCATCGAGACGGCCGGCGGGTCGGGCAGCGCACGCAGCCGGCGCAGCACCGAGATGCCGTCCAGATCGGGCATCCGCACGTCCAGCAGCACCACGTGCGGCCGCAGCCGCTTCACCTGTTCCTCGGCCTCGCCGCCGCTGCAGCCCCCGACCAGCTCCAGGTCGGGCGCCGAACCGACGATCATTCCCAGACCCGAGCGGACCAGCAGCTCGTCGTCCACGATCAGCACGCGGATCGCTGTCACGAACCCTCCTCACTCCTTGCTCGGGGACGAGCCTATGGCTTCCGACGGTTCTCACCCCCGCCGAACGGCGGGGTGGGAATCGGCTGGCCGGTTCACGCGGATGCGCCGCGGGCTGCGTCACGATGGATGACACCCCACCAGCAGTGCGGATGCGCCCGCTGATCCGATCGTTTGGAATGAAGCTGTGTCCACCACCAAGCAGCCGTCACCGGCCGCCGCGGCCGTGCGCCGGTCCGGGGTCCTTGCCCGGCTGCGCCCGTACGCCGCCGCCGGGACGGTCTGGTACCTGCGGCTGATCGCGCTGGTCAACCTGGTGGCGGTGGTGCTGACGCCGTTCCGCGACACGGTGCGCCACCACTCCGAGGGCCAGTACTTCACCACCTACCTGATGACGGCGGGCCTGGCCAGCGCGGTGCTGTCGATCTTCCTCGCGGTGGCGATGCGCCGCCGCAAGCGGGCGGCCTGGATCTTCAACTTCGTGCTGGGCGGGTTCTTCTTCCTGCTCTACGTGCTCGCGCTCAGCATCCCGGGCACCGACCACTACAGCGAGCACCCCTTCAACTACGTCTCCACCGTGCTGACCGGCCTGTTCATGCTCTGCCTGGTGGTCGGGCGCAAGGAGTTCACCTCCAAGGGCGACCGGTCCAACCCGCTGACGGCGGTGGCCACCTTCGTCGGCGGGCTGGTGCTGGGCGGCGTGGTCGGGGCGGTCCTGGTCGGCTTCTTCAACCGGCTCTCCGGCGCGGACTTCGGCGACGAGTTCGGCTACGCGGTGGCCCGGATGGTCACGGTGACGCCCTCGGACCGGGTGCTGGACATGATCGACGTCCCCAACTGGTTGAACGCCTTCATCAACGCGATGGGCGCGGTGCTCTTCCTGCTGGTGCTCTACGTCGCCTTCCGCAGCCCGCGCGGCAAGGAACTGCTCAACCCCGCGGACGAGGAGAAGCTGCGCGCCCTGCTGGAGAAGCAGGGCGAGCGGGACTCGCTGGGCTACTTCGCGCTGCGCCGGGACAAGGCGGTGATCTTCTCGCCGACCGGCAAGGCGGCGGTCACCTACCGGGTGATCGGCGGGGTCTCGCTGGCCTCGGGCGACCCGATCGGCGACCCGGAGGCCTGGCCGGGCGCGATCGACGCCTGGCTCGCCGAGGCCCGCGAGCACGCCTGGGCGCCGGCCGTGATGGGCGCCTCCGAGGAGGCCGGGGTGATCTACGCCCGGCACGGCCTGGACGCCCTGGAGCTGGGCGACGAGGCGATCGTCGAGCTGGACGAGTTCTCGCTGGACGGCCGGGCGATGCGGGTGGTCCGACAGGCCTACAACCGGGTCAAGCGGGCCGGCTACACGGTGCGGGTGCGGCGGCACGAGGACATCCCCGAGGCCGAGATGGCCGAGCTGCTCGACAAGGCCGACCGCTGGCGCGACGGGCAGACCGAGCGCGGCTTCTCGATGGCGCTGGGCCGGCTCGGCGACCCGGCCGACGGGCGCTGCGTGATGCTGGAGTGCTACGACGGCCAGGGTGAGCCGCGGGCGCTGCTGAGCTTCGTGCCCTGGGGCCCCAACGGGCTCTCGCTCGACCTGATGCGCCGGGACCGGGAGACCGAGAACGGCCTGATCGAGTTCATGGTGATCGAGCTGCTGGAGAAGGGCGCCGGCGAGCTCGACCTGAAGCGGGTCTCGCTGAACTTCGCCATGTTCCGCTCGGTCTTCGAGCGCGGCTCGCGCCTGGGGGCCGGGCCGGTGCTGCGGCTGTGGCGCGCGGTGCTGGGCTTCTTCTCCCGCTGGTGGCAGATCGAGTCGCTGTACCGGGCCAACGCGAAGTACCGGCCGATCTGGGAGCCGCGCTACCTGCTCTTCGAGAAGAGCAGCGAGATCCCGCGGATCGGGATCGCCAGTGCTCGGGCCGAGGGCTTCATCACCGCACCGAGCCTCCCCTCGCTCTTCCGTCGCCGGCACACCCGGTCCGCCGCCACCGGCGCGGGCCCGGCGCTGCCCACGGCGGAAGGCGACGGGAAGGGGTGACCCTCCGCCGGGGGGCGGAGGGTGCCCGACCGCATTTCGGCAGGTCCGTCCTCAGGGGAAGCTTTAGCGCGATGTGGTCCTCTCGGGGTCGGGGCCCTGAGATCCCCGAGATACCCCAGTGCGATATCCCACCTGAGGATGAGTCGAAAATGGGTATGAAGACCGAAGCGGAACCTGTTGCACTTACCTAGGCTGGAGCAAGAGGAAAACCGAGAAGAGAGGCAGTCGTGGACCAGAGGACCCACACGGGGGACGAGCGACAAGGGCGGGGGGCGCTGCTGCGCCGGGCCGTCGTCGCCGAGTGGGGAACATTGTTCGGCAGCGTCCGGGATCATGTGGTGCGCAAGAGGTTCGCATCCGTTCCGCTGGCGGTTGTCGCGACGTTCCTGATCCTCCTGTTCAGCATTGTTCAGCACCTGCCGGGCGGCGAGGCATTCGTCACCCGGATCGGCGTGGTCAAGGCCGCGCTGCCGCTCGACGTGTCGCTGCTGCGCACTCCGCTGTCGCTCTACGTGCCGGCGCTGGACCTGCCGGTCTGGGGGGCGCTGGCCCAGGTCCTGCTGGTCTTCGGGATCGCCGAGATCGTGCTGGGCCGCCGGACGACGCTGCTGATCGCCTACGCCTGCACGCTGGCCGGCACGATCTACGCGCGGATCGGCGTGAGCCTGGGCCCCGACCACCTCTTCGGCTTCCCCGGCGCGGTCGCGCACATGCGCGACACCGGCCCGTCGGCGGCCGTGGTGGCGCTGGCGATCTGCATCGCCTGGAAGACCAGGGCGTGGTTCACCGGGGCGGTCGTGCTGGGGGCCATGCTCGGCGAGGCCGTGGTGGTGCCGAACCTGGCCGGCCAGGAGCACATGGTGGCGATCGCCACCGCCGTGCTGATCGCCGCGACCGGCGAGGTCTTCGGCAGCTACTGGTCGCGGGTGCTCAGCGGGGTCCGCGCGGCCCGGCTGATCAGCACCGAGCGCCAGCGCACCGCGTAACCCGCCCCACCGGTCGAGCAGCCGCGCGGCGCTCAGCCGCGCGGCAGCGGCTGCTCGAACCAGACCACCTTGCCGACCGCCTTGCGGGCGGTGCCCCAGCGCTCGGCGAGCTTGCTCACCATGTTGAGGCCGCGCCCGTTCTCGTCCATCTCCTCGGCGGGCTCCAGCGAGGGCAGGTTGTGGTTGTCGTCGCTGACCTCGACCAGCAGCTTGTCCACCCGGATCAGCTGCAACTGGACGTAGTCCCTGGCCACCCGGACCGCGTTGGTGACCAGCTCGCTGACCAGCAGCTCGGTGGTGTCGCTGAGCGCGGTCAGCTGCCAGGCGGCCAGCTGGTCGCGGACCAGCCGGCGGGCCCGGCGCACCTCGGCCTTGTCGACGGCCAGTGTCCAGGTGGCCACCTCGGTCTCGGCCACCCCGTCGAAGCGGGCCACCAGCAGCGCCACGTCGTCCTTGCGGTCCTCCGAGTGCAGCCGGTCCAGCACCGTGTCGCAGGCCTCGTCGGGCGTCCGCTTGGGGTCGATCAGGTTCCCGCAGAGCGCCGCCAGGCCGGCTCCTATGTCACCGCCGCGCACCTCGACCAGGCCGTCGGTGCACATGACCAGCATCGAGCCGTCCACCACGTCGATCTTCTTGGCCACGAACGGCACCCCGCCCACCCCGATCGGGGCGCCGGCCGGGATCTCCAGCAGCTCCCCCGTGCCGTCCGGGTGCACCAGCACCGGCGGCACATGGCCGGCGCTGGCCAGCTCGCAGGTGCGGTTGATCGGGTCGTAGACCGCGTACAGGCAGGTGGCCAGGTGGTCGTCGCCGATCTTCTGGGCCAGGTTGTCCAGGTGGCGCAGCAGCTGGCCGGGCGGCAGGTCGAGCGCGGCCAGGGTCTGCATCGCGGTGCGGAAGCGGCCCATCGCGGCGGCCGAGTGCAGGCCGTGGCCCATCACGTCGCCGACCACCAGGGCCACCCGGCTGCCGGGCAGCTGGATCGCGTCGAACCAGTCGCCGCCGACCTCGGCCCGTCGGTCGCCGGGCAGGTAGCGGTGGGCGATCTGGACACCGGGGATCTGCGGCGGGCGGGTCGGGATCATCGAGCGCTGCAGGGTGGTGGCCATCTTGGACTCGGCCCGGTGCAGCCGGGCGTTGTCCAGCGAGAGGGCGGCCCGGGCGGCCAGCTCGCGCAGGGTGGCCGCGTCCGCCTCGTCGAACGGGGCGCGGTCGGGCAGCCGCAGCAGCTTGAGGATGCCGAGCACGGTGCCGCGGGCGGAGAGCGGCAGCACCAGCATCGAGCGGCCGGAGACCACCGGGACCAGGCTCGGGCCGCCGCCGAGCGCGGCGGCGTAGTCCACCGCGAGGTCCTCGCCGACGACCGGGACCAGCACCGGCTGGTTGCGCTGCAGCGCCATGCCCGGCGGAGTGCTGCGCGGCATGGCCAGCAGCGCGCCCTCGTCCAGCACGTGCGACCAGGTGCCGGAGGACTCGTGGTAGCTGCGGGCCACCCGGCGCAGCATGGTGTCGTCGTCCGGCTGCTCGTCGGGCAGCTCGGCGTCCGAGATCAGCCGGTCCAGCAGGTCGACGCAGGCGAAGTCGGCCACCCGGGGGACCAGCACCTGGCAGAGCTCGCGGGCGGTGGTGTCCAGGTCGAGCGTGGTGCCGACCTTGCCGCCGACCTCGTTGAGCAGGGCCAGTTGCTCGCCGGCCTGGCCGTTGGTCAGCAGCGGGGTCAGCTGGTCGACCGTCAGCCGGGGGCGGTCGCCGGGCGCCGGGGCGGGCAGGGTGGACGTGGCGGGTTGGGCGGGGCAGAGCGGTGTGCCGGGTTGCTGATCGGTCGTCAGGGGTGCTCCCTCGGTCGGGTCGGTGCCCGGGGCGGCCGGGCGCGGGGCCGGGAAGAGGGCGGGGGCGGGGGCGGTGGCCGTGCCGCGCGGCTCCGGGCGCACCGCGGGGCGCGGCTCGGGGACCACCCGCAGACCGAGCTGGCCGCCGGCCGCGGCGGAGCGCTGCTGCGCGGTCGGGTAGCGGCGGCCGAGCCCGGCGGCCAGCTGCGCCACGCCGGCGGAGAGCGGCTCGTAGGGGACCACCGGCAGCCGGGTGCCGGCGTCCACCCAGAGCGCGGGGGCCCCGGCGGCGGCGATCCGGCGCAGCATCACCCGCAGCCGGGCCGCGCCGATCCGGGGCAGCAGCGGGGCGAGCGCACCCGCCCCGCCGGGCGCGGTGGGGCCCAGCGCGGCGGAGATCCGGTGGAAGTCGCCCTGGCCGCCCTCGGCCGCCGCGTACGGCAGCAGCCGGCGGCCGATCGCGATCCGCGGGCCGCGGGCGCGCAGCGGGCGGGCGTCGGCGGCCAGCGCCAGCAGGCTGCGGCCGTCCGGCTCGACCAGCGGGTAGGCCCACCAGAGCACCGAGCGGGAGCGCTCCTCGCGGTCGGTGGCCGGCATCAGCCCGGCCCAGGCACCGGTGCGGGTCAGGTCGTCCAGGGTGTCGAAGGCGTCGCAGCGGCGCCCGGCGGCCATCGGCGCCTCGGCGAGCGAGCGCGGCTCCACGGCGGGCAGCAGCCCGCTGGCGGTGCGGCCCTGGACCACCTCGGTGCGGTGGCCGAAGAGCTCCTCCGCGCCGCGGTTCCACAGCGCGATCCGGCCGTCCGGGTCGATCAGCACGGCCGCCAGCCGCACCATCGCCACCACGCCCGAGGGCTGTTCGGTGGGCTCGGCCTCGACCGTCGGCGCTGCCGCCACGACCGAGCCGAGGGCGCGGGGCTGCTCCGCCGAGGTGTCCGATGTTGAGTTCGGGTCGTCCGCCATGGGATCCGTCTCGCTCCCGCCTGTCCGGCCGCTGCTGGGCCCCTGTGCCGTCTCCAGCGAAGCACGGACCGGGCCCGGGTCGGTACCGAAACCGCCAGATTCGTCAGTATCAGTTGCGTGTCACCCAGCGTGCGCCCTGTCGCACGCCCTGTCCATGAGTTCGGTGGCCGGATTTCGCCGCCCCCGCTCGTCCGCCCGGCGCGGCCACCGGGCCCGGGTAGGCTCGACGGCGCGGTGGGACGGGAGGGACGGACCAGATGGAAGAGCGAGGCGAGCAGGTGACCGCGATGAGTCCGGTCCGCTGGGCGGACCCGGAGCGGCAGCGGCTGGAGGAGCGGGTCGCGGCCACCGAACTGGCCTGGCTGACCCTGGAGGTCGACGTCGAGACCCTGCGGGTCGAGATCGACAACTTCGCGCTGATCCACCACGAGCGGCTGGGGCCGCTCTACGCCCGGATCGATGAGCTGGAGGCGCTGGTCGCCGAGGCGGTGGCGGTGCGCACCGGCAGCCCCGAGGACCTGCGCCGGGCGGCGGACGCGCGCCGCCTGGTGGACGAACTGCCGGACCTGGACGCGCTCTTCGACAGCGTGCGGCAGGCCGAGCAACGGGCTGCCGGGGCTGCTGATGCCGGTGCCGCGGGTGCCGCGGGTGCGGGTGGGACCGGTGGGAGCGACGACCCGGCGGGCCCCGCCGAGCCGCCGCGGCGGGTGCGGCCCGGCAAGGAGGCCCAGCGGCTCTACCGCGAACTGGCCCGCCGGGCCCACCCCGACCTCTCCACCGACCCGGCCGACCAGCAGCGCCGCTCGGCCTTCATCGCCCGGGCCAACGAGGCCTACGCGCGCGGTGACGCGGCGGCGCTGACCGCGCTGAGCGAGGAGTGGTCCACCGCGCCGGAGTCGGCCCCCGACCTCACCGCGCCCGACCGCGGTGCCTGGCTGTCGCAGCGCCTCGACTGGCTGGGCGCGCGGATCGCCGAGCTGGCCACCGAGCAGGTCCGGTTGGAGTCCACCGCGATGGGCTCGCTGCTGGCCATGGCGCCGGGCGACCCGGACCAGCTGCTGGCCGAGCTGGCCGAGCAGCTGCTCGCCAAGGCCGCCGACCAGCAGGCCGAACTGGCCCGGCTGCTGGCCCAGCCGGCGCCCGCCGATCCGGCGCCCGCCGATCCGGCGCCCGCCGATCCGGTGCCCGCTGGTTCGGTGCCCGCTGGTTCGGCGGACAGTTCAGTGGACAATGAGGCACCGACGCCGACACCCGTACAGGAGAGCCCGAGCATGTTCCAGCAGATCCCCACCGTCCAGGTCGAGACGATCCCCGCCGACGCGGTGCTGGTCGACGTGCGCGAGCAGGACGAGTGGGACGCGGGCCACGCCGAAGGCGCGCTGCACATCCCGATCGGCGACTTCATCGCCCGGCTCGGCGAGGTGCCCGGCGACGTCCCGCTGTACGTGGTCTGCCGGGTCGGCGGCCGCTCCGCGCAGGTGGTGCAGTACCTGGTGGGCCAGCAGGAGCGGGAGGCCTACAACGTGGACGGCGGCATGTTCGCCTGGGCCCAGGCCGGCCGGCCGATGGTGAGCGGCCGGGGCGAAGCGGCATACGTGCTGTAGCGCCTGGGGGCTGGCAGAGCGGGCCGGAGGGGCAGGAGGGGAGCGACCGGATGGCGGCGGACGAGGACGGGTCCGGCGACCCGGTGCCCGGACGCGCCTGGTCGCGCCCCGCGCAGGTGGTGCTGGTGGCCGCGGGGACGGCGCTGGTGACCAGCACCGCGGTCTTCCTCGGCCTGGTCTTCCTGAGCGTGGCGCCGTCCAACTCGCTCTCGCAGCGGTACCAGGGGCAGGTCGACGGGCTGGTCTACCCCGAGTTCGAGCAGAACTGGAAGCTCTTCGCGCCCGATCCGCTGCAGCAGAACATCAGCGTCGACGCCCGGCTGCGCAGCGCCGCGGGCGACGGCGCCTGGATCGGTCTGACCGCCCAGGACATCGCCGCGATCCGCGGCAACCCGGTGCCCAGCCACGTGGACCAGAACCTGCTGCGCCGGGCCTGGGACTTCTACGACAGCACGCACGGCTCGGACGAGAGCCCGATCGGCCAGCGCGGCGCGCTGGCCCAGGAGTACCTCAAGCGGATCGCGCTGCAGCGGCTCGGTCCGACCCTGGACGGCGCCCCGGTGACCGGCGTCGAGCTGCGCGCGGTGACCACGGCGGTGGCGCCGCCGCCGTGGAGCACCCAGCGCTGGTCGACCGCGCCGCAGTACCGGGAGCTGCCCTGGTGGCCGGTGAGCGTGGCGGACTACCGGGGGCTGTCGTGACCGGGCAGCCGGAGACCGGGCAGCCCGAGACGGGGCGGCCGGAGGCAGAGTGGCCCGGGACGGCGCTGCCCGGGACGGCGCGGCCTGAGCCGGAACGGGAAGTCGAGGGGCGCCCGGCCGGCATCCCGCGGCAGAGCGGTCCCTCGCGCCAGGAGTCGGCGTCCGTCCCGCAGCCCCCGCCACTGCCGCCGCGCCCCGCCCCGCGCCCGGGCGGGGGCCTGGGCGCGGAGCTGCGCCGGACCGTGCTGGCCGGCTGCACCGCCTTCGCCGCCCGGCCGCTGGCCCGCCACCAGGCGGCCGTGGTGCGGGTCGGCTTCGCGCTGGTCTTCACCCTGCAGCTGCTGCGCGAGTGGCCCAACCGCCGGGTGCTGTACGGCGACCGCTCGCCGTGGAGCCAGGGGCTGGCCCGCGACCTGCTCGGCGAGACGCACGCCTTCACCGTGCTGGTCTGGCGGGACGAGGGCTGGTGGTTCGAGGGCTGCTACCTGCTGGCGATCCTGGCCGGGGTGCTGATGCTGCTCGGCTGGCGGACCAGGTTCAGCTCGGTGCTCTTCCTGGTGGCCGTGCTCTCGGTGCAGAACCGCGACATCCTGGTCGGCGACGGCGGCGACAACATCGTCCACCTGATGGCGATCTACCTGGCCTTCACCCGGTGCTCCGAGGTCTGGTCGCTGGACGCCCGGCGGCGGGCCAGGGGTGGTGGCGACGGCCGGCCGCGGATCGACGCGGTCGGGGTGCTGCTCTGGGCGCTCTGCGGCGCGCTGCTGACGGCGGCCCAGCTGACCGGCCACCTGACCTGGCGGGGTGCCGGCTGGCCCTACGTCGGCTGGTCGGTGCTGTTCTGGCTTCTCTGGGCGGTCGCGGCGCTGTGGTGGCTGCTCGGGCGCCGGTGGCCCGACGGCGAGGTGCGCGCGGTGCTGGACGCGCTGGCCACCATGCTGCACCACTGCGCGATGACGGTGATCGCGGCGCAGGTGGTGCTGGTCTACTCGACGGCCGGCTGGTACAAGGTGCAGGGCTCGCGGTGGCAGGACGGCAGTGCCCTCTACTACCCGCTGCACCTGGACTACTTCACCCCCTGGCCGGGGCTGTCCGCGCTGCTCGGCGGGAGCGCGGTGCTGGTCTTCCTGTTCTCGTACGGCACCGTGCTGGTGCAGGTCGCCTTCCCGTTCACGTTGGTCAACCGGCGGGTGAAGAACGTGCTGCTGGCCGTGATGATCACCGAGCACCTGGCGATCGCGGTGCTGCTCGGCCTGCCGATCTTCTCGTTGGCGATGGTCGCGGCGGACGCGGTCTTCCTGCCCACCGGGGCGCTGCTCCGGGTCGCCGGATGGCTCCGCCCGGTCCGCCCGGTCCGCCCGGTCCGCTCGGCCGCTGGTCGGCGGCGGGTGGCGCCCTAGACTGTCCGGTATGCCCTGGATCGCCGCGCTGCGCCACACCGGGCGCGCGGCCCTGCGCTTCGAGCGGGCGCTGGGCGACCCCTACCGGGCGGCGCGCGGGGCGCTCGCGGTGGCGCTGGTGCTCTTCCCGGTGCTGGCGATCGGCGGGCCGCGGCCGGCCACCTCGGCCGCGATGGGCGCCTTCATCGCGGGCACCGCGACCTTCCAGCGCAGCTTCCGGCCGCGCCCCTCGCTGGCGCTGGCCGCGGGCCTGGGCCTGGGCGTCAGCACCTTCCTCGGCTACCTCGCGGTCTCGGTGCCCGGCCTCTTCCCGGTGCTGCTCGCCGTCTGGGCCTTCGGGGCCGGCCTGGCCTGGTCGCTCGGCCCGAGCGCGGGGGTGGTGGCCACCAACACGCTGACCGTGATGCTGGTGGTGGTGCAGCTGCCGGTCAGCGTGCCGACCGCCGTCGCGCACGCGCTGCTCTGCGCGCTCGGCGGCGGGGTCCAGGCGCTGGTGATCACCCTCTGGCCGGTCAAGACCTGGGGCGCGCAGCGCGACGCGTTGGCCGACGCGTACGCCTCGTTGGCCGACTACGCCCGCCGGCTGCGCTACGACCCGCACGCCTTCATCGACCCGGCCCCGCTGATGACCGCCCGGCACGCCGCCGCCCTGACGCCCTGGCAGCGGCGCCGCCGACCGCCCGAACTGGGCGGCCTGCGCGGCCTGGCCGAGCGGATCCGTCCCACCCTGGCCGCGATCGCCGACCCCGAGATCGGCGCGGCCGCCGAGGGCCCCGAGCGGGACCGGGCCAGGGAGCTGCTGGCCGGAGCCGCCCAGGTGCTGGACGCGCTGGCCCGGGCGATCCGCACCGGCGAGCCGGCCTCCTGGTCGGCCACCGCGCCCGCCGCGCTGACCGCCCCGCTGCAGCCGGTGCTGCACGGTCCGGCGCTGCGCGCGGCCCACCGGCTCACCACCCTGCTCGGCCGGGCCTTCGGCGCCCTGGACCGCGACGCCGACTCCACCCTGGAGACGCCGGTGCCCGGGCCCGGCGGCTCGCTGCTGCGCCCGGGCCTGGCCCGGATGGTGCCGGTGGCCGTGCGCACCGCCCGCCACCAGCTGCGGGCCCGCTCGCCGGTGCTGCACCACGCGGTGCGGCTCTCCGGGGTGGTCACCGCGGCGTACGTGCTGGCCCGGCTGACCGGCCTGCACCACAGCTACTGGGCGGCGATGACCGCCGCGATGGTGATCCGGCCCGACTTCGTGCAGACCTACAGCCGGGGCATCGCGCGGGTGGCGGGCACCGTGGTCGGGGTGCTGCTGGCCACCGGCGTGGTGGAGCTCTTCGACCCCGCCGACCGGGTGGCCTGCGCACTGGCCGTGCTCTGCATCTTCGGGGCCTACCTGACCCTGCGGACCGGCTACGCGGTGATGACCACCTGCATCTCCGCCTACGTGGTCTTCCTGCTCGGCCTGGAGCCCGGCGCGCCGCTGGAGACGGCACGGGAGCGGATCCTGATGACCCTGCTGGGCGGCGCCGTGGCACTGCTCGGCTACGCCCTCTTCCCGACCTGGGAGACCGCCAGGCTGCCGGAGCGGACCGCGGAGTGGATCGCCGCCGTGGGCCGGTACGCGGCCGCGGTGCTGGTCGGCTACGGCGATCCGGCCGGCCGCGAGCCGGGTGCCGTGCGTGGTGCGCTGCTGGACACGCGTGAGGCCAGGGCGGAGTTCCTGCAGGCGCGCGAGCTGGCCGCCGCCGAGCCGGTGCGGCACGGGGCGCACTCGCCGCAGCTGAGCCGCCGGCAGCTGGGGCGGGCCAGGGAGGCGCTCGGCCTCCTCTCCAGGGTCACCCTGCTGATGGAGGCCCACCTGCCGGACCGCCAGGGCGAGCCGGTGCCCGGGGCCCTCGCCTTCGGCCGGCTGCTGGCCGACGCGACCGCGGCCGCCGGGGCGGGGGTGCTGACCGGGACGGCGGCCGACTTCACGGCGGTGCGGGAGGCGCAGCGGGCCTTCGAGGAGAGTCTGGGCGACGCGCCGGGACCGGCCGGGCAACTCGCGGTGGTGCGGTCGGGCAGCCGGCTGCTGGTGCAGGCGCTCGGCGAGCTGGAGCGGGCGCTGCGGCCCTCAGCGGGCGGTGCCGCCGAAGTTCCGGCTGCGGGACTGCCAGTGGAAGAGGCCCATGCCGACCGAGGTGGCCAGGTTGAAGCTGGAGACCAGCGGGCGCATCGGGATGGCCAGTAGCGCGTCGGCGCGCGAGCGCAGCTCCTCGCCCACCCCGTGCCGCTCCGAGCCGAAGACCAGCAGCGCCTGGTCGGGCAGCTCGGTGGCGTGGATGGACTCGCCGTCCGGATCCAGCACGTAGAGCGGCCCCGGCGGCAGCCCGTCGGGTGCCAGGCGGGCCACGTCGGTGGCGAAGTGCAGGCCGGCGCCGGCCCGCAGCACGGTGGGGTGCCAGGGGTCCAGGTCGCCGGTGGTCACCACGCCGGTGGCGCCGAAGCCGGCCGCCAGGCGGACCACCGCGCCCACGTTGCCCAGGTTGCGCGGGTTGTCCAGCACCACCACGGGCGCCCGGCGCGGCAGGGCGCGCAGCCGCTCCAGCGCCCGCTCCGGGTCGGGGCGCACCGCCAACGCGGCCACCCCGGTCGGGTGCGGTCGTCCGACGAGCTCGCGCAGTGCCGGCGCCGGGACCTCGACCGCGACCGCCAGCGCCGGCGCGAGGTCCGGGGCCAGGGTCGCGGCCAGCTCGGCCAGCGCCGCCCGGTCGGTGGTGAGCAACTGCCGTACCTCACCGCCGAAGCGCAGGGTGTGCTTGAGCGCGTGGAACCCGTCGATCAGCACGGTGGACGGGTCCGCGGCCGCCGCCCGCCAGCGGCGCAGCACGAGGTCGGGGGCATCGTGGTCGGTCATGCCAGCACTCTCGCACGCCGAACGGGTCCGTCAGGCCGGGGTACCGGCCGGGCGGGGCGGAGCCGGCGGGGGCGGGAGGCGGCTCAGTAGTAGGCGCGCATCAGTTCGGTGGCCCAGCGGGGCTGGCCGGTGGCGCCGATCGGGGCGAACTCGGCCATCCACGGCTTGAGGTCCAGGACCGGGGTGCCGTCGACGGCGTCCAGACCGAGCACGTGGACGTCCAGGCCGTCCACCCGGACCAGGCGGCAGCGGGAGACGCCCAGGCGGTTGGGGCGGTTCTTGCCGCGCTGGGCGAAGATGCCGACCTCGGGCCACTCGGGGTTGCCGCGCGGGCGGCGGGCGGTGGTCTCGATCTTCTCCTCGGCGACCTTGTGGAAGTGGTAGACCACCTCAAGGTGGGAGAAGGCGTCCAGGCCGCGCAGGGCCTCCTCGGTGTACTGGGTCGGGTCGAGCCGGATGACCGCGGCGACCTGGCCCCAGTCGTCGTCGACCACTTCGGTACGGCCGCCGGTGACCAGGCCGATCGGGCGCAGCGTCAGGGCTTCTGCGGTGCTCATCGTCTCCCCCAGGGGTAGGTGGGTGTACCGATGATCATTGCGTACTACCAGCTCAGCGGGTAGCGCACGGCGGTCCGGCCCAGCCGCCCGGCCAGCACGCCGATCGCGACCAGCAGGCCGGTGGCGAGCAGCAGCAGCGGCAGGAAGGGCAGCAGGCGCGGGCCCTGCAGCACCACGATCACGGCGGTGGCCGCCGCGGGCGAGTGCGAGAGGTGGGTGAGCAGCATGGCGCCCAGCGCCAGGCCGGCGGCCACCGCCGCCCCCCAGGCGCTGGGACCGGTGACGGCGAGCACCGCGAAGCCGATCAGCGCGGCGAGCAGCTGGCCGCCGACCAGGTTGCGCGGCTGGGAGATCGGCAGTCCGGGTGCCCCGTGCACCAGGGCGGCGCTGGCGGCCAGCGGCGGGATCAGCAACGGCTCGCCGAGCAGCACGCCGACGCCGACCAGCAGGAGCAGGGCGCCGATCGCGAAGCTCGACGCGCGCAGCACGTGCAGGGGGTGGGGGCGGGGTGCGGACATGCGGCGGCTCCTGGTCACGAGGGGGGCTTGACCAGGAGATTAATCAAACTGTTGAACAGTGGGACAGGCATGTTGCCTGCTGGGCAAAGGAGTGGACGGCCGGTGGAGGCCGGGCTACTCCCACTCCCAGCGGATGCCGCTCTGGCCTGGCTGCTGCTCGGTGGCCAGCACGTGGGCGCTGGCCGAGGCGCCGATCCAGAGCCGCTCGCGCACCCGGTCCACCACGGCGCCCGGGTCGCGCTCGTAGCGCTCGCAGTGGACGGGCACGGCGGTCGGGTCGAAGTGCACCTGGAGCACGTACTCGCGCACCGGCGCGGCGAAGCGGCGGCCGTAGACGGTGGTCGGGCCGCCCGGCGGCAGCTCCACCTCGTACTCGAAGACGGTGGAGTCGCCGAGCCCGAGCGGGCGGTCCAGCAGCAGCTCGGCGACCAGCAGGCCGATCTCCGGGCAGCGGCGGACCCGGCCGAGCCGGGCGTGCCGCACCGAGGTCAGCTCGGGGCAGCCGCCGGCGTCCTCGTCCGCCTGGTGCACCACCAGGCAGCGCGAGACCCCGGCGGTGGTGGCCCGCACCACCTGACGGGTCCTCAGTTGGCTGCCGAACCGGTCGGCGTCGACGTAGCAGGCGTCGTGCACGCTCAGCCGCTCCAACTCGCCGATCGGCGGCGCGTCCAGCTCCGCGAAGACCTCGGCGATCCGCTGCTCCTCGGGCCAGATGGTGGCCACCGGCAAGCTGTCCTGCGCGGCGCCGCCGACCCAGCGCCCGCGCGGGCGGGGTGGGCCGAGCAGGCCGGAGAGCGTGCTGCCGGGCAGCCCGAGCAGCTCTTCGAGCAGCGCCACCGCCCGTACCGAGGAGGCGCGTTCGGGCTGGCTGCGGCCGCGCCGCCAGTAACTCAGCGTGGTGACACTGACTCTGACGCCCTGTCGGTCCAACTCGGTGCGGATCCGGTCCAGGCTCAGGCCGCTGGCCTCGATCGCGCCGTGCAGGGTCTCGGCGAACCCGGCGGTGGCCGGGCGCTGTTCGGCGGCCTCCGGGCGCTGGTCAGCGGTGGGACAGGAAGCGGGAACCAGTTTGCGCACCGTGACAGCGCGCGGGGGTCGCTCATCCACCAGGCGGAGATGAGCGGTGTTCTGCGGGTAATACGTGCCCATGCGAATTAACCCTTCCCCACCAGCCGCCAAGCTGTCCGAGGACGCACGCGGCGGGACCGGCTCGGTGCCGTTGTGGGGACGGCACCGAGCTGCAGGAACCTTACGCAGGGACCAGAGGCTACGTCATCTACCCGCTGGTATGACAGTGGTCACGACAAATTACTTTCACGCGGGTTTGCTCGGATCTCCAAACCGATGAAACGCGAATGCAACAATCCCGCCGGTATCGGACGGTGGTCCGATACCGGCGGGATCTCACTACCTGGGATTTTCCGCAATTCGGTCTCAGGGAGCTACCAGGTAATGACTCGGCGTGTCAGCCGATGTCCAGGCTCGGTGGCGCGGTTGTCAGCCGACGTTCACAGCGGTGTCGTCGATGACGAAGCTGGTCTGCAGCGAGGAGTCCTCGGTGCCGGTGAACTTCAGGGTGACGGTCTGTCCGGCGTAGGAGGAGAGGTCGAAGCTCTTCTGCACGTAGCCGGTCGAGGCGTTCACGTTGGAGTACGTGGCCAGGTTGGTGCCGTTGGCGGTCACGGCGAGCTTGTCGTAGGCCGTGGTGCCGGTCTCGGCGGTGTCGACGTGCAGCCAGAAGCTGAAGGTCGCCTTGCAGCCGGCCGGGATGGTGACGCTCTGCGAGACGGTGTCGGTGTGGGTGGAGCCGTAGCCGTCCAGCCACGCCTTCCAGCTGCCCGAGTGGGCCGCCTCGGAGGAGGAGTTGTCGACCACGCCGGTGCTGGCGGTCCAGGGGGCGGCGGTGCCGGTCTCGAAGCCGGCGTTGCCGAGCAGTTGGGCCGGGGTGCAGCCGGTGGAGCCGGTGGCCACGGTGAAGCCGAAGGTCGCCGAGCCGGTGGCGCCGGTGGCGTCCTTGGCGGTGACGGTCACCGAGGAGGTGCCCGCGGCGGTCGGGGTGCCGGTGATCAGGCCGGTGGAGCTGATCGACAGGCCGGCCGGCAGGCCGGTCGCGGTGTAGGTCAGGGTCTGGCCCGAGGCGCTGTCAGCGCCCTTGACCTGCAGCGAGACCGCGGTGCCGACGGTGCCGGACTGGGTGCCCGGGTTGGTCACCGTGACGGTGTTGCCGCCGGTGGTGCCGCCGCCGCCGAGCAGCGCGGTGGTCAGCGCGTCGGCGACCGGGGTGCCCCAGCCGGTGACCTGGTCGTAGCCGGTGCCGGCCTTGAAGTCCTGGTTGGCGCCGGTCTTCACGTCGTGGAACGAGGTGCCGTAGCTGCTGCTGTTGGCGACCGCGTACAGCGCCGGGTTGGCCTGGCCGAGGTTGGCCTTGCCGGCCGCGGCGGCCTTCTGGTTGAAGAGCGCGGTGAAGCCGGACCAGAGCGGGGCCGCGGCGCTGGTGCCGCCGTACTGCTGCCACGCCGGGCCGCTGGTGCCCTGGGTGTAGATCGCGAAGCCGCTGTTCGGGTCGGCGTTGGAGGACACGTCGGGAACGGTGCGCATGGTGCCGCTCACGCCGGTGCCGGTCTGCCAGCTCGGCTTGGCGAAGACGGTGGAGACGCCGCCGCCGGCGGTGCTCCAGGCGCTCTCCGAGGAGTAGGAGGTGCCGGAGACCTGCAGGTTGGTGCCGCCGACGCTGGTCACGTAGGTGTCCGAGCCGGGGAAGTCGACCGACTTGACCGAGGCGCCGCTGGTGGAGCGGGTGCAGTCGCGCGAGCCGTCGTCACCGGAGGCGGAGTAGACCGAGATGCCCTCGGCGGCCGCCTGCTTGAAGGAGGTGTCCACCGCGGTCATCGAGGACTGGGTGGTGTCGGGCTCGCAGCCGCCCCAGGAGATCGAGATGACCGAGACCTGGTCGTCGGCCACGATCTTGGCGGCCATGTCGATCTCGCCCTGGTCGCTGTTGGGGGCCTCGTAGACCAGCTGGGTCGCCTTGGGGGCCACGCCGCTGATGATCTCGCTGTCCAGCTCGACCTCGCCCTGGCCGTCGCCGGGGGCGCTGTCGTAGCTCTGGCCGTCGACCGGGACCGTGGTGGGCGCCGGGCCGGTCAGGCCGTACTGCTTGTCGTAGGTGCTGAGGTTGGACGCCGTGTAGCCGTCGAACTCCCAGAGCGCGACCTTGACGCCGGTGCCGTCCGCGCCCACCTTGTTCAGGTTGTAGGCGCCGTCGTACTGGCTGGGGCCGTAGCCGCTGGGGGTCGCCAGCGGGTGCGAGGTGTTCGGCTTGGCCAGTTCCGGGGTGCGCACGGTCTTGTTGTTCAGACCGGAGACGCCGTCCACGATCGCGGCGACGTCGGCCGGCAGCGAGGCGGCGTTGTCGTTGGCGAAGAACTGCTTGGCGTCGGAGGCGTCGTAGTACGCGCTCTCGTGCGTGCCGAAGGCCTGCGCGATCTGGGCGTTGCTGCCCTTGGCGTCGATCACCTGGCGGTTCGCGCTGACCGAGGCGGTCAGGCCCTGCGACTTCAGGAAGGCGACGACGTGGTCGACATCCGCCTGGGTCGGCGCGTAGCGCGCGGTGAACTCGGCCGGGGTGAGGTAGTGGCCGTAGTTCGCCGAGGCCGGGTTGGCCACGTCGGCCAGGAACTTGTCCAGGTCCGCCGTGTTGCGCAGCTTGAGGCTGACCGCCACCGAGAGCTGCTGGGCGGCCGGGACGTCACCCTGCTTCTGCGAGTGGGCGACCGCGGGGGTCACGGTGTTCGGCAGCGCCACGCGCGGGGCCGAGGCGTTGGGGGTGGCTGCCTGTGCGGCGGTGACCGAGAGCGAGGCTGCGCACAGCGGGAGCAGGGCTATCGCGGCGGCGAGGGCGAGAGGGCGGGGTCGCACGGGTCCTCCTCAGGCCGGCGTGCATGGCCGGCAGGGGATCACGCGTTCCGGGGGTCGAGAACGCTGGGAAGAACATCCCAGAGATTTGCTGGGAGTTGACCCATGTTCAGGTAATGAAATGCCAAATAACAGTCAAGTGTTCATTGGTGGAACCTGAACTGAATGGAGGCATTTCTATACAGTGAATGCGCCGCCCCGCCCCGCCCCCGCCCTTTCCCGCCGCGAGTGGTCTGGTCCACTGCGAACCATCACCCGGCCCGCGGCCCCGGGTCAATTCCCGGGCGCCTCCTGGTTCGGCGCGCCCAGCCAGTGGGTGAGCGCCGCCCGCAGTTCGGCGCGGCTCGGGTCGGCCGCCGCCCAGGCCGCGTAGCCGTCCGGGCGGACCAGCAGCACGGTGGAGCGCAGCTTGCCGTGCGGGTCGGCGGGCGCGGCGTGCACCAGCCGGCCGGCCCACGGCTCGGTGACGGCCGCCTCCAGCGCGCTGAACGGGACACGGCTGCCGGGTGCCCGCTCGTCGGCGGTGACGAGCACGAACTCGCCCGCGCGCAGCGCCTCGTAGAGCCGGCCCGGAGCGTCCGCGCCGTCCTGGGCCAGCCGCAGGTCGGGGACCCGGCGACCGGCCAGCGGGTGCGCGCCCGGCGCGGCCGGGTACCTGACGCTCACGCCGGAGACGGTCCGGGCGGCCCGGGTGACCAGCGGGTCGACCGAGCCGGCCAGCGCGGTGGCGACCGAGCGCGCCGCCCGGGTGGCCGCGCTCCTGGCCAGGCCCAGCCGGATCAGCGCGCCGGAGCTGCGCAGCACCGCCTTGCCGACCGGGTGCCGCTCCTCCTGGTAGCTGTCCAGCAGCGTCTCGGGGGAGTGGCCGCGCACCACCGCCGCCAGCTTCCAGCCGAGGTTGGCGGCGTCCTGCAGGCCGGTGTTCATGCCCTGGCCGCCGGCCGGTGAGTGGCAGTGCGCCGCGTCCCCCGCGAGCAGTACCCGCCCGTCGCGGTAGCGGGGCACCTGGCGCTCGTCGCTGTGGAAGCGGGACAACCAGCGGGCGTCGTGCGGGCCGTAGTCAACGCCCAGCACGCGGCGGGCGATGTCGGCGAGCTCCGCCAGCTCCACCGGTGCGTCGTCGGGCAGTTGGCGGGTCCGGTCCCAGGCGAGCAGCCGGTACCAGCCGTCGCCGAACGGGGCCAGGAAGCCGAAGCCGTCCTCGCTGGCGCCGACCGTCAGCACCTCCTGCGGCGCGCGCTCCAGGCGCACGTCGGCGAGCAGCACCGAGCTGACCACCGACTCACCGGGGAACGGGATGCCCACCAGCTCGCGCACCGTGCTGCGCACGCCGTCGGCGCCCACCACGTACCGGGCCCGGTGCTCGGCGCCGCCCGCCGGGGTGGCGGCGGTCAGCGTCACGCCCGCGGCGTCCTGGTGCAGGCCGGTCACCCGGTGGTCGCGCAGCAGCACCGCGCCCGCCTTCACCGCCCGCTCCAGCAGCAGCCGTTCGGTCTGCGACTGCGGGGTGATCAGCACGAACGGGAAGCGGGACGGCAGCCTGCTCAGGTCGAGCCGCAGCCGGTCGAAGAGCCGCAGCTCGGCCACGGCGGTGCCGGTGGCGATCAGCTCCTCGGCCAGCCCGCGGGCGTCCAACTGCTCCAGCGTGCGGGCGTGCACGGCGAAGGCGCGGGTGAGGTTGGACTCCTTGCCGCGCTGCTCCAGCACCGTGACCCGCACCCCGGCGGCGGCCAGATCGCCGGCCAGCAACAGCCCGGTGGGGCCGGCGCCGACCACGATCACGTCACTGGTGAGGTCGGGAGCGGCGTCCGAGGCCGACTCCTCGCTGGTCGCCTGCTGATCCGTCATGGGCTCAACTCCCCAAGGTCGCTAGCTCGATCTCACTGCTTTCTCAGCTTCCCATCATCGCGGGCCCATCCGGTGCTGTGAATCTCATCGACCGTGGGAAGAGTCCGGACCTGGACCGCGCTCGACGACGCGAGGGGACGGGGCGGGGTGGCGGGTCGCTCACCGACCGGCGCGGGGCGCCGGGGCGGGGCCCGGCTCTGGCGCCAGCTGGGCAGCTTCGCCGTGGTCGGGACGCTGGGCACCGCGACCTATCTGCTGCTCTACCTGGGGCTGCGCCGGCTCACCGTCGCGCTGGTCGCCAACGCGCTCGCCCAACTGGTGGCGGGGGTCGCCAACACGGCCGCGAACCGCCGGTTCACCTTCGGGGTGACGGGGCGGCAGGGCGTGCTGCGCCACCAACTGGGCGGCGGGGTGGCGCTGCTGGTGGGTCTGGCGCTGAGCAGTGGGGTGCTGGCGGCACTCGGCGCGGTGGATCCGCGGGCGACCCGGAGCCAGGAGCTGGCCGCGCTGCTGGGTGCGAACGCGGTGGGGACGGTGGTGCGGTTCCTGGTGCTGCGTCGGGTGGTCCGGGCGCCGGGGGGGCTGACCTGAGGCGGTCGGCTCGCCGGGGAACGGGCGCGCACCCGGGCGGACGCGGCAGGGGCCCGCCGCACCAGGACGGTGCGGCGGGCCCACGGGGTACCACGGTGCCGGGGCGCCCGGATCAGGCGGTGGGCGCCTGGCGCCGGGCCCGCGCCGCCTCGACCAGGCAGATCAGCAGCGCCACCCCGGCCAGCGCGGCGCCCACCGCGCAGACCCCGTCCCAGCCCCAGGCGGCGTACGCCGAGCCGGAGGCGGCCGAGCCGGCCGCGCCGCCCAGGAAGTAGATGGTCATGTAGGCGGTGGTGAGCCGGGAGCGGACCTCGGGGCGCAGCCGGTAGATGATGCTCAGGTTCATCACCTGCATGCCCTGGACGCCGAAGTCCAGCAGCACCACGCCCGCGATCAGCGCCCAGAGCCAGCCGCCGCCGTTCAGCGCCATCAGCCCCCAGCTGAGCAGCACCAGCGCCAGCAGCCCCGCGGTGGCGGGCCGGTCGAGCCGGCGGTCCGCGGCCCGCCCGGTGATCCGCGCGGCGGTCGCGCCGACCGCGCCCACCAGGCCGAAGAGCCCGATCAGCGCCGTGCCGTAGTGGTAGGGGGCGCCCGCCAGCAGGAAGGCGATCGAGGTCCAGAGCACGTTGAAGCCGGCCAGCGAGACGAAGCCGAAGGCGCTGCGCAGCCGCAGCTGCGGCTCCTCGGCGAGCAGCTTGGGCACCGAGGCGAGCAGCCGCGGATAGCTGACCTGGGCCTCGCCGCGCGCGGTGGGCAGCACCCGCCAGAGCAGCGTGGCCAGCACCAGCACCAGCAGCGCGGAGACCAGGTAGACGGAGCGCCAGCCGGCCGCGCTGGCGAGCAGGCCACCGGCCGTGCGGGCCAGCAGGATGCCGATCAGCACGCCGCTCATCACCTTGCCGGTGACCCGGCCGCGGTCCTCGGGCGCGGCCAGGGTGGCGGCGAAGGCCACCATCAGCGGGGAGACGACGGAGGCCGTCGCGACGACCAGGGCCGCGCCGATCAGCACCGCCAGCGAGGGGGCGCCGGCGGCGATCAGCTGGAACAGGGCGACGACCGAGAGCAGGGCGACGGCCAGCTTGCGCCGGTCGAGCAGGTCGCCGAGCGGCACCAGGGTGGCCATGCCGAGCGTGAAGCCGACCGTGCCGGCCGTGACCACCAGGGAGACGGCGGCGCTGCCGACGTGGAAGGTCGAGCCGATCGCGGTGAGCAGCGGCTGGGCGTAGTAGATGTTGGCGGCCGAGAATCCGGCCGTGACCGCGAGGATGCTGGCCAGCCGGGAGGATATCCCGCCACCGGCCACCGGGGCCGCCGGCACCGGCCGCACCGCGCTCTGATCGAGTTCTGCCTGGTTGATGGTCATGCCGCGAAATTAGCCCCCGGTCCCCCCTACGGGCATCGCTCCGAGGGGGCAGTGGGAGGTGTCCTGGGAGGCATCGGCATGTCTCCATGGAGGTAGTTCGGCGCTCCCTCGGGGGAATTTCGAACAGCGGCCCCGAATTTCGTGCCTACCGTGGAGGCATTCCACTCGGAGCCGAGGAGAGAGATTCATGACGACCGTAGTCGCGAACGCCGCCGCAGCCCACCGGAGCGCCGCCGGCGAGGAAATCGAGAGGACCGTCGAGGAGGCCGCGGAAATCCGGCGGACCGCTGAGGAGACGGCGGCCGCTGAGGAGACGGCGGCCGCCGAGGTGACGGCCGCCGGGGACGGCGCGCCGACGGATGTCGCCGCGGCCGCCGCCGGGGTGTTCCGCAGCCTGGCCGCGCCCGGTGGCGCGGCGCCCTGGGAGTCGCTGGCCGACTTCGCCCCGGCGCTCGGCGCGCACATCCAGCACGGCCTCGGCACGCTGACCAGCCGCCCGGCGCTCGACCTGCGCACCAGGGAGCTGGCCACCATCTCCATCCTGGCCGCCCTCGGCAACGCCGAGCCGCAGCTGGCCTTCCACGTGGCCGGCGCGGTGCGGGCCGGCGCGGGTGCGCAGGAGGTCATCGAGGCGCTGTCCCAGGTGGCCCTCTACGCCGGTATCCCGCGCACCCTCAACGCGCTGGCGGTGGCCCGCAAGGCATTGGTCGAGGTCGGCGCGCTCGCCGACCGGTGACGCGGTGGCGGCCCCGCCTGTCGAGAGGCAGTTCGATACTCCTTTCGGACTCCGGGGCCGCACCCCAAGGGGAATTCCAACCCCCGGGCCGACGGCCTAATGTTGGAAACACGAAAGCGAGGGGGCGGAACGGAAAGGGCCGGAAGCAAGAAGGCCCGGAAGGACCGCCCGATCGGAATCAGGAAATACCGGCAAGGCACGAGGCACGTGAATATCCGCACCAGGAACCGCGCATCACCGAAAATCCCTCGATGAACCACTCAACGGGAAAGTGATCCGACGATGACCGATCTGATGTCCCCCCTCCTGCTCAGCGATTCGATCGACGACCTGCTCGGCCCGGCCGAGAGCCGGTTCTTCGGCAGCGGCTACCGCCGCGTCGGGCAGCGCGTCCACCAGCTGTCCTGGGACGAGGAGCACCAGACGCTGAACGCGGTGGCCGGCGTGCTCTACCCGGTCGACTGGTCCGTGAAGCAGAAGGCGGGCAAGCTCGCCCCGCACCTGAGCACCATCGACGCGCTGCTCTTCGCCGCCCAGCTGGCCGAGACCGCGCTCACCGCCCGGTACGGGCTGACCGAGGAGCAGCGCCGCGCGGCCTGGCTGCGCAAGGTGGAGATCCGGGCCGGCGCCGCCCCGCAGGAGGAGGGCCTGACCGCCTTCCCGGCCAGCGCGCAGCTCAAGGAGAGCCCGGTCGCACCGCTGGACCAGCAGGCGCTGGTCTCGCTGGTGGTCTGCAGGATCGGCCGGATGACGGTGCGCTGCACCGTCGAGCACGCGGCCGGCACCGGGGCGCGGGTCGAGGTGCGCGACGACCTGCTCGGCCCCGTCGAGCAGCGGCCCTACGGCACCGGCTACCGGGCCCACCGCCAGGCGCTGACCGACCTGCGGGTGGACGCCCACGGGCTCGTCCCCACGGTGGACGGGAAGTTGGCGGTCACCGCCGCCCCGTCCGAGGCGATCGGCACCCGCGGCCTGGAGGGCGCCTACCAGCCGGGGATCACCCTGGTGGACGCCTTCGTGACCGCCCTCCAGCTCGGCCAGGTGCTGCTCTACGAGCTCGACTCGGTGGCCCGCGCCGACTCCAACACCCTGTGGATGCGCCGGACCGTGCTGGAGAGCAGCCGTCCCGACCGCCCCGGTGCGCAGGCCGCGCCGGTCACCGCGATCCTCGAAGCGGCGCAGATCGTCCAGGCGCAGGGCGCCGACTGGCGCAACGCCGACATCGTCGCCGAGACCGGCGGGGTCCGGGTGGTCTGCTCGGTGACCCACAAGCTGCCCGAGGCGGCGCACGCGAGCGAGGAGCAGGCCGTCCTGCGGGCCGCCGCGTGACAGCGGCGCCCGACGACCTGGCCGGCGCCACCGCCGCGGAACTCCTCCACCTGATCGTCGTTCGCGGGGCCCGCCTGAACACCCGGCAGGGCACCCGCAACACCCCCGGGAACACCAGCTCCACCAGCACGTACCCGCGCCACACCTCCGCCGGCACCACCTACCGCCGGCCCACTCTGGAAGGCACGTCATGAAGCTCGGCATCTCCGGCACCTACTCCTCCGGCAAGACCCTGACCTCGATCGCCCTCTCCCACTACACCGGCGTCCCGCGGACCATGGCCCGCACCATGCGCGAGATCCTGCCCGAGGCCGCCCCCGGCAAGACGCTGGAGGAGTGCACCGCGGCCGAGCTGCTGCAGATGATCGTGGTGCGGCACACCGAGCGGGTGGCCCACGAGCGGGCGCTTAGCCTGGGCAGCTTCATCTCGGACGGCTCCTCGCTGCAGGAGTGGATCTACGGCGCGATCCGGGTGCAGGTCGGCATCAACCCCAACGCCTCGATAGCCCTGGGTGACGTGGACGTCGACAAGACCGCGGAGCTGAAGTTCTTCGAGGAGGTCATGGAGCGCCTCGGGGTCTCCCTGAAGCTGCACGTGCAGCAGTCCTTCGACGCCTTCGTCCACCTGAAGAACGAACTGCCGCTGGCCAAGGACGGCCACCGCCCGGTCAACGAGCGGTTCCGCACGCTGGCCGACGAGACCCTGCTGCGCACCCTGGACGAGCTGGGCATGCCGGTGCACATCATCGGCGGCGACGTCGAGCAGCGGCTGGAGACCATCGCCGACCGGTTCGGCTTCACTCCGGTCATGACGCCGCGTCAGGCGATCGACAAGGCCCGCTCCGAGTACAAGGGCATCGACATCCGGGACGAGAAGGAGCGCGCGCTCGCCGCCGCCTGAGCCCGCACCCGCCTGAGCCCGCACCCGCCTGAGCCCGCCCGGGCCGGACGGCCCGCCCCGGCTCCTGATCACTGAGTGTCCCTCAGAACCTGACCACAAGTGCGCGGCCCGTGCCCCGGTCGGTGTCCGCCCAGCGGCGCCGGGTACCGACCGGGGGCCCGGTGCCCCACCCAGTGCCCCACCCAGTGCGCCACACCAGCGAAAGGCCCACCCGATGTCCACTCACTCCACCCCGGCAGGTGCCCGATGAGCCGCGCAGCCGTCCTGGCCGGCCTGGGCGCCGTGGTCCCGCCCCGGGAGATCACCAACCAGATGCTCTCCGAGCGCCTGGACACCACCGATGCGTGGATCAGAACCCGCACCGGGATCCTGAAACGCCACGCGGTCGAGCCGGGCGGCGCGACCAGCGACCTCGCCGTGGAGGCGGGCGGGCGGGCCCTCAAGTCGGCCGGCCTGGACGCCGTCGACCTGGTGGTGCTCGCCACCGCCACGCCGGACCACCCGCTGCCGGGGACCGCCCCCGAGGTGGCCGCGCGGCTGGGCCTGGGCCAGATCCCCGCCTTCGACGTCGCCGCGGTCTGCGCCGGCTTCGTCTACGCCCTCTCGGTGGGCGCCGGTGCCATCGCGGCCAGGACCGCCGAGAGTGTCCTGGTGATCGGGGCCGAGGCGTTCACCTCGATCCTCGACCCGCAGGACCGCGGCACCGCGATCCTCTTCGGCGACGGCGCCGGCGCGGTGGTGCTGCGGGCCGGCCAGGACGACGAGCCGGGCGCGCTGCTCGGCTTCGACCTCGGCAGCGACGGCAGCCTGGCCGACCTGATCGTGATCCCGGGCGGCGGCTCGCGCCAGCGCTCCGGCGGCCTGCCGCCGGACCAGGACACCAGCTGGTTCACCATGCAGGGCCGCGAGGTCTTCACCCAGGCCGTCACCCACATGTCCAAGTCGACCCGGTCGGTGCTGGCGAAGGTCGACTGGCCGGTCGAGACGGTGGACCGGATCGTCGGCCACCAGGCCAACGTCCGGATCCTGCACTCGGTCTCCGAACTGCTCGGGATCCCGAAGGAGCGGGCGGTGGTCCACCTGGACCAGGTCGGCAACACCTCGGCCGCCTCGATCCCGCTCGCCCTGGCCGCCGCCGCCGAGCGCGGCGAGCTGCTCCCGGGCCACCGCGTGGCGCTGACCGCCTTCGGCGGCGGCCTCGCCTGGGGCTCCGCGGCCCTGGTCTGGCCCGACGTCACGGTCGGCTGACGGATCGGCTGACGGATCGTCACCTCGCTTCACCCGCACGTCACTCATCGATCGAACACCCCCACATACACACCTGCCAAGGAGAACCCAGACCATGTCCACCACCCAGATCGCCGAGAAGGTCATCGAGCTGCTCCAGGTCAAGTACGGCTACGGCGCGGACGAGCTGACCGCGACGACCGACTTCGAGGAGCTCGGTTTCGACTCCCTGGTCTTCGTGGAGCTCGCGGTGGCGCTGGAGAGCGACTACCAGATCCCGCTGAGCGAGACCGAGGTGGCCGAGACCACCACGGTGCGGGAGCTGGCCGAGCTGATCGAGGCCAAGGCGGCCGCACTGGCCGTCGCCGCCTGACGGCCGCGCCCGAGCCGCCCGCACGACGGGAGGCGGACGGTCACCCCCACCCCGCCCGCCTCCCCGCGCCCGGTCCCCCACGCCCCACCCGCCCGGTCCCCCACAGCTCCCCCGTCCCGCCGACTGTCGAAGGAGACCGTCATGGCCGAACTCCCCACCCGCGCCGCGTTCTTCGACGTCGACGGAACGCTGACCCGGAGCACCACCCTGTTCCGCTTCCTGCGGCACGAGATGGCCTCGCGCGGCCTGCCCCACCAGGCCTACGCGGCGCAACGCGAGCGACTGCGCGCCATGACCCTGGCCGGCGCCCCCCGAGCGGCCACCAACCGGGCGTACTTCCGGTTGCTGGCCGGCCGACCGGTCACCGAGCTGGCCGAGGCCGGCCGCCGCTGGTACCGGGCCGAGCGGGCGGACCTGTTCCGCCCCGAGGCGCTGGCGGTGCTGGCCGAGCACCGGGCGGCGGGCCACCTGGTGGTCCTGGTCTCCGGCTCGTTCGGTGCCGTGCTCGACCCGCTCGCCGAGGAGCTGGGCGCCGACGCGGTGCTCTGCACCCGGCCCGAGATCCGGGCCGGCCGCTACACCGGCGAGGTCGGCCGCCCCATGCTGGGCGCCCGCAAGGCGCTGGCCGCGGCCGAGTTGGCGGCCGGCCGCGGCATCGACCCGGCCGACTGCCACGGCTACGGCGACCACCGCTCCGACCTCGCGCTGCTGCGGTTGGTCGGCCACCCGGTGGTGGTCGGCGAGGACGAGCAGCTGCTCCGGGCGGCGGCCGCGCACGGCTGGCCCCGGCTGACCCCGACCCCCACCCCTGCACCGACCCCCACCCCTGCACCGACCCCTGCACCCGCCCCCACCCGCCCCTTCCCAGTACCGAGCGCGAGCGCCCCGAGCGCGACTACTACCCATGGAATTGGAGACGCAGAGTGAACCGGAAGACGACCGACCCGTCCGCCCCCGCCGTGCTGGTGATCGGCGCAGGCCCGGTCGGCATGGTGATCACCAGTGAGCTCCTGCAGCAGGGCGTGGACGTCCGGCTGATCGACCGTCAGGCCGTGCTGGACGAGGACGACCCGCACTCCAAGGGCATCCTGCTCTGGCCGCGCAGCCTGGAGCTGCTGCGCCGGATCGGGGTCAGTGAGCAACTGGTGGCGGCGGGCCACCGCAGCGACGCCGTCGGCTACTTCTCGGACGGCCGCCACCTGGGCAGCGCCCACCTGGACCGGCACCCCGACTCGCCCTACAACTTCGTGCTGACCCTGCCGCAGCGGGAGAGCGAGCGGATCCTGCGGGCCAGGCTGGCGGAGCTGGGCGGGGTGGTCGAGCGCGGCGTCGCGCTGGAGGCCATCGAGGGCGTCGAGGACACCGGGGCGGCCCCGGTGGTCACCCTGCGCCACCCGGACGGCCGGACCGAACTGGTGCGCCCCTCCTGGGTGGTGGCCGCGGACGGTCCGGGCAGCACCACCCGCAACCTGCTCGGGATCAGCTTCGAGGGCGAGCCGATCGACGTCAGCTACGCGATCGGGGACGCCCCCATCCACGGGGACGCGCCCAAGGACACCGGCTACTACTACGCGCCGGACGGGGTGGTCGCGCTGGTCCCGCTGGCCGGCGGCCAGTACCGGATCGCCGCCAACATCCCGCACCGCGCGGAGGGCGAGGGCAACCCGCCCCGCGAGCTGCTGGAGGAGATCATCCGGCGCCGCGCCAAGATCGACATCACGGTCGGCGAACCGCTCTGGACCCGCTCCTTCCGCCCCCGGCTCGGCATGGCGTCCGGCTTCCGGCGCGGCCGGGTCTTCCTGGCCGGTGACTCCGGGCACGCGATCAGCCCGGCCGGCGGCCAGGGCATGAACGTCGGCTTCCAGGACGCGGCCAACATCGCCTGGAAGCTGGCCGGGGTGGTCAACGGGCGTCTGGACGCCTCGATCCTGGACAGCTACGAGCCCGAGCGGCTGGCCAGCGCCCAGCGGATGTCCGCCACCTCCGCCGCCCAGGCCAAGTTCGCCATGCAGAAGAGCCCGGCCCGCCGCCTGCGCCGGGACGCGATCTTCGTGGCCGGCCGGCTGGTCGGGGTGCTGCAGCGGGTGCTGGTGCCGCTGCTCAGCCAGACCGACACCAACTACGGCGACCTGGACAACCGGCCGCTGGTGCTGCGCAGGCAGGCCCTGGCCAAGCCGGGGGAGCGGCTGCCGCTCTTCGCCGGCCCCGCGCTCCCCGACGGCACCCCGGCGCTGGACGCCTACCGCCACACCGTCCTGCTCTGGCCGGGTCGCACGGCGCCCGCCGACTGGGCCGCCCAGGTGGGCGAGGCCCGCGGGCTCTTCGCCGGTCAGGCCGAGGTGCTCGACCTGGGCGGGCTGAGTGGCCACGCCGCCCGCAAGCTCCGCCGCCACCTGGGCAAGGAGCCGGTGCTGGCGCTGGTGCGCCCCGACGGGCACCTGGTCGAGCGCGCCGCGGTGAGCCACGCCGAGCGGCTGCGCTACCGGCTGGCCGACCTGGCCCCCGCCACCACCGCCGGTGCCGCGCAGCCGGTCACCGCCTGAGCCGCCTGAGCCGCCTGAGCCGCCTGAGCCGCCTGAGCCGTCCTTCCTGCCAACGTCCCTACTATCAAACCTTCTTGACCAATCATCAGAAACACTACCGATCCACCGAGAGGATCATCATGACCACCGAGCAGACCACCCTGGGCACCGGCGAGACCCTGCAGGAGTTCTTCACCCGCTTCGGCGGCGGCGACCGCAAGGGCGTCCTGGAGCTCTTCACCGACGGCACCGACTGGAACGTGCCCGGCGCGGCGAACGTCCCGTGGACCGGCCGGCGCAGCACCCCGGCGGAGATCGACGCCTTCCTCGAGAACTGCTACGAGCTGGTCACCACCGAGGCGTTCGCCGTCGACCAGGTGATCGTGGACGGCGAGAACGCGATCGCCCTGGGCAGCTTCACCCACCTGGTGAAGGCCACCGGCAAGCGCTTCGTCTCCGACTACGCCCTCCACGTGCGGGTGGTGGACGGCGTGATCCGGACGTACCACATGTTCGAGGACAGCCACGCGGCCTCCGAGGCCTTCACCGCCTGAGCCGGCGCCCGCCCGGCTCCCCCAGTCCGCGGCGGCGGGACGGCGGAACAACCCCGTCCCGTCGCCGCCGCCACGCCGGCCCCGCTCCCCCACGCACCCTCACACCCCCCTTCCCGGAAAGCGACCCCCCTCCCGTGCCCAGAACCGCCGCCGCCCCCGCCCCTGCCCCCGGGCGGAGCAGACTCCCCTCCCTCACCGGCCTGCGCACCGCTGCCGCCCTGATGGTCTTCGGCTTCCACATCTACGCGGTGGCGCTCTTCGCCTCCCCCACGGCGAACAGCTGGATGTCCCACTCGCTCAGCCAGGGCGGCGTCGGGGTGACCTTCTTCTTCCTGCTGAGCGGGTTCCTGCTCACCTGGACCGCCCGCGCCAACGACACGGTGCGCGGCTTCTGGCGCCGGCGGGCGGCCAAGATCGTACCCAACCACCTGGTCACCTGGGTGGTGGCGCTGGCCTTCCTGGGCTGGACCGGGCTCACCCTGACCGGCTCGTTCACCCCGGTCGGGCTGGACTCGCTGCCCAACCTCCTCCTGCTGCAGGACTGGATACCGCGCGGCGGGGTCTTCTTCAGCATGAACATCCCGAGCTGGTCGCTGGGCTGCGAGGCTTTCTTCTACCTCTGCTTCCCGCTGCTGCTCCCGCTGCTGCGCCGGATCCCGGTGCGCGGCCTGTGGCCCGCCGCGCTGGCCCTGGCCGCCGCGGTCTGGGCGATGCCGGCCCTGGCGCAGTTGCTCTTCCACCAGGGCCCGAACGTGCCAGGCCTGCCGGTCAGCGAGGACCGGATGTGGTTCGTCTACACCTTCCCGCCGGTGCGGATGCTGGAGTTCGCGCTCGGCATGGTGCTCGCGCTGATCGTGGCCGCCGGGCGCTGGCCCGCTCTGCGGCTGCGCACCGCGACCGTGCTGGCCGTGCTCGGCTACCTGGCCTCCTCCTGGCTGCCGTACCTCTACGGGCTGAACGCCGGCGCGCTGATCCCGCTGGCGCTGCTGATCCCGACCGCCGCCACCGCCGACCTGGAGAACCGCGCCTCCGTCTGGCGCGGTCGGGTGCTGTGCTGGCTGGGCAACGTCTCGTTCGCCTTCTACCTGGTCCACCAGCTGGTGATCCGCTGGGTGCACTACCTCTTCGGTGCCACCCGCTCGTTCGCCACGCCCGAGGCCCTGGGCCTCACCGTGCTGTCCCTGCTGCTCGCCCTCGGGCTGGCCACCGTCCTGTACTACGCCGTCGAGATGCCGCTGATGCGGCGGCTCAGCCACGGCCGGCCCCGGACCGTCAGCCCCGTTCCGCTCGGCCTGATCCCGGCCCAGCGGGCCGGCAGCGCCGTCCCCACCGTCCCGTCGCACCGCGAGGTGCAGGAGGAAACCATCCCGTCGCACCGCGAGGTGCAGGGGGAAGATGAGGAAGACCATGTCCGCAGTCACTGACCGCACCGAGGCCGGAGCCGGGGCCGCTGCCACGGCCGGCGCCCCGGTGATGACCCGGCGCCTCCGGGTGATCCTGCTCCTGCTGCTGGGCGCCCAGTTCATGCTGGCCGCCGACTTCTCGATCCTGAATGTGGCCCTGCCCGACATCGGCAAGGGGCTCGGCTTCTCGCTCGGCAACCTGCAGTGGGTCACCACCGCCTTCTCGCTGGCAGCCGCCGGCTTCACGCTGCTCTTCGGCCGGGTGGCCGACCTGTTCGGGCGGCGCCGGCTCTTTCTGATCGGGATGGCGCTGCTCACCGCGGCCTCCCTGGTCGGCGGGGTCGCCGAGTCGCCCGGCATCCTGCTGGCCGGCCGGGTGGCGCAGGGCCTGGCCACCGCGATGGTCACCCCGGCGGCGCTCTCGCTGCTCACCACCTCCTTCCCGGAGGGTCCGCTGCGCGACCGGGCGCTGGGGCTGAACGGCGCGATGCTCTCGGCCGGTTTCATCACCGGCGCGGTGCTCGGCGGCGTGCTGACCGACCTGCTCAGCTGGCGCTGGGCGTTCTTCATCAACCTGCCGGTCGGCGTGACGGTGCTGGTGCTCGCCATGACGGTGCTCAAGGAGAGCCGGGCCGAGCGCACCGCCAAGCTGGACGTGCCCGGTGCCGTGACGGTCAGTGCCGGCCTGCTGGCGCTGGTCTACGGGATCACCGCCGCGCAGAGCGACGGCTGGGGCTCGGTGGGCACGCTGCTGCCGCTGCTGCTCGGCATCGCGCTGCTGGTCGCGTTCTACGTGATCGAGCTGCGCGCCGCCGAACCGCTCGCCTCGGTGCGGGTGCTGAAGCGCCGCACGGTGCGCTGGGGCAACCTGGGCGGCCTGATCACCTTCACCATGGGCTCCGGCGTCACCTTCCTGATGACGCTCTACCTGCAGAAGGTGCTGGGCTTCTCGCCGCTGGTCACCGGGCTCTCCTTCGGGTTGCTGGGTGTGGCCGCGTTCGTCGGCGGGGCGCTGGCGCCGCGCCTGATCGGGCGGTTCGGCGGGCCGAAGGCGCTGGTCGGCGGGCTGCTGGTGCAGGGGGCGGCGAGCTTCCTGCTGGCGGGCATCGGGGGCGGCAGCAAGAGCTGGCTGATCCTGGTGCTGGCCGGGACGGCGGTCTCCGGGTTCGGCCACATCAGCGCGGTGGTCTCGTACATGGTGACCGGCACCTCCGGCCTGCCGGACGGGGAGCAGGGCCTGGCCACCGGCCTGACCACACTCACCCAGCTGGTCGGCCTGACCCTGGGCATCCCGGTGCTCAGCAGCATCGTCACCGCGCGGACCACCGCCCTGCAGGCCACCCACAGCGCGGCCGACTCGGTGCTGGCCGGCGTGCGGCTGGCACTGCTGGTCAACGGCGGTGTGCTGCTGGTCGGGGCGCTGGCGATCGCGCTCTTCTTCGCCCGCGGCACCGCTCGCCGTTCGGCCACCGCCTGAGCGCCTGAGCGGCTGAGCGGCTGAGCGCGGCGCGACCGCTGCCGCGCCCGCGGTCGACCCACCCACCGCCGCTGCCTCCTTCGAGGCAGCGGCGGTGACGTAGGAGGTAGCGCGCCCCCATGAGGCCCGGGGCCGACCTACCGTTGTCCCACCTGAACCGCTCCTCCTCTCCAACTCCCTTGAAAGGCGCGTCTGATGCGTACTGTCGTGGTGAAGAACTTCGGTGGCCCCGAGGCTGCCGAGCTGATCGGGACCGAGCTGCCGGCCCTCGGCGCGGACCAGCTGCGGATCCGGGTCGCCGCTGCCGCCGTGCACCCGGCCGACCTGCTGACCCGCTCCGGCGCGCTGGCCGCCCTGCTGCCCGAGCGCCCGCACTACACCCTCGGCTGGGACCTGTCCGGCACCGTGGACGCGGTGGGCGCCGAGGTCACCTCCTTCGCCGTCGGCGAGCCGGTGGTGGCGCTCTCCGACTGGTTCGCCACCCTGAACGGCACCCAGGCCGAGTACGTGGTGCTGCCGGCCACGGCGGTCGCCCCCGCCCCGACCAAGGCCACCGAGGTCGAGGCCGCCACCCTCCCGCTGAACGGCCTGACCGCGGCCCAGGCGCTGGACCTGATCGGCCTGGCCGAGGGCGCGACCCTGCTGGTCACCGGCGGGGCCGGCGGTGTCGGCGGCTTCGCCGTCGAACTCGCGGTCAGCCGGGGCCTGCGGGTGATCGCGGTGGCGGGCATCAAGGACCAGGCCTTCGTCACCGGGCTCGGCGCCCAGTGGGTCGAGCGCGGCGAGCAGGCCGCCGAGGCGGTGCGGGCGCTGGTGCCCGGCGGCGTGGACGGGGTCTTCGACACCGCCCTGGTCGGCTCACCGCTGCTGGCCGCCGTGCGCGACGGCGGGGTCTTCGTCAACGTCTTCCCGCCGGCCGCCCCGGTGGCCGAGCGCGGCATCCGGGTGGACAGCGTCGGCGTGCACAGCGACGGTGCCCAGTTGGCCGCGCTGTCCGAGCTGGTCGACCAGGGCAGCCTGACGCTGCGCCCGGCCCGCACCTTCGCGGCGGCCGAGGTGGCCGCCGCCCACACACTGCTGGCCGGCGGCGGCCAGCGCGGCGGGGTCGTCCTCACCTTCTGACTCTGACCCCCAGCCAGTGAGTTGCAGCCAGCGCGTTGCAGCCAATGAGTCGCAGGAGGGCACCGCAATGAGCCAATCCCCCACCCGCGTGGCCGTCATAGCCGGTGCCGGCAACGACATCGGCCTCGCCGTGGCCCGCAAGCTCGCCGGCCACGGCTACCGGATCGCCGTCGTCGACCGGACCGAGGCGCTCTGCTACCGCACGCTGGAAGCCGTCTCGGCGGCCGGCGGGCAGGCGCAGGTGTTCCCGGGCGACGTCCGGCTGATCCACGAGGCCGAGGCGGTGATGACCCGGATCGCCGAGCAGTTGGGCGAGCCCTCCGTGCTGGTCAACAACACCTCCCAGCTGCCGGACTTCGCCCCCAGCTCGCTGCCCGGGGCGGAGGAGGACTGGGACGGCACGCTGCGCGCCGGGCTGCGGGCGCCCTACCTGCTGAGCGCGGCGGCCCGGCGCTACCTGGTCGGCCAGGGCTGGGGCCGGATCGTCAACGTGGCCCGCCCGCAGGCCGGCGGCGAGCGCGGCGATCTGGCCGCGGCCGCCGCGACCGACGGGGTGCGCGGGCTGACCCGGGCCCTGGCGGTCGACCTCGGGCCGCACGGCGTCACGGTCAACGCCGTGCTGCCCGGCCTGATCGCCACCGACTCGGCCCGCACCGCGGCCGACTGCCTGGGGGTCAGCTTCGAGGACGCCCGCAAGGACGTGCTGGAGCGGATCCCGCTGGGCCGCCCCGGCACCCCCGAGGAGGTGGCCGACGCGGTCTGGTTCTTCGCCTCCGAGGCGGCCGACTACGTCTCGGGGCAGGTGCTGCACGTGGCCGGCGGCCCGGTGGCCTGAGCCGCGGCACTCCGGCCCCCGGGCGGCGGGGCGGGCGTCAGCGCCGCCCGTACCCCGCCGGGCCGCCGCGGTGGCCGACCGGCTCGATCAGCTCGCGCTCGACCGCCTTGTTCACCGCGTCGATCCGCGAGACCGCGTCCAACTTGCCGAAGATGTTGCGCAGATGGCGCTTGACGGTGCCCTCGGTGATGCCCAGGCGGCCGGCGATCTGCCGGTTGCTCAGCGCCTGCGCGGCCCAACCGAGCACCTCCACCTCGCGGCTGGACAGGCCGCCGGCCTCGCCCGCCTCGCCGGTCGCGCGGCGCAGGCTCTCCGGCGAGACCGAGACGGTGACGGTGCGCCGCCCGCTCTCCTCGCGCTGGCGGATGGTGGAGATCAGGGTCTCCCGGCTGACGCTCTTGTGCAGGTAGCCGCGCACCCCGAGGGAGAGCAGCTCCTGGACCAGCCGCTGGCCGTCGTCCATGCTCAGCACGATGATCCGGATCTGCGGATCCCGGTCCAGGATCCGCCGGACCGTCACCGGCGGGTCGTTCTCCGGCATCTCGATGTCCAGCAGCACCACGTCGGGCCGGTGCTGCCCGGCCATCCGGATCGCCTCGGTGCCGGTGCCGGCCTGGGCCACCACCTCGAAGCCCGGCTCGGTCTCCAGCAGGTCGCAGAGCGCGCCGCGCAGCAGCGTGTGGTCGTCGGCGACCAGGATCCGCACCCGGTCCTGGTCGGCCAGGGCCGTGACGCCGGCCTGGGCGAGGTCCTCGCTCACGCGCTCTCCACCTCCTCGTCCGCGGCGCCCTCGATCGGTATCCAGACCAGCACCTGGGTGCCCTTGCCGGGCGTGGAGGAGATGTTGACCGTGCCGTGCAGCAGCTGCACCCGCTCGCGCATCCCGTCCAGGCCGTTCGAGGTGCCCTTGCGGCCGACCGCGCCCGGGTCGAAGCCCCGTCCGTCGTCGAGCACTTCGGCCTGCACCTCGTGCGGGGCGATGTCGATGTGCACCACGATGTTGCCGGCCTCCGCGTGCCGCAGCGCGTTGCGCAGGCACTCGCGGATGATGATGAAGAGCTCCTCGGAGACCTTGCTCGGCACCCACTCGTCGGAGCCCTTGACCCAGATCTGCACCCGGCCGCCGGCCTCCGCCATCGAGGCGGCGAAGCCCTTGAGCGCCATCTCCAGCGAGCCGGAGACGTTGGAGCGGCGCAGCTCGGTGACCATCTGGCGGGTGGTGTCCATGGCCTCCAGCACCGCTGCCTTGGCCGCCTTGACGTGCGGTGAGATGTCGTCGCCGGACCGCAGTTCGTGCAGCTCCAGCTGACGCATCGCCAGGCTCAGCGAGTTGCCGAGCTGGTCGTGGATCTCCCGGGCCAGCTTGCGCCGCCCCAGCTCGTGCAGCTCGCGCACCCGGCTGAGCAGGAAGGTGTCGTAGCCGACCGAGCCGACCTCCAGGCGCCGGCTGACGCCCTCCTGGAGCGAGCGCAGCGCCGCGGTGTAGTGCTCGTCGCGGGCGTGCGAGTGGCGCACCGCGCCGGCCAGCTCCTCCGCCCAGCGGGCCGGCGCGCCGCAGGTCGCGCAGACCTCGGCGGGGTCGTGCGGCAGCCCGACCGCCGCCACCGCCTCCGCCTGGCCGGCCTCGGCGACCGCGGTGGCGAGCGCCGAGAGCACGATGTCCAGCAGCAGCATCCCGGCCCTTATCGAGTGGGTCAGGTGCAGGCCCTGGCGCAGCCGCTCACCGCCGAGGTTGACCACCTCGGCGATCTCGGTGCCGGTCACCGTCGCCCGGCCCTCGGCCAGGCTCACCGCGCAGTCCATCAGGATCCGCCGGGCCTGTACCACGCACTGCTCCCAGGCCTCGGGATCGGCGGCCAGCGGGCTGTTGATCGCCCGCAGCCCCGCCAGGTACCGTGCGAGCACCTCCGGTTCCTGGCTGAGCAGCCGCTGGGCCGTGCCGTCCTCGCCGTCGAGGCGCAGCGGTCCGGGCGCCGCCGGCAGCACTGCCAGCAGCTCCTCGGGTGGTGCCACCGTGCCCGCGCCACCGCGGGCCGATCGGTCCGCCGGTCTTGCCGGCACCGGATCCGTTTCATCGAGGTTCATCTGGCCACCCTTCCCCCGAGGCCGCGACTTCACTGCGCTGTCATCGCTGTTCCGCTGGTACGTCGCCGCGGTGGAGCGGAGTTCGCCGCTCCACCGGGTACCAGCCTATTCCCCGGGGACGCGCCGGGCGCCAGCGATCCTGACCATTGATCAGTGAGCTCGGAAGCAGCCCGGCGCACTGTCGCAGGTCCGCGCCCGTACTGTCGCAAGTCGCGTGCCCCCAGGGTCTAGGCTCGCGGGCATGGCCATTCCTCCCTTCCTCGCCGAACTCCGCTCCCTGGTGGGCACCCGACCGCTCTGGCTCTCGGCCGCCTGCGTGGTGGTCCTGGACGACCGGGACCGGGTGCTGCTCGGTCGGCGCGCGGACACCGGGGCCTGGGCGCTGCCCGGCGGCGTCATCGACCCCGGCGAGCAGCCGGCCGACGCGGCGGCGCGCGAGTGCTTCGAGGAGACCGGGGTCGAGGTGGTGCCGGAGCGGCTGACCTCGGTGAGCGTCTCGCAGCCGGTCACCTACCAGAACGGCGACCAGGTGCAGTACCTCGAACTGGTCTTCCGCTGCCGGGTGGTGGGCGGGCAGGCCCGGGTGAACGACGAGGAGTCGCTGGAGGTCGCCTGGTTCGCCCTCGACGCGCTGCCGGAGCTGGACGCGTACAACCAGGACTGGCTGGCGCAGGCGCTGGCCGGTCCGGGGGACGCGGCGGGGTTCCGCTTCGCGGGTGCGGCGGGTGCGGCGGGTGCGGCGGGTGCGGCGGGTGCGGCGGGGGTAGCCGGCGGGCACGGCGGGCACGCGACCTGCGACATTTGACGGATCGTCATATCTATCTAATAAAGTATGGCTTCATTATGAAGCAGGTACACAACGCAGCCCAGCAGCCCGCCGGCAGCCTGGCGCAGGACGCCGACGACTGCCTCTACGATCCCCGGGTCCGCACCGCGCTCGCCGAGTTCACCCTCGGCACCGACACCCTGGCGCTGGAGGCGGCCTCCGCGGTCCGGGCCGCCACCCACGCGGTGGACCGGCTGCGGGCCCGTGGTGCCCAGGGCCGCGGCCTGAGCGCCGGGGCCCTGGACATCCTGATCCGGCTCGGCGCCACGAGTGGTGAGGCGCTGAGCATCGGCGACCTGGCCAGGGCCGCCGATGTCAGCTCGCGCAACGTCACCGGGCTGGTCGACACGCTGGAGCGCGAGGGCCTGGCCGAGCGGGTCCCCGACCCGGACGACCGGCGCTCGGTGCTCACCCGGATCACCCCGGCCGGGCGCGGCTGGCTCGACACCTTCCGGCTGCCGACCCAGCGGGCGATGGCCGGCGTCTTCCAGGGCTTCACCCCCGCCGACCTGACCGCGCTGCGGCACCTGTGCCTGCGGGTGGTGGCGAACCAGCAGCGGCTGGAGCACTACCTGGAGCAGACCGAGGACGCGCTGCGCTGACCCGGCCGCCGCCCTGACCTGCTGCCGCCCTGACCTGCTGCCGTACGGACCCGCCGCCGTACGGACCCGCCGCCGTACGGACCCGCCGCCGCGCTCGGAGCGGAGCGATCAGAGCACGGCCAGGCTCCCCGCGAGGTCGTCCAGGCCGAGCGAGCCCTGGGAGAGCGCGGCCATGTGCCAGGCCTTGAGGTCGAAGGCCGCGCCGTGCCGCTGCCGGGCCGCCTCGCGCCCCCGCAGCCAGGCCCGCTCGCCGAGCTTGTAGCCGATCGCCTGGCCCGGCCAGCCGAGGTAGCGCTTGATCTCGCCGTTGCGGCGGGCGGCCGGGCTGCCGTGGTAGGCGGCCATGAACGCGGTGCCCAGCTCCGGGGTCCAGCGCTCGCCCGGCTGGAACGGCGAGTCGGCCGGGATCTCCAGCCGCAGGTGCATGCCGATGTCGATGATCACCCGGATGATCCGCAGCATCTGCTTGTCCAGGTAGCCGAGCCGGTGCGCCGGGTCGGTCAGGAAGCCCAGCTCGTCCATCAGCCGCTCCGCGTACAGCGCCCAGCCCTCGACGTTGGCGCTGACCTTGCCGAGCGTCACCTGGTAGCGGCTCAGCCGGTGCTGCAGGGTGACCCACTGGGCCAGCTGCAGGTGGTGGCCCGGGACGCCCTCGTGGTACCAGGTGCTGACCAGCTGCCAGGTCGGGAAGGCGGTGCGGCCCAGGGCCGGCAGGTAGGTGCGGCCCGGGCGGCTGAAGTCGAGGCTGGGGCCCGAGTAGTGCGGCGCGACCGAGCTGCCGGGCGGCGCGATGTGGGTCTCCACCCGGCGCAGCGGGCCCGCGATGTCGAAGTGGGTGCCGTCCAGGTCCTCGATCGCCCGCTCCATCAGCTCCTGCAGCCAGGTCCTGATGCCCTCCTCGCCCTCGATCACGTGGCCGTGCTCGTTGAGGTGTGTCATGGCCTCCAGCACCGTGGCGCCCGGCAGCACCTGCCCGGCGGCCACCCGCATCTCGGCCAGCGTGCGGTGGAACTCGCTCCAGGCCCACTCGTAGGCCTCGGCCGTGTCCAGGTCGGCCCCGGTGGCCCGGCGGGCGGCGCGCAGGTAGGTCTCGCGGCCCACCGCGTCCGGCACCTCGACGCTCGCCGGGCCGTAGTCGGTGCGCAGCCAGTCGCGGAACCCGGCGACCGCGGCGGTGGCCAGCAGCGCGGCCCCGTCCAGCTCGGCGCGCTGCTGCTCGGGCCCGTCGGCGACGAAGCCGCTGAACCAGCTGGGGCCGCCCTTGTCCTCCCCGGTCCAGGCGGTCAACTGGTCGATCACGCCCGAGACCTGGCGCGGCGCGACGAGCAGCCCGCGCCCCATCCCCTCGCGCAGCGTGCTCCGGTAGCCGTCCAGCGCGCCGGGCAGGGCGCGCAGCCGGGCGGCGGTGTTCGCCCAGTCGGCCCCGGTCTCGGTGGGGGCCAGCATGAAGGTGCTCCGCAGTTGCTGCAGCGGGCTGGCGATCGGCCGCAGTGCCAGCAGGTGGTCGCCGGCCTCGTGGCAGGCCAGCTCGGCGGTCAGCCGCTCGCGCAACAGCCGGGCGCAGTCGGCCTCGACACGCTGGGCCTCGACATCCTGGGCCTCGACACCCTGGGCCGGCGCCGGTGCGCGGTCCAGCTCGGCGAGCGCCGTGCGCGCCAGCTCGGCTCCCGCCGCGAACCACTCGGGCGACAGGCCCGGCTGCGCGTCCTCCCCGACCCGCTCGCCCAGCCAGGCGGCGGTGGCGGGGTCGTGGGCGACCATCCGGGAGACGTAGCTGTCGGCGATCCGGCGGGGGGTGAGGGTCTCTTCTGCCATGGGGATCATCCTGGCCCAGCGGCCCCGGCTGTGTCAGCACACCAACTGACCCCTCCTGGTGCGCCTCGGCCGCGCGGCCCGGCCGCTCAGCGCCCCCGGTGCGCGGTGTGACGGGTGTCTCAGGGCCCGGGTGCGCGGCGCAGCCGGCCCGGGGTGGTGCCCAGCCGCTCGCGCAGCAGGGTGCTGAGCGTGGTCGCGTTCTCGTAGCCGACCCGGCGGGCCACCACGTCGGTCGGCAGGTCGGTGGTGCGCAGCAGGTGGGCGGCCTGCTCCAGGCGCACCCGCTGGGCGAAGCGGAGCGGCGGGATGCCGAGCACCCGGTCCAGGGCGCGCTGCAGGGTGCGTTCGCTGGTGCCCACCGCGCGGGCCGCGTCGGCGATCCGCAGCGGCCGGTCGAGGTGCTCGCGCACCCAGCGCTCGAAGGCGGCGACCGTCGGGTCGTTCCGGGCGAGGTGGCCGGGGATCGCGTAACTGGCCTGGCCAGGACGGGAGTCGACCACCAGGTAGCGGGCGGTGAGGTCGGCCAGCAGCGGGCTGCGCTCGCGGACCAGGGCGAGCGCGAGGTCGAGGTGGGCCAGCGCGGCGCCGGCGGTGGTGATGCCGGCGGCGTGGGTGACCATCCGGTTCTCGTCCAGCGCCACCTGCGGATAGCGGTGCCGGAACGCGGGGGCGAGCCACCAGCTGGTGGTCGCCGGGAGCCCGTCCAGCAGCCCGCTCTCGGCCAGCAGGAAACTGCCGGTGCAGGCGGCGGCCAGCGGCACCCCGTCCGCGCGGGCCCGGGCGAGCAGGTCGAGGGTCGGCTGCCGCTCGGGGGAGTCCAGCCAGGCGAGCAGCGGCGCGGGCCGCTTGTGGCCGACCCCGGGGAGCACCAGCAGCTCGGGTGCGGGGGCCGTGGCGAGGTCGACCGCGTTGACGGTGTGTCCGGCGGCGGTGTGCACCGGCGCGTCGTCCGCGCGGATCAGGGCCACCTCCCAGGCCGGCGGGGGCTGGGGGAGTTCGCCGCGCAGCTCGTTGGCCGCCTGCAGGACGTCGAGGATCGCGGCGAGCCCCGAGTCGAAGACCCCGTCGAGCACCAGGACCGATATCTTCATGGCGGAAACGGTAAGGGATGTGTCGTATCCGCCACTGGGGGGCCTGGCGGCCGCGCTCGTAGGTTGATCGCATCAGCCGCTGCTGGTCGGTGCCGGTCGGTGCCGGTCGGCCCCCGAAGGGAAGGTCCCCCGATGACCGCCAACTCCGCCAACTCCGCCAACTCCGCTGATTCCAACGGCTCCACTGACTCCAACGGCTCCACCCGCGTCGGCCTGCTGGTCCGCCTGGAGGCCAAGCCCGAGCACGCCGACGAGCTGCACGACTTCCTGGTCTCCGCCCTGCCGCTGGCCCAGGCGGAGACCGGCACCACCGTCTGGTTCGCGCTGCGCCTGGGCCCCACCACCTTCGGCATCTTCGACGCCTTCGGCGGCGACGAGGACCGACAGGCCCACATCGCCGGCGTGATCGGCGACGGGCTGCGCGAGCACGGTCCGCGCCTGCTCGCCGCGACCCCGGAGATCCTGCCGGTGGACGTGCTCGCGGCGAAGCTGCCCGCCAACTGACGGATCGTCGGTCCTGTCCCGGCCGGCTCGGGCGAGCAACTCGCCCGCCGGGGTGTGGTTGCCAGGGGCTGCCGCACCCGCCATCGCCACGGCCGCGACCGGCGGGTCGGTGCCCGGCGGTACCACCGGTGCTCCGGACGGTGCTCCGGACGGTGCTCCGGGCCCGCTGGAGCGGCCCGGCGCGAGTGGGCCGCGGAGTAGGCTGGACGCATCCAGGGCATTCCGCATACCGGTCGCCACTCCGGCTTCGTTCTGGGTGAATCGCTAATCCGGGCAGCCGAGCGCCGACCCGGAGGCAGGCACCGGTGACGCCATGACCATCCACTCCGCGCACGCTGTCAGGTCCGGCCCCGGAGCCGTCCCCGCTCCCGCCGTCGTCCCCGGCCTCACGGTCGCCGACGCGATGGAGCCGTTCGAGTACCAGATAGCCGACGACTCCCCCGTCGACCGCGCCAACGACATCTTCCGCAGCGCCCACGTCCCCTACCTGCTGGTGCGCGACCACGACGGCCGCTGCGAGGGCCTGGTGACCGAGAGCGGGTTCCTGCCCTTCCTGGCCGGCTCCTGGTACACCCAGCGCACCGCGATCCGCGACACCGCCCACCAGCGCGGCCCGTTCGCCTGGCCGACCATGGCACTGGCCCTGGCGGGGCTGGCTATGAAGATCAAGCGCCTGGCGGTCTGGCCGGTCATCGACGAGGACGGCTACACCCTCGGCGTCATCACCGCGGACCGCGTCAAGAACCTGTTGGCCCTCGCCCCCGCGGCCGCCCCCGCGTAGGGGATTGGGGCGACGGGGCGCGGCGCGACGGGGCGCGGCGCGACGGGGTGCGGCGCAACGGTAGTGGTCAACCCCGGGTCGTCAGGCGGCGTCCGCCGGCTCGTACCAGAGGCTCGCCATCGGGGAGCGTGTGGTCCAGCCCAGCGAGGAGTAGAGCGCCTGCCCCTCCTGGGTGCCGACCAGCAGGCCGGTCCGCGCGCCGGTCTCGTACGCGGTGCCCTGCAGCGTGCGCATCACCAGGCTGCCGAGGCCCTTGCGCCGGTGCTCGGCGGCGGTCTCGATCTGGTCCGCCACGGCATGGGCGCCGACCGTCGCGATCTGTCCGCGCGCGGCGAAGTGCCCCTCGCCCGTGCGGACCAGCACCCGGCTGACGCCGCCCCGGGTCCATTGGGTGAGCGTGTAGCCGGTCGGCACCGCAGGGCGCTCCGGCCTGAGTTGACTGTCCATCAGGAATCCGGGAGCGTCCAGCCGCCAGCCCGGCCCGACCCAAGGCAGCGCCACCTGGTCCTCGGCGAACAGCTTCAGCCAGGTGCCCGGTGCGCTCGTCGCCGCGACGATCTTGCGCACGTCCGCCTCGGTCGGCTCCGGCAGCACGTGCCGGGCGAGCTGCCTGGGCTGCCCGGTCTGCCCGACGTCGATGGTCCACCCCCACGGCTCGTCGATCGGGTCCGAGGCGCCGCGGGAGACGACCCAGCCCTCGATCCACATCCGCACGAGCTCACTGATCCTGGTCTCCGGCATGGCGGCGTACCCCCTGAGCTGTAATAGGTGATAGTGCTAAGTGAACCTTACTGGAGGGGGGTGGGGGTTGGCCAGGGGGAGCGGGAGTGGTCGCGCGGCTGGTGTCGTCGGCGCAATACTGTGGTCGACCAGCGGACCGTCAGTCCTGCCCTCTCGCCCAGGTGGCCAGCACCGCGAAGTCAGCGACCGCCAGCCCGGCCCGCGGGTCGATCCTGACGCCGATCACCGAACCCCGGGGGTGACTCCCCTTTGCGTCTCTCTCCCCTCCGGGGCGTCATAGCAGCCCAGCACCGATGCGCATAGGCATGAACCAACCCTCATGCGCACAGCGTTACACCCATACACCGAGAGCAGTGGAAGGGGTTCCCCTGCACGAGATCATCACCGAACTGCGAGCCGGAATCGCCGCCCTGGAGATCGAGTTGGACCCCCAGGAAGACGCCGCGCTCCGCCTCGCCGAACACCACCTACGCGACGCCGCACACTGCGACGACCAGGTCCGCGCGGACGGCCGCCTGATCGCCGGAGGCACCCGCCACAGCGTCATGGTCGCCCATCCCCTGATCGCCGAGGCCCGCCAGCTCCGCGCCGAAGCGGGCCGCCTGATCGCCCGCGTCCGCCTCCCCGCCTACGAGCCCCCGGCAAGCCGCTCCAACGCCGCCCGCAGCCTCGCCGCCCACCGCTGGGGGCAACCGCATCTGACCACCCGAGCAACCCCGGCCCGGCCGCCCAACGAACGGGGCAGCCGGGGCCTTTCGTCGTTTCCGGGCCCGTCACTCTTCGCTGAGCGGGTGGCGAGCTGCGCGGGGCTGTGGCGTCCTGCCACTCCATGTACTGAAACTGCGTCAGAACGCCATTCGCCTGACAGGAGCACGCGGCATCAGCATCCTTGGAACTACGTAGAACCTGATCGACACCGGAGGTAGCCATGGCTCTGGAGTTCTTGGGGATCTACCCGAACACCCCGGACGACGGCTCCCCGACCATCTGGCGAGAACCGGAGACCGGGGACCTGCTCATCCAGTCGTACAAGGCCAGTGAGGACGACATCAAGGCCGCGCAGGAGGTCGGTTCGATTCCTGGTCACACCACGGACATCCCGGACCACGAGTTCATGATCCGGCTTCCCGCCAACATGATCCAGTTCATCCCCCGACCCGAGAACGAGGACAACAGCGTTGGCAACAGCGGTTCGTGAGCAGTTGGCGAAAGCCCAGCGCTCTGCGGTTCACCTGGAGATGCGGGACAGCTACATGCTGGACGACCCGGAATTCATCGCCTGGCAGAACGGCAAGCGGCTCGATCCCGCCGACCGCGAGTCCTGGTGGCGGTCCTGGCTGGACGTCGTTGCCGAGGCGACCGGCCGAGGGGTCGTGATGCGCCGACTGCGCGTGGTCTCCGAGCCGGTGACCGACTACATCCGGTACGAGTACGACGTGACGTTCCCGAACGTCGCGGCGGGCGAGGATGTGCGGTGGCTGCCACGTTCGCGCGCTGGTGACCTGCTGTTGCCTGGTCTGGACGGCTGGGTGATGGACGACGAGGTGGTGATCCTGCACCACTTCACAGGCGACGGACAGTGGGCCGAGGCCAAGATGGAGGTACGGCCCGACCCGGAGTTGGCCAAGCGGTATCTGTCGGCCTACGAAGCTGCCTGGGAACGGGCGACACCCCACGCGGAGTACCGTCCCGCCTGATCGGTATCAGTTCATGGCTGTCTCGGCATCTTCGAGTGTCCAGCGTGCCCGCCAGAATCTCGCTGACCGGCTCGGCGAGATTCAGCGGGACGCAGGGCTGACAGGGCGAGAACTGGCGGCGGCATGCGGGTGGTACCCGTCCAAGGTGTCCCGGCTGCTGAACGCCCACACACCTCCTTCCGAGGACGACATCCGGGAGTGGTGCCGGGCCTGCGGTGTGGAGGGTCGCGCGGCTGATCTGGTCGCGTCCCTACGGGCCGTGGAAGGCATGTTCATTGAGTGGCGGCGCATGGAGCGCGCGGGCCTCAAGGCTGCGCAGGAGGCTCGGTTGCCGCTGTACGAGCGAACCCACCGGTTCCGGTCCTACTCGTCATGGCTGGTCCCGGGACTGATTCAGACGCCGGGGTACACGGCTGCGGCGCTTCAAGCGATTCAGCAGCGCCGAGGGCTGGTCGACGACGTTCAAGCGGCTGTGGCTGCCCGAATGGAGCGTCAGCGGGTGCTGTACGAGGGCGATCGCCGATTCGCCTTCCTGGTCGAGGAGTCGGTGTTGCGCTGCGGGATCGGTGGCAGCGGTGTGATGCGCGACCAGTTGCACCACCTGACCACGGTCGGCTCACTTCCCAACGTCAGCATGGGAGTTGTCCCGATGCGGCCCGACCGGATGCGCTGGCCGGCTGAGGGGTTCTGGATCTTCGACAACGCACAGGTCAACGTTGAACTGATCTCCGGCTACCTCACGATCACCCAGCCCAGCGAGATCCAGTTGTACGCCGAGACGTTCGGCGAACTCGCCGAGCTGGCAGTCCACGGAACCGCTGCCCGAGAGTTGATCACATCGGCCGCTGCTCTGCTTGGCTGATCTCCGCAAGCCCGCGTGGAATCCCGTAGAACTTCGTGGCTGTATGTTCGCGCCGCTCCCTACCGTCTTCCTGACGGGATTGCAGATGCAGTCGCAGCAGCGGAAGTAGGGAGCGTGCAAGCGATGACGACTGGTACGCGGCAGCGACGGCCCCACCGAGACGATCGGCGGGCCACCCCGGAAGAGATGACCGCCATCCTGGACGAGTACCGGACGGCCGAGGCCGAGCGACGGGAGGGCAAGGCCCCGCGCTTGCGCCCTGGTTGCACGTGCCACGTGCACGCGAAGGGGCTGCCCGATGCCGAATGCTGACGCCTGGATCGGCCGCCCCGGACACGCCGGGCCGAACCCTGTTCCGCGCACCGGACCCATCGGCATCGGTGTCCGGCTCCGCCTCAGTGTGAGGAGACACCAGTATGAGCACTCCGACGCCCGGACCCAACAGGCCCCCGGGCCCGGGTCCGATGCCGCCCGGTGTGGCCTCCGGCCCGTGGCGCCCCTGTGCGCGGGCCCCGAAGCGCACCAACTGATCTGCACCATCGACGGAGAGGAGACCCCAGTCATGGGCAAGCACGGAGACGGCAAGGGCGGTTCGAGCGGGGACAAGGGGCAGAGCCCGAAGGAGTCGGACGGCCAGTGGAGCAAGCCGATCCCCCCGGCCCCGAGCAAGTGAGCGGCTGCAACTGATGAACGAATACGCACAGTTGCTCGCGGGGCTGACCGGGGCCGGCGACCTGGGCGAGGAGTGGCGGGGCGCGTTCGAGCGCGCCCCGCGCTCTGCCTTCGTCCCCGATGTGGTGTGGGCCCCGGACGAGGACGGCCCGAGCGGGTTCCGGCGGCTGCGCAAGGCCGATGAGCCGGAGCGCTGGGAGGAGTTGGCAGGCGCAAACACCGTCGTGGTCACGCAGTTGGACGACGGCAAGCCGGACGGGCCCGGGGTGCCCACGTCTTCGGCTTCCCTGCCCGCGCTGGTCGCGCGGATGCTCGGTCACCTGGATGTGGAGGACGGCCACCGGGTCATGGAGGTGGGCACCGGGACGGGGTGGACGGCCGCCTTGCTCTGCGCCCGGCTCGGTGATGAGAACGTGACGACGGTCGAGCTGGACCCCGCTGTGGGCCACGCGGCCCGGCGGAGCCTTGCAGCGGCCGGGTTCAAGCCCGTGAGCGTCATCGGGGACGGCTTGGACGGGTGGCCGCTGTCCGCGCCGTTCGACCGCATCCACTCGACGGCCGCCGTGCAGCGGGTGCCGCGCGCGTGGATCGAGCAGACTCGCCCCGGCGGGGTGATCGTCACGCCGTGGGGCACGCCGTACGCCAACGCGGGGCTGCTGCGGCTGGAGGTCGGCGAGGTGGGCGGGCCGTCGTACGGGCGGTTCGTGGACAACGTCAGCTTCATGTGGGTGCGTGCTCAGCGCCCACAGGAGGCGGACCGCCCCGCCACGGCCCCGGACTCGCGGGGCCCGTCCCGGATGGACCCGGAGCTTGCCAGCGAGAGCGTGCACGCCGCGTTCGTCATCGGGCTGCGGGTGCCGGGGGCGCGCTATATGCACACCTGGGACGAGCAGGACCCGGCGCTGACGTACCGGATGCAGCTGACCGACGGCCGGGGTTCCTGGGCGTCGGTCAGCTACAGCGACTGGGACGACGACGGCGCGGTGCACCAGGCCGGGCCGCGTCGGCTCTGGGACGAGATCACCAGGGCCCGGCTCTGGTGGCTGGAGGAGGGCAGGCCCGAGCTGACCCGCTTCGGGATCACCGTGACCGCCGACGGTGAACAGGCCGTCTGGCTCGACAGCCCGGACCACCCGATCACCTAGCGGGCCCGAGCACCGTCTTGCCCGTGCGTCGTCCCCCGTGGCGCACGGGCAAGGGGCCACAACGGAGTCGTGGCACCGTGCATCTCAGCTCATTTCCGCAGGTCGGGAACAAGGTGCAAGCTCGGTGCGTTCCTCCAGGTCATGGCCCGGACCAGCTCGAAGGGCAGCGCGGCCGGCGCCGGCCCGTGGTCGGGGCTCAACCACACCCGCAGGGGCTTCACCGGCCTGTCGGACAGCCCCGATTCGGCCATGCGGCGGTGCTCGTACGCCTTCCAGCGGGGTGTGATCAGCTGGTGCGTCTCGTAGCCCTCGGGGCGCCGGTGCGGCTTCGCGGCGTACGGGTTCAGTGGCCTGTCCACATCCACCAGCAGTGCTGGGCACATCAGTTCACCCTCCCACGGTCCCGTCCCCGCACGTTAGTGGCCGGTGATGAGATCGCCCAGAGGTTTTCCTGGTGTGCCAACCCGGCACTGAACGGCTTGCTTCCTGACCCGCCGCCACGGCCGGATCATCGATCACACGGCCCGCTGCGTGCGGTTGTGCGGCGGAATCGGCTCCTCGCGGTCTGGGACGGCCGGCCAGGGAACGGTCCGGGCGGGACGGCCGACACGGTGGCCGGGGGCCGAAGCCGCCGGGGCGCCGGTGGAGGTCATCTGGCCGGACGGCGCGGCCAGGAAGAGCTGAGCCAGGGGGCACACCCTGGCGCAGCCTCCCGTACCCCCGCGCGCCCGCAGCGCAAGAGGCGCCGCGCCGGGAAGCCCCCTCCTGCCTCCCGGTGCGGCGCCTCTTGCTGGTTGACCGGGTCAGTCCGCCAGTGGCCGCGTCCGTTGGAGGCGGTGAACGCCGCAGCCCACGGACGACGTGGCCGTAGCAGTCGGCGACCTCATCGCAAGCTCCTGGAGCGCGGCAGCTCAGTGTCCGGGTCGTCCAGCCAGATGTGCTGAGCGTTGTGGGTGAGGGTGAGGCCGAACCTGTGGGGCCCGGGGCGGTGGTTGTCGAGCCACCAGCGGTGGGCGGCTTCGGTCTCGGCCCACAGTCGGCGGGGCCCGTGCTGCCAGACCGTGAACCGCGGCGCGTCCGCTGCCCCGTCCCAGTCGACGGCCGCCCAGGAGGAAGCGTCGGTGGTGGCCAGCCAGAGCCGCACCGCGACGCCGTCCACGTCGGGATCGTGCTGCCGGGCGTGCCAGACGTCGCCGAGCCGGGAGCCGATGGCGAACTGGATCTCGGCGTCCGCTCCGGCCACCACCCAGGGGTCGAGTTCGGTCGTCGACTCGTCCGGCTGGTGGTCGTCGCTCACCACATCGCGGAAGATCCGCAGGTTGGTGCGGTGCGAGCGCATCAGCATGAACGAGCCGTAGGGCAGGAAGCGGCCTTCGGCGCGGCCGTCACCGACCACCAGGCGCAGTGTGCCCCAGCCGATCCACGGGTTCTCCCACGGCGTGAGGATGACCGCGCCGGGTCGTGCCTGGGCGAGCCAGGCCGTCGGCACCCGATTGACCGCGCAGGTGCTGATGATCCGGTCGAAGGGCCGGCGGGGAGGCCAGCCGGCGGCGCCGTCGGCGCGGACCACCTCAGGGCGCAGGCCGGCGGCACCGAGCGCGGCACGGGCGGTTGCAGCCACCCGGGCGTCCACCTCGACCGAGGTCACGTTGGCGTCGCCGAGACGGTGCGCGAGGAGGCCGGCGTTCCATCCCGTTCCCGTCCCGATCTCCAACACCCGCATGCCCTCGCGGACATCGAGATCTTCGAGCATCCGGACCACCACCGACGGCATGGACGCGGACGAGGACGGCCACACGTCACCGTCGCCCGGGTCGGCCCCGTCGTTCACCTGGGTGACCACGGGGGCGTTCGCGTAGGAGGCGCGGAGCCACCCGGCCGGGTCGTCCGCGCGGGCGAGCGGCTCGTTGTCGTCGCCGACCCGGATCAGGGCGGGGATGAAGAGGTGACGGGGGACGGCGGTGAGCGCCCTGGCCCACTCGCCGGGGATCTCGTGCCCGAGGTCGTCCGCCACCGAGCGGAGCAGGCCGCGCGAGGCGGCCTGCTCGTCGAGTTGGAGGTCGGGCGTCACTTCTTGTCGCCGTCCTTGTGCTTCGGGTCGGGCGTCGGCCGCTGCCCGTCCTTGGAGGGCTTGTCCTTGCTGAAGTCCTTGTCTCCGCCGTGCTTGCCGCCGCCGGAGCTGCCGCCCTTACCGGTTCCCCATCCCATATCTGCTCTCTCCTTCGTTCACTGGTTGCTTGGTTGGTCGGCCCGGTCAGGCCGCCGTGCGATTGCCGCGCGGCGGCATCGGACCGGGTATCGGCGGGCGGTTCGGCGGGGGAGGTGTACTCATGTGTGAACTCCTCTCGAAGTGAGCAGCGTTGTGTGCTTGCAGCGCCGGCCGACCCTCAGGGGAACGGGCGCGACCGGTGCTGATCCGCCCGGCCAATGCCTTGGCATCCGTGGGCGGAGCCCGAAAGCGGTCAGCTCGAACGCGAGAGCTGGTCCGTGACCTGGGCATGTGCGGTGTTGACGAGGACGGCCAGGCGCTCTTCACCGGTGACCAGTTGGTCGGCCGCGACCTCGAACCAGACGACCTTGCCCGCACCCGCCGGGGACCAGCCCCACGAGTGCGCCAGCCCGGCGACCAGCAGCAGGCCACGGCCACCGGTGACCGTGTCCACGGTGGCCGACGAGTCGGGTGGGTGCGGGCTGGTGTCCGTCACCTCCACCCGTAGCCGCAGGCCGGTCCAACGCACGGTCACCATGCAGCGGGCCTTGGCGTGTTCCACGACGTTCGCCAGCAGCTCGCCCGCGCACAACTCCACGTCCCGCAGGGCGTCGTCCGACAGCGGGACCCTCCAGAAGCGCGCGATGTCGACGATCAGGCGCCGGGCCGGTGGGACGGCGGCCGCGTCGGGTTCGACGCCCCACTCGTACGGCACGGGGAACGATGCTGTGTCCAAGGGGCTCATCAGCTCGGACCGTCCTCTGCCTCCAGTCAACCCCCGGGGGGCCCTCGGGGATCTCAGGATTGCGGTAGGGACGTTGCCGAAATAAGGCCAGCCGGTGTACCCAGGGTGAGTAAACTTGCAGTCAGTTATCTGACGTGACACTGAGCGATGATCTTGCGGGGCGGGGGTTCTGGATGTGACCGAGTCCACCGCGCCAGGGTTGCCTCAGCGACTGCTCACAGACCCGGAGATGATCTCCGCCTGTACCTCTCGGGACTTCGCCAAGATCTTCCAACTCGCCAAGCGACGGGGTGGCTTCCACTCGTCCCGCATTGCCAGAGCTTGCGAGCTGACGCCCAGCAGGGTCGGCGAGGTCATCTCCGGCAAGCGGAAGATCACGAACATGACTGTCATTGAGCGCATCGCCGATGGGTTGAGAATTCCGGGTCACCTGCTCGGCCTCACCTCCCGGGCGTGGGAGTGCGCCGAGATCAGGGCTTACCCCCAGACGAGCATGACGATCAGTCGGCTGGTGAAGTCCACGGCCAAGGCTGGGGAGACTGCCTTGCCCAGTAGCGAGCTTGACGACATTCTCGCCATCGCGGCCGGCGCCAGGGTCACGCCAACCGTGCTGCGATCACTGCAAGCCTCGATCGAGGACTACTGGCGTCGCGACGATGAGCACGGCGGTGAAGCGCTGCGGCCGGCAGTGATCGGACAGCTCAGGTACGTCACGGGCATACTGCGGGACACCGCAGAGCCCAACTACCGGCGCAGCCTCCATGGCATCGCGGCCGAACTCGCACGCCTCACGGGATGGACCTACTTCGACGCGCGGCAGTACAGCACGGCTCGGACCTACTTCACCGAGTCCCTGCGCTTGGCCCGCGAGATCGATGACCGCCCGTTCATCGCCAACGTGCTTGCTTGCCTCAGTCTCCAGGCCACCTACCAGGACAAGGCTCGCGACGCTGTGACGCTGGCGCGAGCGGCGCAGGACAGCGCGCGGCTCGATGGCGGTACGCCCAGGTTGATGGCCATGCTCTCCATGCGCGAAGCGTTCGGGCATGCCAGTGCCAACAGCCGGGAGGGTACCCACAACGCGATCAACGAGGCCGTGAACCACTTCGAACGTGCTGCCCCGGAAGACGACGATCCTTCCTGGGTCCTGTACTTCGACCGGACCAAGCTCACCGTCGATACCGGAATCGCTCTCGGCCAGCTCGGTGACGCAGCGGCGGCGGAGCCCCTCATTACCGAAGCCCTGCAAACTGAACCGACAACGAATGCGCGAGCCAGAGCCTTTCACACGTTCTGGCTCGCGCGAACTCAACTCCAGCGTAAGGAAGTCGAGTTGGCCTGCGCGACAGCGGCTGCTGCTCTCGACCTTGCGACGACTGTGGAGTCACCCCGAGTGTTGGCGCACCTCCTGGAGTTCCGCCAGTTGCTGGGGCCGCACCGCAATGCTCCTGCGGCTGCGGAGCTGGCCGCCCGCATCAGCGAGACGGCGCGCTGATCAGAGACCCGCCTCATCCAGCAGCAGATAGAGCACGCCCACCAGCGATCCGCTGCTCACGATCTCGCGGCGGTCGATCATGCCCCGCAGTTCGGACAGCGGGATCCACTCGATCCTGTCCGACTCGTTGCGCTCGGTCGGCGGCCCCGCGTACTTGGCGGCATCGGCGCGGAAGACGAAGTGCTCCGAGTCGGTGATGCCGTTCGCCGGCTGCGCGTAGATGAGTGGCTTGACCTCGTTGGTCCGCCAGCCCGTCTCCTCCAGCACCTCGCGGGCAGCGGCCTCGGCCGGGGTCTCCTCCGGTTCGATCAAGCCCATGGGAAGCTCCCAGGCCCACGAGTCGGTGATGAAGCGGTGCCGCCACATCATCAGCACCTGCTTCTCGCTGTTCACCACGGCGGTCACGGCGAGGTGCCGCAGCTTGAGTACGTGGTGTTCCCACCGGTGCCCGTCAGGCTGCTCGACGTCGACCAACCACACGTTCACCCAAGGGTTCTCGTAGATCGGACGTTCCCCATGGATCTTCCACTGCATCGCCACGGCCCCTCTCGGTGGACCTTCAGCATGTCAGACACCTGCGCGTCCTCAGGGGAGTTCGGGCGAATTCATGTCAGACTGACGAATAGTGGATCTCGGCTATTGGCAACCTGATCGCCGGGGAAGCCGGGGCAGGGGAACGGCATGACCGTGATCGCTGTCACCGGCCACATGGACCTCACCGAGGAACGGACACACTTCGGCCGCCCGCACGTGGCCCCCGGAGCATGAGCGAAACGCCACAGCGGCTCCGTCACGCCTGACTAGGGGCAGAGCAACTCGATGGTCGGGAAGTACGTGCGGTAGCGCGTGGCATCACGGGTCAGCAGCCGGTAGCCGCGCACCGCCGCGTGCGCGCCGATGTAGAAGTCCGGCAAGGGCGCGGTCTTCTGCCCGCCACGCTTGCGGTACAGCAGAAAGGCCTTGCCGGCCAGAAACCCTGCCTCGTAAGGGAGCTGCTCCCGCGCGAAGTCCTCGACGGGAAGGACGGCGTCCAGGTCCTCGATCGCGGCGTACGCCACCGAGACCTCCGCGTAGACGATCGGGTTGATCACCACTTCGCCCTCGTCCTGGGCCTTGGACAGCGCGGCCTCCGACCAGTCGGCCCAGGCATCGTCGTCCGTCATCAGATCCAGCAACACACAGGAGTCGACCAGCGTCACCGGCCGCGCCCGGCCCGGGCCGACCAGCCTCAAGAGGCTACTCGCCACGCAGCAGCTCCATGATCTCGTCAGTGGACATGCCGCCCACGGCGCTTCCCCTCATCCGGCGGGCCACCCGCTGTCCTCTGGTGCCATGGCCCTCCCGACGCACTATCCGCAGGACGCCGTCCTCCTCGATGACGTCCACCTCATCCCCGGGGCGCAGGCCGCACTTCTCGCGAAGGTCTGCGGGGATGGTGACCTGCCCTTTGCTGTTGAGTCGCATCTCCCACCTCGAAGTAGCACGTATTACCCCTACCACGTAATACTACTCCCGCGACCGAATCACTGACTGCGAGATGCGGACAGAGGAACCGGCCGGACGTGGCAAGGCGCCGGGCCGGGAAGCCCCCTCCTGCCTCCCGGACCAGCGCCTCGTCAGGTGGTGCCTCAGTCCGCCAGGGGCAGGTAGACCCGGTTGCCGTGGGAGGCGAACTCGGCGGACTTCTCGGCCATGCCGGCCAGCGCCTCGGCGTCGAAGTCGCTGCTGACCGCCGTGGATCCCTCGCCGTGCTCGGCGCGGATCTTCTGGCTGATCTTCATGCTGCAGAACTTCGGCCCGCACATCGAGCAGAAGTGCGCCGTCTTCGCTGGCTCGGCCGGCAGCGTCTCGTCGTGGAAGGCGCGGGCCGTCTCGGGGTCGAGGGCCAGGTTGAACTGGTCCTCCCAGCGGAACTCGAAGCGCGCGTCGGAGAGCGCGTCGTCCCACTCCTGGGCGCCGGGGTGGCCCTTGGCGAGGTCGGCGGCGTGGGCGGCGATCTTGTAGGTGATCACGCCGGTCTTGACGTCGTCCCGGTTCGGCAGGCCCAGGTGCTCCTTGGGCGTGACGTAGCAGAGCATCGCGGTGCCCCACCAGGCGATCATCGCGGCGCCGATGCCGGAGGTGATGTGGTCGTAGCCGGGCGCCACGTCGGTGGTGAGTGGGCCGAGCGTGTAGAACGGGGCCTCGTCGCAGATCTCCCGCTGGAGGTCCATGTTCTCCTTGATCTTGTGCATCGGGACATGGCCCGGGCCCTCGATCATCACCTGGACGTCGCGCTCGCGGGCGATCCGGCCCAACTCGCCCAGGGTGCGCAGCTCGGCGAACTGCGCCTCGTCGTTGGCGTCCGCGATCGAGCCGGGGCGCAGGCCGTCACCGAGCGAGAAGGTGACGTCGTAGGCGCGCAGGATGTCGCAGAGTTCCTCGAAGTTGGTGTAGAGGAAGTTCTCCTGATGGTGCGCCAGGCACCAGGCGGCCATGATCGAGCCGCCGCGCGAGACGATGCCGGTCTTGCGGCGGGCCGTCAGCGGGACGTAGCGCAGCAGCACGCCGGCGTGCACCGTCATGTAGTCGACGCCCTGCTCGCACTGCTCGACGATGGTGTCCCGGTAGACCTCCCAGCTCAGCTCCTCGGCCTTGCCGTCCACCTTCTCCAGCGCCTGGTAGAGCGGCACGGTGCCGATCGGCACGGGGGAGTTGCGCAGGATCCACTCGCGGGTGGTGTGGATGTTGCGGCCGGTGGAGAGGTCCATCACCGTGTCGGCGCCCCAGCGGGTGGCCCAGGTCATCTTCTCCACCTCCTCCTCGATCGAGGAAGTGACCGCGCTGTTGCCGATGTTGGCGTTGATCTTCACCAGGAAGTTGGTGCCGATGATGGCCGGCTCGACCTCGGGGTGGTTGACGTTCAGCGGGATGACCGCGCGGCCGCGGGCCACCTCGTCCCGCACGAAATCGGCCGCCAGGCCCTCGCGCAGCGCGATGAACTCCATCTCGGGGGTGGTGATCCCGCGCTTGGCGTAGGCGAGTTGGGTGACGGCGGCGCCGTCGCGGGCCCGCAGCGGGCGGCGCGGGCGGCCGGGGAAGACGGCGTCCAGGTTGCGCAGGTTGCCGCCGCGCGGCGAGGTGTGCTTGATCCCGTCGTCCTCCGGGCGCGCCTCGCGGCCGTCGTACTCCTCGACGTCGCCGCGCTGGCGGATCCACGGGTCGCGCAGCGGGGGCAGGCCGCGGCGGACGTCGGCCTCGAAGGCGGGGTCGGTGTACGGGCCCGAGGTGTCGTACAGCGGGACGGTGCGCTCGTTGGTCAGCACCACCTCCCGGTAGGGGACCCGCAGGTCGGGACGGGAGCCCTCGCGGTAGGCCTTGCGCCAGGCCGGCGTCGGGTACCCGGTGGTCGCGCTGGTCACGGTGGTGGGGGTGGCAGTGGACGCGTTGGTGGCGTCGGCCGCCGCGTCGGCGGCAGCCGGGCGTGCGTCGGCAGCCGGACGTGCGTCATCAAATGTGGTCATCAGACCCTCTACTCCCTACGCCGGCATTACCCGGTCCAGGTTCCTGCGGTCGGCGCAGCGTTCGGTCCATGGCCTGGGAAACGGCCACGGGCCCTTCAGCGCCCTCTCAGCCCGGTGCTCCGAGCTCCCGTCGGCAGGCGGACTTGCCTGCCCAAAGATGTGTCCCACACGGTAGCCGCAGGCCCGGGGGGTGGTCCAGTAGGGGTCCGGGCAGCGCGACGACGCCGGATCGGCACCGGGCGGGGGCGGCATTCGGACAGTGCGTCAGACTGGGAGGACGCCGACGACGGCGGGACGGAAGGGGGAGTGGTCGCGTGATCGGATACCTGGGACGGGTGACCGGCAAGGTGGGGCCGGGCCTGGTCGGCGAGGTGATGGTGCACGTGCCGGAGCGGCAGAGCACCGAGGCGTTCCTGGCCTACCTGGCGCTGCCGGGCGAGGCGCTGCCGGTCGGCACACCGGTGCTGGTGGTCGAGTACCAGCCGCCGCGCACGGTGTACGTCGCCCCGGCGGGCCCCTGAACCACGGCAACTCGGCCGGCACACTGCGTCGCCTTCCGGCCACCGAGGTCCACGCCGGGTGACCACCTGTCACAGCCTCGCGGGACACGCCGCGCCGGACTGGCCAACTGATCGAAACAGGCGCAGAATCTCGACTCGCCACCGCGTTCCGCGCAATCCTGCACAACCGAGCGCAGCCACGGAGCGGTGTGCCCTGAAGGGGGAAAAGGCCGATGTTGATCGGCACCATCGCGGGGATCGTCGCCGCGGCAGTCGTGATTCTGATCGTGATCTTCAAGATGTGCTGGCGGGTCGCCGAGCCGAACGAAGCACTGATCATCTCCGGTTCCAAGCACCGCACCGAGGGCCTCGCCGACGGACTCGGCTTCCGGGTGGTGACCGGGCGGGGGACCCTGGTGACCCCCGGCATCCAGGTGGTCCGCAAGCTCTCGCTCGACCTCAACGAGGCCGACCTGGACGTCGAGTGCGTGACCTCGCAGGGGATCCCGGTCCAGGTCAAGGGCGTGGTGATCTTCAAGGTGGGCGACGACACGGTGTCGATCGCCAACGCCGCGCGCCGCTTCCTGGACCAGCAGAAGATGATGGGCCAGCGGGTCCACAACGTCTTCGCCGGTCACCTGCGCTCCATCGTCGGCGGGCTGACGGTCGAGGAGATGATCCGCGACCGCGAGCGCCTGACCGGGGAGACCCGGGCCGCCTCCGGGGCCGAGATGGAGAAGCTCGGCCTGATCATCGACTCGCTGCAGATCCAGGAGATCCTGGACCCGACCGGCTACATCAAGAACCTGGCCGCCCCGCACGCCGCCGCCGTCCAGCGCGACGCGCGCATCGCGGCTGCCTCGGCCGACCGGGAGGCCACCGAGGCGGAGCAGGAGGCGTTCGCCCGCAAGGCCGAGGCCACCCGCAACTCCGGTATCCAGCAGGCCGGCTACCAGGCCGAGATGGACACCGCCGCGGCCCGCGCGCTGCAGGCCGGCCCGCTCGCCCAGGCCGCCTCCCGGCAGGAGGTCGTGGTCCAGGAGACCAAGGTCGCCGAGCTGGAGGGTCACCGCAAGGAGCAGCAGCTGCAGGCCGAGGTCCGCAAGCCGGCCGACGCCCGCGCCTACGAGACCCGCACCAAGGCCGAGGCCGACCGCGACGCGCGCATCTCGGCCGCCCAGGCGCAGGCCAAGGAGACCGAGCTCAAGGCGGGCGCCGAGGCGAACCGGGTGAAGATCGCCGCGCTGGCCGAGGCCGAGGCGACCAAGGCGCGCGGTCTGGCCGCCGCCGAGGCGACCCGGGCCACCGGTCAGGCCGAGGCAGCCGCGGCCGAGGCCAAGGGTCTGGCGACGGCCGAGGCGGCCCGCGCGCTGGGTCTGGCCGAGGCCGAGGCGATCAAGGCCCGGGCGGCCGCGCTGGCCGAGAACCAGGAGGCCGTGGTCGCCCAGCAGTTGGCCGAGAACTGGCCGGAGATCGTCCGGGCGGGAGCCGAGGCCTTCGGCAACGTCGAGCACATGGTGCTGCTCAACGGCGCCGAGGGGATGGGCGAGATGTTCGCCAAGGCGCTCACCATGGGCGGCACCGGCCTGGGGCTGGCCCGCCAGCTGCTCGGCTCGATGAGCCCGGCCGCCGAGAGCGCGGACGAGGCGGCCAGGCCGAGCACGGCCGCCGCCACCACCACGCACGCCATCCCGCTCCAGGCGGACCCGACCGCCTGACGCCGGACAGCGGGACGGTGTGGCCCGCTCCGCCTTCGGGCGGGGCGGGCCACACCGCTTCGGGCGGGAGGTGCCCCCATGGGGTCGGCGCCGGAGATCCGCACCGCCGTGCGGTGCAGCTCCTCGGCGATCACCCGCAGCTCCTCGTGCACCACGGCGGGGTCGAAGTCCTCGCGGGAGATCCCGTCGCCGGGGCGGAAGCCGGTGTCGTAGTCGATGCCCTTGCCGCGCATGGTTCTTCTTCCGGTCTGGTCGGAGCGGTGGGCGGGGCGGGGTGTCAGGCCTGCTCGGTGAGGAGCTTCTTCATCCGCTCGGTGCTCGGCCCGGAGAGCACGCTCGCCACCCCGATCGCGCCGATCAGGAAGACGGTGGGCAGCCAGACCATGGTGGTCAGCGGCAGCGTGTAGGCCCCGACCACCCGGGCCGCGCACTCCAGCAGCAGCGCCGCGCCCCAGATCACCGAGTGCCGCAGCGCGTGGCGGCGGAAGACGTCGCTGGAGGCGGACAGCCGCTCCCAGGCGGCCTCGCGCGCCGTGTCGCCGCCGGTCAGGAAGGGGCGCAGACCCATCGCCATCAGCGGCTTGCCGCGCAGCGCGGAGAAGAGGATGCCGGCGCCGATCGCGCTGCTCACCAGGCCGTCCTTGGCGATCATCAGCCGAGGGTCGCCGGTGAGGAAGGTGGTGACGATGCCCGCCACGTTGACCACCAGCATCAGGCCGGCCAGCGCGTTGGCCTCGCGCCGGCGGGTCAGTGCGTAGAGGGTCCGCGCGGCCGGCACCACGCTGCTGACGATCAGCGCGGACAGCAGGCTCAGGCCGAAGGCCGAGTGGGCCAGGTAGTAGACCGCCAGCGGCACCGCGATGTCGACCACGAGCGGGAGCAGCGCGCCGACCAGGGGGTTGGCGCGCTTGGCGGCCGGGGCCGCCTCGGTGATGGTGGTCTCGCTCATGGTTCCGGTCCTCCCGCTGGCCCGCCCGCTGACAAGAGGATCATCCCAAGTTGAGCTGATCCGGCGTCAGTGCCCGCTGTCGTCACTGCCGCATGACAGGTGTCACGCGCACGGGTGACGGCGGTCAGCGGGCGGGGTCCGGCGAGCAGGGGTCAGCGGGCGGGGGGGGGCAGCGGGCAGGGGTCAGCGGGCGGGGCCGGGAAACGCCGCGGCGCCCGTCCCCTGCCAGGCAGGGATCGGGCGCCGGAGCGGAGGCGGCGTGCGGGTCAGCCCTTGGCGGCCTTCTTGACCAGGACCACCACGGCGGCCGCGATGCCGACCACCACCAGGGCCTTGACCGCGAACCAGACCAGCGAGCTGATCACGCTGAAGACGACCCCGACCACGTTGATGGCGATGATCAGCACCAGGATCGGGACGACGATGTTCCGCACCCAGGAGGGCAGCGACTTCCAGATCTCAGCCATGTCGGTTCCTCTTCTTCCCCTTCGGGTCGGCCCTTGTCGCCGCGTCCCGTCCGCTTTCGGTACTTCGATCGTACGAGGGCCGATGAGCGGAAACGAGGGTTCGAGCCCCTGAGAGAACCCGGATACGGCCCTGAGGAGCGCCCCTCAGGGTCGCCCTTACCGGGCTCGTACTTATCGGTTCCCTACCCCCGGTTCCTCGGGATCCCGGCCGGCCGAGCGGCTAGACCGGCCACTGCTCGCCCCGGAACGCGGCGTCCCAGAACATCCACTCGTAGCGGGTGGTGGTGCGCACGTGCTCGTGCACCCGGCGCCGCTCGGTGGGGGAGAGCTGCTCGCCGAGCCGGTCGGTGAGCTCCAGCACCCGGCGCACCACCGACTGGAAGGACTCGTCGCCGTAGACCGCGATCCACCGGGCGTAGAGCGGGTCGGGGGAGGACTTGGCGAGCAACTGCTCGCCGACCCGGGCGTAGACCCAGTAGCAGGGCAGCACCGCGGCCACCGCCTCGGCGAAGGAGCCGCCGTAGACGGTGGCCAGCAGGTAGCTGGTGTAGGCCCGGGTGGTGGGCAGCACCGGCTCGGCGGCGGCCTGCTCGGCGCTCTGCCCGAAGGCGGTCAGGAACTCCGCGTGCATCCCCTGCTCGGCGGCCAGCGCGCCGATCGCGTCGTCGGCGAAGGCCCGCACCTCCGCCTCGCCGGGCGCCTTGGCCGCGCAGACGGCCAGCGCGCGGGCGTAGTCGCGCAGGTAGTGCGAGTCCTGGACGACGAAGTGCCGGAACGCGGCGCGCGGCAGGGTCCCGTCGGTCAGGCCGGCCAGGAAGGGGTGGGCCAGGATCTGCTGGTAGACGGGCGCCACGGTCTCGGCCCACAGCTCGTCGGTCAGCGTCGGGGTCAGCGTCGGGGTCTGGGTCATGCCACTGACCCTACGTCGGGGCCGGGGCCGCCCGGTTCAGGCCTCGGGGGGCGAGAAGACCACCAGCACCCGCAGCTCCTCGGTGATGTGGTGGAAGCGGTGCGGCACCCCGGCCGGGACGAAGACCACGGTGCCGCGCGCCACCGTGCAGGTCTCCTCGCCCACGGTCAGGTAGGCCCGGCCGCTGACCACCTGGTAGAGCTCGTCCTGCTCGTGGGCGGACTGGGTGTCGCTCTCACCGGGCGCCAGCGCGTACAGGCCCGCCGACATGCTGCGCTCCTTCAGGAAGCGCAGGTAGGCACCCTGCTCGTCCGCCCGGTGCCGGTCCAACTCGTCGAGCCGGAAGACCTTCATCGGCTGCTCCTCTCCTGGGTGCTTCCACCGGCCGCCCTGGCCTGCGACCATGCCGGTCATGAAGCACTTCGTGGTCAAGACCCTTATCAACGCGGCCGCCATCTGGGTGGCCGCCTGGATCGTCAACGGCATCACCCTGACCGGCGGCGACTGGCAGCAGAAGACGCTGACGGTGGTCGCCGTCGCACTGATCTTCGGGGTGGTGAACTGGCTGATCAAGCCACTGGTGAAGTTCTTCTCGTTCCCGCTCTTCATCCTGTCACTGGGCCTGATCACCTTCGTGATCAACGCGTTGATGTTCTGGTTGACCTCGGTCGCCTCGGACCGGCTGAAGCTGGACTTCCACGTCGAGGGCTTCGTGCCCGCGCTGCTCGGCTCGCTGATCATCAGCCTGGTCGCCTGGGGCCTGCACCTGGCGGTCGGCGACGAGGACTGACAGCGCGGGGCTGGGCGGCCGGCAGGCCGGGTGGCGGTGGCGGGGGCGGGCGATCAGAATTCGCCCAACTGTCCGGGTTTCGGCCCGGCCGGCCTGCGGGATGCTGAGGCACAACAGGCATCCGGAGGTGACCTGAGTGGCCGAGGTGACTCCCCATCCCCGTCCGGTGGTCAAGCGCACCGCGCGCGCGATCCTGCTCGACCTGCCTGCCGACGACCCCTGGCACGGGCCGGCCCAGCTGGTCGTGATCAAGCGCACCCGCCCCGGCTGCCATCCGTACTGGATCACCCCGGGCGGCGGCGTCGAGCCGGATGACCGCTCCGTCGCCGACGCCCTCCACCGCGAGGTGGACGAGGAGTTGGGCGGCAAGGTCGTCGACGTGGTCCCGGCCTTCGTGGACACCGTCGCGCACGCCCACCACGAGGACGGCACCCCGGCCCATCCGCACGGGGTCAAGGTGCAGCACTTCTTCGTCTGCCGGTTGGCCGCCTTGGACCCGGCGCTGCGGCACGGCCCCGAGGTGGACGAGCCGCGCGGCGAGTACGAGATCGTCCGGCTGCCGTTCACCCGCGAGGGCGTCACCTCGGTCAACCTGGTGCCGCCCTCGCTGCGCGCCTACCTGGCCGCCAACATCGAGGGCGTACGGGCGCTGCTGGCCCCGGACTTCGGCTGAGTGTGGCGCCCTGCGGCCGCTCAGCCCTCGGGCAGGTCGTGGTGCACGTGCTCGGGCCGCACCCCTGAGCGGGTCAGCGCGGCGGCCGCGCGGCGGACCATCGCGGGCGGCCCGCTGAGGTAGGCCCGGCGTCCGTCCCACGGGCCGCGCTGCACCGCCACGTCGGGGAGCAGCCCGCGCAGCGCGCCCTCGGCCGACTCCTCGGAGAGCACCGGGTGCACCGCGAGCCACGGGTGGCGCCGCTCCAACTCCCGCAGCGCGGGCAGCTGGTAGAGCTCCGCCGACTGCCGGGCGCCGTAGAGGACCTCGACCTGGCGGGCCGCCGTCCCGTGCTCGGCCGCCTCCTCGACCAGGGCCGCGATCGGCGCGATCCCGGTGCCGCCGCCCAGGCAGAGCAGCGGGGCCGGGTCGGTGTGGTCGAGCACCATGCTCCCGGCCGGCGGGCCCAGCCGCAGCACGTCCCCCGGCGCCGCCCGGCGGACCAGCGCGCTGCTCACCCAACCCGCCTGCAACGCCTTGACGTGGAAGCTCAGCAGCCCGTCCGGACGCGGCGCGGTGGCGAACGAGAAGTGCCGCCAGACCCGCGGCCACCAGGGCGTCTCCAGGGTGGTGTACTGGCCGGCCCGGTAGGGGTACGCCTGGTCGGGGCGGACGGTCAGCACCGCGACATCGCGGCCCAGGGTCTGGTGCGAGACCACCTCGGCCTGCCACCAGGGCGGCGAACTCGTGGCCGCCTGCTCGGCCGCGTCGATCATGATCTTGGAGATCAGCGCGTAGACCCGGCGCCAGGCCAGCTCCGTCTCCGCGTCCCAGCGACTGCCGCAGTACTTCGCCAGCGAGGCCACCAGGCACTCGCCGACCGGGCCGTAGTGGCCGGTGAGCGTGCCGTACTTGCGGTGGCCCTGGCCGAGCCGGGTCAGGTAGGCGGTCAGCGCGGCCGGGTCGTCGGCGCCGCGGGCGGCCGCCAGCAGGGCGCGGAAGAGGCGGTCCCGCTGGACGTCCATGGCGGCCGGGAAGAGCGAGCGGACCTCGGGGTGGTGGAGGAAGATCAGCGCGTAGAAGTGGGCGGTGGCCCGGTCGGCGAGGGGCTCGACCACGGCCAGACTGGCCCGGATCAGCTCCAGGTCGCGGGGGGTGGGGGGCTGCGCGGCCGGTGCGGCGGCGAGGGGCGCGGGTGCTGCTGCGGTGCCGCCGAGGGCCTCCATCGCCCAGGCCTGGCTCCAACCGTCGCCGGGGCCGGCCCAGTTCAGGCCGGGGGCCCAGCGGAACAGCGGCTCTATGGCGGGCCGGGGCTCGGGGAGCAGCGACGGCACGGGCGTGGCTGCGGGGGCGGGTAGCTCGACGGTGGCGGGCGCGGGCGCGGGTGAGGGTGCGGCGACCGGAAGTGCGGGGATCGCCGGCGGCTCGGTCGGCATCGGCGGCACCACGGGCACGACCGGCACCACGGGTACGACCGGCACCACGGCCGGGGCGAGCGAGGCGGGCGCCATCCCCGGCACCGCCGTGGCCGTGGCCGACCCTCCGCCGCCCGAGCGGACCAGCAGCGCGGAGAGCGACCTCACTTTGACTTGACGCGTACTCAAGAGAATCGTTTCGCCTCCGGTCGTCCCAGCAACGCCTCAAGCAGCGTGGCACGGCCGAACAGCTGATCCGACAAATCGCGCAAACGCCGGACGGACGCCCCGTCCGCGCGCTAAGGTCGCTCCCTTTGCCCGCCGGGCGGCCGGTGGACCCGCTCCGCTGTGGTCCACGCGCACCGGGAAGAAGGCCGCAGACCTGTGCTTTCGCGCGGTTCTGCGGCCTTCGGAAGACAAGGGCCCCACAGGATCGGGTTCGCCGGTGGGTCAGTTGGCGGGGTCGGCGAAGTGGTCGAACTCGCCGGCCTTGGCGCCCTGGAGGAACTTGGCGAACTTGGTGGGGGTGGTGCGGACGATGATGTCGCCCTCGTCGGACTCGCGAAGTTCGACCAGGCCGTCGGCGGTGCGGACCTCGACGCACTCGTTGTTGGCAGTGCTGTAGCTGGACTTCTGCCACGCTGAACTAGTCATCCCTATCCCGCATCTCTTCCCTGGTCGAGCGAATGAAGGATCGCGATTCATCTTCTTGCAGGGCAACGGATCCCACAAGGGCGGGGTCGGCGGTGGGGTCAGTTGGCGGGGTCGGCGAAGTGGTCGAACTCGCCGGCCTTGGCGCCCTGGAGGAACTTGGCGAACTTGGTGGGGGTGGTGCGGACGATGACGTCACCGTCGTCGGACTCGCGGAGTTCGATCAGGCCCTCGGCGGTGCGGACTTCGACGCACTGGTTGTTGGCAGCGCTGTAGCTGGATTTCTGCCACGCTGAACTAGTCATGCCTGTTCTGCATCTCTTCCATGATCGAGCGAATGAAGGATCGCGATTCATCTTCTTGCAGGGCAACGGATCTGATGTGCTCAAGGGTTGCACGGTAGCGACTCAGGTGAGCGGGCAGATCGAAGACGTGGGACCCGTAGGACGCATCGGCCTGAACTGTGTCCAGTTCTGGGACAGGCCCGGTCAGATGGGTGAGATCCTCACTTGGGATCGGGAAGTCAGCCACCTCGAACGGCACGATCCTGATGGAGATTCCTGGGTGCTCGGAGTCTTCGACAAGCGCGGCAAGCTGACCGATGAGCACGTCACGCCCGCCATACTGGCCGCGAAGAGCGGCTTCGTGCACGAGCGCCAGGTACGGTGTGCCGCCGGATCGAACCACCTGCTGCCTGCGCAGGCGGAACGTGGTCCTGAGGTCGACCTCTTGCGGCAGCAGCGGCAGGGGTCCTCTTGTGAACAGCGCACTGGCATAGGAACGCGTCTGCAGCAGCCCCGGGATGTAGACCATGGCGAAGCTCGTGATCCTCTTCGCGTGGCCTTCCAGTTCTGCCACCTCCAGGTAGTCGACCGGAAGGACGCCTCGATACTCCTCCCACCAGCCACCCTTGCCCCGATCAGCGATGACTTCGGCCAACGCATCGAGCAAGGGCTGGTTGTCGCACATGCACATTCCGGCAATGGTGTACAAGCGCTCCACGCTGAGCCCCGTCTTGCCGCTCTCCATCTGCGTGACGTGGGCAGGGTTGATGCCGAGTTGGCGTGCGAGCTGGCTGCCTCCGAGGCCGGCCTGCTCCCGCATCCGTCGCAGCTCGGTGCCAAGTCGGCGCTGACGGAGCGTCGGGTTGGTTCGAAGGGCCATGGTCTCCTCTCAACAGCTGGTGGAGATCAGTCTGCCGCAGTGTCCAGCACTGTCCCACCCACGATCGGATGAATCCCCCCGCGAGCGGCACAAATTTGTGACTGCCTGCGCTATCGTCGTTGCCATACCGATCCGACGGATCGTCAGAAATGCCTGTCACCAGGGCAGTAGGCGCCTCCTGCCCGCGCACCGCAGAAGCAGCCACGCGCGACCTCAACCAGTCCCGTCCTGGCCTGGCTCACGGCGACGCATCCGCCGATCACCTCACCGTCCCACCGCCTCGCGGAGGTTCCCCATGCGTTCCTGTGCCCTCCCCGTCTTCCCCCAGCCGCCCGACTGGTCCGCCGCCCGGGAGGAGCTGCGCGACCTCCTCACCACCGCGGGGTGGTCCACCGACCTCATCCAGGACGCCGAACTCGCCCTGCACGAGCTCTTCGTCAACGCCTGGAAGCACGGCGGCAGCCCCGCGCCCGTCGTGGTGGTCGTGCTCCTCGCCGACCGGGCCTTCCGCACGCTCCGGGTCTCCGTCGCCGACGGCAGCCCCGCCCTTCCCGAGTTGCGCACCCGCAGCGCCGACCCCTACGAGCTGTCCGGCCGGGGCCTGCACCTGGTCCGCTCGCTCACCCATCGGTTCGGTGCCGACCCGCACGAGCGCGGCGGCAAGCGGGTCTGGTTCGAGCTGGACTCGGCCGCGTGACCGCCGCTCCCACGCGCGAGCCGGAAGGGAGCGGGACATGGGTGTCCTGATCGTCCTCGGCACCGGCCCGGCTCACGTCGAGCGGACCACCGTCGCCCACGTCGACGTCGAATCCGCGCCCGACGTCGCCATCCAGCTCCGGGCCGCCGTCGACCTCGACATCCACGTCGGCCCGGGCGAGCAGCTCGCGCTCGCCCTCACCCGCCAGCAGGCCGACCACCTGCTGCAGGACCTCGCGGCCCGGCTCGGCCAGCGCCTCATCGGCATCCGCCGGTGAGGCCCGGTACCGAGGACACCCTGATCATCGCGGCCCTGGCGATCTGCTTCGCGCTCGCGCTCGCCGGCGTCGCCCTCGGGGTCGTCACCTCACTCCGACTGACCAGGCCCGACGAGGACACCGCCCTCCCGCCGGGCCCACCCCCTTCCAACGACTACGTGCCGCGTCCGGCAATGTTTGCCCCGGTGTGGCGTGATGGGCCGTCTGAGTACAGCTCTGTTGGCGCGTCGATCAGATGCGCTCGCCGGTGGCGGGATCGCGGGGGTGTTCGATCGGGGCGATGGCGATCGATTCGATGAGCCACTGCCCCTCCTCATGCTCGACGAGCAGGTAGGTGGCACGGGACTGCCGAAGCGGCTCGATCCGCAGCTCGTGGACCAGCGCCAACCCGGGACGCAGGACGCGCGCCGACTCGAGGGTGTGCTCTGCCTCGAAGATCGCCTGGTAGTTCAAGAGCCAGTTCAGGTGCTGCGCGAAAGCCTGCTTGCCGGTCAGTCGCTGGCCGCCCCGGTTGACCACGTCCACCTGGTCGGCCAGCAGCGCCAGATAGCCAGGGACGTCCTTGGCCTGCCAGGCATTGGTCAGCCGGGCCATGACGCCGGTCACCGTCTCCGCCGTGTTGCTGTTCATCATGTTCCCCTCAGTCGCAGCTTGCGTGCCATTGACATATATATGCTTGAAGCACATATATGTCAATGGCAGGAATCGACTAGAATGCGGGCATGGGAGACGAGAAGGCCGACGAGAGCCGCCAGCAGGTCCTGGAGACAGTCGAGCGCGCCATGGTTCAGCTGCGACGCAGCATGACCCGGCGCACTCTGGCGCGGCTTCACGAGCGCACGGACGGACCGGCGCTCGACCCGGCCCTGGCGGACGTCGTGGACGCGGTCGAGGAGGGGCCGGACCGCCCGGGCCAAGAGGTCACCGTGGGCCTGGTGGCCGACCGGCTGGGCATCGATCCCTCCCGGGCCAGCCGCCTGGTCTCGGCCGCCATCAAGGCCGGCTATCTGCGGCGGGCGGCCTCGCAGGCCGACGGTCGGCGCATTCACCTCGAACTGACCCCGGCCGCAGAGGAGTTGTTGGCAATAACACATCGATCCCGTCATGAGCTCTACAGTCACCTGATGCGCGACTGGCCGGAACGGGACCGCGCCGGCTTCGCCGGACTCCTCACCAAGTTCACCGACGAACTGACCCAACTGCGCAAGCAACAGCCATGACACGGGGTGTTCCCGGTTTGCCTATCACCCACCGGTTCGGTGCCGACCCGCACGAGCGCGGCGGCAAGCGGGTCTGGTTCGAGCTGGACGCGGTCGCGTGACCGCCGCCCCCACGCGCGAGCCGGAAGGGAGCGGGACATGGGCGTCCTGATCGTCCTCGGCACCGGCCCGGCTCACGTCGAGCGGACCACCGTCGCCCACGTCGACGTCGAATCCGCGCCCGACGTCGCCATCCAGCTCCGGGCCGCCGTCGACCTCGACATCCACGTCGGCCCGGGCGAGCAGCTCGCGCTCGCCCTCACCCGCCAGCAGGCCGACCACCTGCTGCAGGACCTCGCGGCCCGGCTCGGCCAGCGCCTCATCGGCATCCGCCGGTGAGGCCCGGCACCGAGGACACCCTGATCATCGCGGCCCTGGCGATCTGCTTCGCGCTCGCGCTCGCCGGCGTCGCCCTCGGGGTCGTCACCTCACTCCGACTGACCAGGCCCGACGAGGACACCGCCCTCCCGCCGGGCCCACCCCCTCCACCTGGCTAGTGCTGTGACTGCATAGGGTTCGCCGGGTTGGTCGTGGTGGTGGTTGGATGTGCCGGTTCAGGAGAAGGACGGCGCCAGAGGAGAATGGCTCAGGAGGCGGACGGCTCGATCTCCCCCGCGAAGACGATGACCTGGTCGATGAGGCTCCGCCGCAGATGGACGACGTCCGTTCCCGCCAGGCGGGGGCCTCCATCCGGCGTGGTGAAGGCCCACTGGTACCGGGCCCACTCGTCCGGCATGTCCACCGCCGAACAGCGCATCATCGTGCCGGTCCCCGCGGGGTGGCGCCGGATGTCCAGCACGAACCGCTCGACCGCCTCGATCCCCTCAATGCGGCCCAACGGTCCCCAGAAGACCACGTCCGAGGTCAGGGCCTGGGAGAGCAGCGCAGTCACATAGCTGTCGTCCGAGGCGTTGAACGCGGAGATGAACGTGTCGATCGCGGACCGCGCGGTGTCTTCCTGCATGCACCAGTAATAGCAGTCGCCTCGCGGACCGCGCTCGTCCCGTGAGCCGTCTCCCGACCACGGTGAGCCATCCCGGTCACAGCACCAGGGGGCCATCCGGCAGACGTGCGCCGACGTTTCGGCGGTCACGGTTCGTCAGATGATGCGGTAGTCGCCGTGCGGCACTGCTTGTCGCCGGACGGCCTCGAATGCCTCCCGGCACAGGTTGATGGCAGCCGGTCGCGTGTCGATCTCGGCGCCTTCCCAGTCCCCGTTGCCCGCGAAGTGGAGAACGAGGAGGGTCTCATCGTCGAACAGCCAGAAGTCGTTTCCCGGCAGGCGATGGCGGTACCCTGCCGTCGCGGAAGCCACCGAACGTCGTCGCCGGCAGGCTGGTTGAGCGACGTCGTGTACTCGTAGTCGGCAATGTGGTTAACCTCCCTGGAAGAACTGCATCATGCGGCGCGGGAAATCGATGACGTCCCCATGGTCCGGGATGTCCAGCTGCTGCGGAGTCGAGAGCTGTGACACGGCTTGCCGCAGTTGCAGTCTCAGATCGCCGAATGTGCCAGCACGGGATCAGCGAAGGTCGAGAGCCCTCCCTGACCGGTTGAGCTCGTGCACCTTGGTCCTACGGTTTGAACGTCAGGCATGGCCCGCAGGGAGGTTCTACTGCCACGACCCTTTCAGACGGCTACGAGCCGCCTCGATCTCGTTTCGGGCGGCAGCGCCGAATACGGCTTGATCCCGCAGAGTAGCGAAAACACGGATGAAGTACGTGATGTTCTCGGGTCTGGACGTCTGGAACGCCCCTGACCAGAACTCTTGCTTGAGCAAGCTCTCGTCGAACAGGTAGAAGCCTTCACCCGGGTAGAGCAACCGTTCCCGGCCTTGGGGGATGATCCCAATGGACACGTACTGGAGCTTCATCACCTCTAGCAGGTGGTCGAGTTGGCCGGTCATCACCTCAATGCCGCCTGTGTTGTTCGTCAGTGCGGACGCTTCCAGGAGGAACGAGAATATGGGCGCTCCGGTGCCGAGGAACCGCTTGCGGACCATGCGGTTCTGTGCGGCTTCCTCAATGTCGCCCAACGGTAGACCGTGCAGTTTGGCATGGATGGTGAACTGCGCCTTGGCGTACTCGACTGTCTGCAGGAACCCAGGAATGAACAGTGACTCATACACGCGGAGGAGCTTGGTCTTCGCGTAGAGGTCCATGGCTTGGAACTGGAGACGCTTCATGCCCGGCCGGTGCCACCGCTTGTAGTCGGTCCACATCTGCTCGATCTCACGGCTCGCCGCGATGAGTTCGGGGATCTGCCCTTGGACGCCGCAGGCCGTTGCCCATGCTCGGATATCGTCCTCGGTCGGGATCTGTGTCCCGTGCTCGATCTTCGACACCTTGGTCTTGTGCCAACCGCAGAGCCGCGCGAGATCGACGCCCGAGAGGTTGGTGTCCCGGCGTAGTTCCTTGAGCTGGGTTCCGAATGCGCGCTTCGCGGACGCGGATGGTTCTTGGTCCGACATGTCGTCAGGGCTTGTACTTACCGTTGGGGACGCCGAGCGACCATGCCCGCTCGAACGCGTCATTGCAGAAACCGACCACGTTCGGATCGATTGAGAGCTGGATCTCTGTCTGCTGGTTGTCTCCCCCGATGAGGTTGAAGATCACCAGGTCATCCCGGATCAGACAGTCGTTCCCCGGCAACGGCACCGCCGACAAGAGAGGGCGGGGAAGCCACCGAAGACGTTCCTCGGGGTCGGCCAACCCGACTGCCATCCGCTGATACTCCGAGAGCGGTTCGGAGATGACTCGCACGCGCCGGTAGGGGAAGCCGAGAGCGGCCTTCCCGGTCAGAAACGCACGATGCCCACGCATCGTCTCCTCGACCGTCTCACGGTCGCCTGAGCGCCACGCCTCGAACAGCGGGCGGTCTACCTCGTAGAAGTCCCTCAGCTCCAGCTTCCGGACTTCTTGGGCGGGCTCACCAAACAGCAGCTCAAGTCGGCGTGATGCCGAGATCAATTCCATAGCGCTCCCTGACGTACTTCCGCACGAACACATCCATGGTCCGCCCGGACATCTCCCCGAACGTCTCGTCATCGGCCAAGGCGACGAGCTGATCCCGAACCTTCGGTCCGCGCTTCTTCAGCTGCACGATCCAAGAGTCATGGTCGGTCTCATAGAACGTCTCGCACTCGACACCGCCCTGAGAGTTGGGGTCCGTGCAGAAGAACGTAGCGGTTAAGTCGTCGCTGTCGCTGCTGTGTTGCTGCATGTTGCTCCCCTCGTGATCCGGCCGTATGCCACCTCTGACCTTCGTCCAGCGACTACCCCGAGGTCAAGCACCCGACAGTGCCTGAGCCTCTCTCAGGAGACTTCCAGCAACTCTGAGCAACTTCGTTGAGTGCCGCCGGCCGACGCACCTACGGTCTTGTCTCGCCCCCACACCTTGCTGGTGAAGGAGAGTGACCAAGAATGAGTGCTACCGCCGGGCACAACTACGCCCCCAAGAAGAGGGCGTGGGACGCGGGCGCCGCCCGGCCGGCCGCCGTGCACCTGTGGCAAAGTCGGGTGCTCCGACTGGGGCCGACCAGTGAGCAGAGCAGCCAACTCCTGGCGCAGCGACGAGAAGAGCACCCCGGAGCAGCAGGCGGCCCACGCCGCGTACCTCGCTGCCCAGCCCCGAATAAAGATCACCCCCAAGTGGTGACCACGAGCGCGGCAGTGTGGACTGAGCCTCCGTCAGGCCCGAGCCGGCCTCTCGGTGACGGCTCGTCAGACAGGGACTCTTCGCGCTCCCGGCACGGGCCCGAAGCTCCCGCCCCGATCGGCGTTCCTTGGACAGCATGCCGAACGAGGCGGGGACCGCAACACCGAACGGCCCGGCCGCCAACCGGCGGCGGGGACCCCACAGTGTGAGGAGACATCAGTATGACGACCCCCGGTCCCAACAGGCCCCCGGGCCCCGGGCCGATGCCGCCGGACCCCGACACCAGCACCGCCACCGAGTAGAGGGAGATGGGCATGCGCATGGAGATCATCGTGTCCAAGCACAAGGGCGACGCGAAGCCCCCGCCGAAGCACCAGGGCAACCCCGCCCCGGAGACCCCGCCGCAGCAGCCTTCGAAGTGAGAGACTGGCCGCCCCCGGGCGCAAGTTGCCCGGGGGCGGCCCCCGTTCCAAGGGAGTGCCCATGACTGAACGGTTCGTGATCAAGTACAAGGCCGCGCACTACGCTGACGCGGACTGGGCGCAGTTCGCGGAGCGCTGGACGGCCACCTTCTACACGCCGAGCGTGCCGGAGGTAGGTACGGCCACCATCACGCGCGTCATCCCCGGCGTGACCCCCAATCCCCGCCGCGCGTACGAGGTGGATCCGGGGCTTCTCGACCGCATCCCGCGCGTGATCTTCACCGAGGATGGCGGCCTGGTACCCGCGCTGGCCGAGATGAAGCCGACGCTTCTGCTGCTGCTGGAGGCCGTCCACGTCGCCGACGAGTGGCGCGGCAAGGGCGTTGGGATGCGGCTGGCCGTCACCGCGCTCCGTCGGCTGGCCGTCCCCGGAACGGTGGCCGTCTGCTACCCGGCCCCGCTTCACGACCACGGCCCCGACGAGCCGTGTTCCTACGAGTCCGACGACCCCGAGGTGAGGCGGCCGGACGAAGAGGCCGTGGACAAGCTCCGTCGGGCGTGGGAGGGCCACGACTTCCGACCCCTCGCCGAGGGCGTGTACGTCCGGAGGATCGAGCCGTGAGCGGCTACCACCGGGGCCCCGGAAGTCCCCCCGCGCGACCATCTGGCTATGTACCCTGCGCGGAACGAACGGGATCCATCACGTAGACAGCACGTGCGGGCGGCGGCGGCAAGGACCTCACCGCCCGCCGCCGCCCGCTGCTCAGAGCTGCCGCAGCAGCGTCCCCGGCCGCTCCACGCAGTCCGCGACGAAGCGCAGGAACCCGCCCGCCGTGCCGCCGTCGCAGACCCGGTGGTCGAAGGTGAACGACAGCTGGGTGACGTGGCGGACCGCCAACTCACCTTCGTGGACCCAGGGCTTGGCCACGATCCGGCCCACCCCCAACATCGCAGCCTCCGGGTGGTTGAGGATCGGGGTGGAGCCGTCGACGCCGAAGACGCCGTAGTTGTTGAGCGTGAAGGTGCCGCCGGTCAGCTCGGCCGGGGTGAGCGAGCCGGCGCGCGCGGAGGCTGTCAACCGGCCCAGCTCGGCGCCGAGCTGCTCGGTGGTCAGCCGCTGGGCGTCGCGCACCACCGGGACCACCAGGCCGCGCTCGCTCTGCGCGGCGAAGCCCAGGTGGACGGCGGTGTGCCGGCGCAGTGCGACCGGGGCGCCGTTCGCGTCCAGGTCCACGCTGGAGTTGAGCTCGGGGTGGCGGGCCAGCGCGGCCACGCAGATCCGGGCGAACAGCGAGAGCAGGCTGACCTTCGGGACGCCCGGTGCTTGGTTCATCTGGGCGCGCACGGCGAGCAGTTCGGTGGCGTCCGCGTCCACCCAGACAGTGACCGCCGGGATCTCGTGGTGGCTGCGGGTGAGCTTCTCGGCCACCGTGCGGCGCAGGCCGCGCAGCGGGACGACCTCCGTGTCCGCAGGCACCGCGGCGGGTGCCGGGGCGGCGACCGGCTCGATCGCGCGCTGTACGTCGGCGCGCATGATCAGGCCCTCGGGGCCGCTGCCGGTGACGGCGGCCAGGTCGACCCCGTGCTCCCGGGCCAGCTTGCGCACCAGCGGGGAGATGACGGCGATCGCGACCGGCGCGTGGGCCACCGGCGCCACCGGCACGACCGGCGCGACCAGGGCGGGTGCGGGTGCGGGGGCGCCCGCCCCCACCCGGCGGCGGCGCGAGCCCTTGCCGCCCTCCGCCACGCCGTAGCCGACCAGCGGGCGCTCCACGCCCGCCGGACCCGCGCCGGGCGCGGCGTCCGGCACCGCCGTGCCGGGCTCCGGCGAGACGGCCACGGTGACCAGCGGCTGCCCCACCGCCCGCTCCTCGCCGACCTCGCCGAACAGCGCGGTGACCACCCCGCCGTACGGGCAGGGCACCTCCACCATCGCCTTGGCGGTCTCCACCTCGACCACCGGCTGGTCGACGGCGATCACGTCGCCGACCTCCACCAGCCAGCGCACCACCTCGGCCCCGGTGAGTCCCTCACCGAGGTCGGGCAGGGTGAACTCGCGCACGATCGGCATCACGCTCAGTCCTCCCACTGCAGCTTGGCGACCGCGTCCAGGATCCGGTCCACCCCGGGCAGGTGGTGGTGCTCCAGCATCGGCGGCGGGTACGGGATGTCGAAGCCGGTCACCCGCAGCACGGGCGCCGCCAGGTGGTGGAAGCAGCGCTCGGTGACCCGGGCGGCGATCTCCGCGCCGACCCCGCCGAAGCCGGTCGACTCGTGCACCACCACCGCGCGGCCCACCGAGCGGACCACCTCGGCGACGGTGGCGTCGTCGAACGGCACCAGGCTGCGCAGGTCGAGCACCGCGAGGTCCCAGCCCTCCGCCTTGGCGGCCTCGGCGGCCTCCAGGCAGACCGGCAGCGAGGGCCCGTAGGTGATCAGCACGGCCGAGCGGCCGGCGCGGCGCAGCACCGCGCGCCCGATCGGCTCGGTGGCGGCGGTGGTGTCCAGCTCCGCCTTGGACCAGTAGAGCCGCTTGGGCTCCAGGAAGATCACCGGGTCGTCGGAGGCGATCGAGGCGCGCAGCAGCCCGTAGGCGTCGGCGACGGTGGCCGGGGTGACCACGTGCAGGCCCGGGGTGCTCGCGTAGTACGCCTCGGACGAGTCGCTGTGGTGCTCGACCCCGCCGATCCCGCCGCCGTAGGGGATCCGGACGGTGATCGGCAGCGCCAGCTTGCCGGCCGTGCGGTTGCGCATCTTGGCGACGTGCGAGACCAGCTGCTCCATCGCCGGGTAGGCGAAGGCGTCGAACTGCATCTCCACCACGGGCCGCAGCCCGTACATCGCCATGCCGACCGCGGTGCCCAGGATGCCCGCCTCGGCCAGCGGGGTGTCCAGGCAGCGGTCCGCGCCGAACTCGGCCGCCAGGCCGTCGGTGATCCGGAAGACGCCGCCCAGGGTGCCGACGTCCTCACCCAGCAGGTGGACGGTCGGGTCGGCCCGCATCTCGTCGCGCAGCGCGGCGTTGAGCGCCTGCGCCATGGTGCTGGTGGTCGCGGCGGCGCGGGTGCCGCTCTCGGTGGTCACAGTGCTCACGCTCCCGCCTCCGCCGCCAGCTCGGCGGCCAGCTGCTCGGCCTGCTCGCGCAGTTGCGGCGTCGGCTCGGCGTAGACGTGCTGGAACAGGCTGAGCGCGTCGAGCTCCGGCTCGGCGTGGAACTCCGCGCGCATGGTGGCGGCCAGCGCCTCGGCGTCCTCGGCCGCTCGGGCCACCGCCGCGTCGTCCAGCAGGCCCGCGGCGCGCAGGTGGCGCTCCAGCAGGCTCACCGGGTCGTGCTCGCGCCAGGCCTCGACCTCCTCCGAGACCCGGTAGCGGGTCGCGTCGTCGGCGTTGGTGTGCGCCTCCAGGCGGTAGGTCAGCGCCTCCACCAGGGTCGGCCCGCCGCCGGTCCTGGCCCGCTCGACGGCCTCGGCCAGCACCTGGTGCACGGCCACCGCGTCGTTGCCGTCCACCAGCCGGCCCGGCATGCCGTAGCCGACCGCCTTGTGCGCCAGGGTCGGCGCGGCGGACTGCTTGGTCAGCGGCACCGAGATGGCGTAGCCGTTGTTCTGCACCAGGAAGACCACCGGGGCGTTCAGCACGGCCGCGAAGTTCAGCGCCTCGTGGAAGTCGCCCTCGCTGGTGCCGCCGTCGCCGAGCATCGCCAGCGCGACCACCCGATCGCCGCGCAGCCTGGCCGCGTGGGCCAGGCCGACCGCGTGCGGGGCCTGGGTGGCCAGCGGGGTGCAGAGCGGGGCGGTGCGGGTGGCCACCGGGTCGTAGCCGGTGTGCGCGTTGCCCCGCAGCAGGGTGAGCGCGGCCAGCGGGTCGACGCCGCGGCCGACCACCGCCAGGGTGTCGCGGTAGCTGGGGAAGAGCCAGTCCTCCTCCCGCAGCACGGTGGCGGCGGCCACCTCGCAGGCCTCCTGGCCGGTGGAGGAGGGGTAGACGGCCAGCCGGCCCTGCTTGGTGAGGGTGGTGGCCTGCTGGTTGTAGCGGCGGCCGACCACCAGGCGGTGGTACAGCTCGCGCAGCAGCTCGGGGTCGTGCTCGGCCAGCTTCGGGGTGCCGAGGACGCGGTAGGGCGCGTCGTCCGGCAGGAGGGGCGCGGGGTCGGTCCGGGGTCCGGTCGCGTCGGGCAGCCACGGGGGCACGGGCGCGGTGGGCCGGTGGTCGAGGACGGTCATCAGGCACCTCCAAGGGGTGGGGAGGGCGGGGCCGCGGTGCCGGGAGGACCCCGAGGAGGGCGGCGGCGGGGGAGAGCGGCGGTGGGCGGGTGTTGCCTCCCAACCGATTGTTCGGTTGTCTGTTCATTGTGGCCACAGCCGAGCGAAGGTGCTGGACAATCGGCTGCCACGGCAGTCTGCTGAAAGCAGCACGTCCATCGCGGGAGGGTTGGGGGACATGGGCGCTGAACAAATGGCCGGGTCGAACGGGAGCAGACCGCAGCCCGGACCCGCGGGTGCGGCGAACGGCGGTACCGATCGGGGCCTGGACCGGGTGGACCGCTCGATCCTGCGGCTGCTCCAGCAGGACGGCCGGGCCTCGATCCGCTCGGTCGCCGAGCGGGTGCACGTCTCGCGCGCCAACGCCTACGCCCGGATCGCCCGGATGATGGAGGACGGGGTGATCCGCGGCTTCACCGCCCGGGTCGACCACGAACGGGCCGGGCAGGGCGCCTGCGCCTACGTCACCCTGAAGATCGTGCAGAACTCCTGGCGGACCGTGCGCGAGCAGTTGCTGGAGCTGCCGGGGGTGGCGCACATCGCGTTGGTCGGCGGCGAGTTCGACGTGCTGATGCTGGTGCACACCGCCGACAACCGGGCGCTGCGGGAGCTGGTGCTGGGCAGCATCCAGAGCATCCCCGAGGTGCTCTCCACCCAGACGCTGCTGGTCTTCGAGGAGACCGACCGGGTGCCGCCGGCCTGAGCCCGCCTGAGCCCGCCTGAGCCCGCCTGAGCCCGCCTGAGCCCGCCTGAGCCCGAGCCCGGCCCGAGCGCGCGCCGCACCCCGAGGGGGCGGCGTCAGGCGCGCAGCCCGTCGAAGGCCAGCCGGACCACCGCGTCCGGCACGCCGTCGGCGCTCGACCCGGCGGGGCGGTACCACTCCGCGATGGAGTTGATCATCCCGAAGAGCAGCCGGGTGGCCAGCCGCGGCTCCACGTCCGCGCGCAGCTCGCCGGCCGCCACCGCCTCGCGCACCAGCTCCGCCACCCGGTGGTCGAACTCCCGCCGCCGCTCCAGCGCCCACTCCTCGGTCGCGGTGTTGCCGCGCACCCGCAGCAGCAGCGTCACGTAGGGCAGCTCGGCCAGCAGCACCTCGGTGGTGCGCCGCACCACGTGCTCCAGCCGGTCCACCGGTCGCCCGCTGAGCGCGGCCGGCTCGTCCAGGGTGCCGAACAGCCCGTCCAGCGCCCGGCCCACCGCGAGCCGCAGCAGCTCCTCCTTGCCGCGCACGTGGTGGTAGATCGAGGACTTGGAGATCCCGGCCGCCCGCGACAGGTCCTCCATCGAGGTGCCGTCGTAGCCGCGGGTGTTGAAGACCTCGACGGTGACGGCGAGCAGGGAGTCGACGGTGTAGGTGGTGCGCAGCGGGGTGTCGGCCATGGTCCGAGTATCCCCGGCTGCGCAGGGTGATCACCGGGCGGGGCGGGGCTGTCGCCCGCGGCCGACCGATGGCTGATCGACGGCCGACCGACGGCCGACCGACAGCTGACCGACTGCCGGCCGACTGCCGACCGACAGCTGACCGATTGTCTCGCGAGGCCCTGTTCCCCCGACCGATCGTTCGGTTACGCTGAGGAGCGCCAGCCCAGACATCTGCCCGCGAGGAGCGCCGCATGGCCGCCGTCGACGAACTGATCGAGCGTCACCAGCAGACCCTGAACCAGGCGCTCACCGCGCTCACCGAGCGGGACTACTGGTCCCCGTACCCCGAGATCCCCAAGGCCTACGGCGAGAGCGGCGCGGCCGACGGCAAGGCCGCGTTCGACGCCCTGCTCGGCACCACCTTCGCGCTGCCCGGCCACCCCGAGGCGGGCGACCTGGTGGGCACCGAGGTGTCGCCGTACGGCATCGAGCTGGACATCGCCTACCCGCGCGCCGAGGTGGACGCGCTGCTGGCCGCCGCCGGAGCCGCCGCCGGCGGCTGGGCCGCCGCCACCCCGGCCGCCCGCGCCGCGGTCTGCCTGGAGATCCTGGCCCGGATCAACGCCCGCTCGCACGAGATGGCCCAGGCCGTCATGCACACCACCGGGCAGGCCTACGCGATGGCCTTCCAGGCCGGCGGCCCGCACGCCCAGGACCGCGGCCTCGAAGCGGTCGCCTACGCCTACGCCGAGCAGGCCAAGCTGCCCGCCGAGGCCGGCTGGACCAAGCCGCAGGGCAAGCGCGACCCGCTGGTGCTGCGCAAGGAGTTCGTCACCGTGCCGCGCGGCACCGCGCTGGTGATCGGCTGCAACACCTTCCCGACCTGGAACGGCTACCCGGGCCTGTTCGCCTCGCTGGCCACCGGCAACCCGGTGGTGGTCAAGCCGCACCCGCGCGCGGTGCTGCCGCTCGCGCTGACCGTGCGGATCGCCCGCGAGGTGCTCGCCGAGGCCGGCTTCGACCCCAACCTGGTGACCCTGGCCGCCGAGCGCGACCGCGAGGGCATCGCCAAGTCCCTGGCCCTGAACCCGGCGGTGCGGATCATCGACTACACCGGGTCGACCGAGTTCGGCGACTGGCTGGAGGAGAACGCCAAGCAGGCCCTGGTCTACACCGAGAAGGCCGGCGTCAACACGGTGGTCATCGACTCCACCGGCGACTACAAGGGCATGCTGTCCAACCTCGCCTTCGCCCTCTCCCTCTACACCGGCCAGATGTGCACCACCCCGCAGAACCTGCTGATCCCGCGCACCGGCATCGCCACCGACCAGGGCACCAAGTCCTACGACGAGGTGGTGGCCGACCTGGCCCGCTCGATCGAGGGCCTGCTCGGCGACGACGCCCGCGCCGCCGCGATCCTGGGCGCCGTGGTCAACCCGGCCGTGCTGCAGCGCAGCGCCGCCGCGGCGAGCGGCGAGTACGGCGACCTGGCGCTGGCGCCGCGGGTGGTGGAGTCGGCCGAGTACCCGAACGCGGCCATCCGCACCCCCGCGCTGATCAAGGTGGAGGCGCACAAGCCGGACGACCGTGCGGTCTTCCTCACCGAGTGCTTCGGCCCGGTCTTCTTCGCCGTCGCCGTCGACTCCACCGCCGACGCCGTCGAGCTGCTGCGGCAGACCGTCACCGAGCACGGCGCGATGACCGCCACCGGCTACACCACCGACCCCGAGGTGGAGCGGCAGCTGGTCCGGGCGAGCCTGGACACCGGCGTCTGCCTCTCGCTCAACCTCACCGGCGGCGTCTACCCGAACCAGACCGCCGCCTTCTCCGACCTGCACGGTACCGGCGCCAACCCGGCCGCCAACGCCGCCTACACGGACGCGGCCTTCGTGGCCAGCCGCTTCCGCACGGTGGAGATCCGCCGCCAGGCCTGAGCCGGCCCCGGTGGCGCCGTCGTGGGACGGCGCCACCGGTCGGCGGCTCACGGCACCAGCACGATCTTCCCGGTGGTGTGCCCGGTGGCCACCAACTCGTGTGCCCTGCCCGCCTGCTCCAACGGCAGGGTGTGCGCCACGTGGGTGCGCAGCAGCCCGCGCTCGACCAGGTCGGCCAGCGCCTCCAGGCCCGCCGCGTCCGGCTCCACCGAGATGCCGGTGAAGCGCATCCCGGCCTGCTCCGCGGCCCGCTCCAGGGCCTGGTCGCCGCGGCCGACGGCGCTGAACAGCAGGCCGCCGGGGCGCAGCGTGCGCAGCGAGCGGTAGGGGTAGTCGCCGCCGATGGTCTCGTAGACCAGGTCCACGTCCTTGACCTTGTCGGTGAAGTCCTCGGTGCGGTAGTCGATCAGCTCGTCGGCGCCGAAGTCGCGCAGCAGCTCGTGCTTGGGCGCGCTGGCGGTGCCGATCACGTAGGCGCCGCGGGCCTTGGCGATCTGCAGCGCGAAGAGGCCCACGCCGCCGGCGATGCCGTGGATCAGCACCCGCTGGCCGGGCCGCACGTCGGCCACGTCCACCAGGCCCTGCCAGGCGGTCAGCCCGGCCAGCGGGATGGCGGCGGCCTGCACGTGGGTCAGGCTCGGCGGCTTGAGCGCGAAGTGCCGCGAGGGGGCGGCGACGTACTCGGCGTAGGCGTTCGCGGCGCGCGGGAAGAACGGCATCCCGAAGACCTCGTCGCCGACCTTGAACCGGGTGACACCGGGGACCACCTCGGTGACCACGCCGGAGACGTCCCAGCCCAGGATGAACGGGGGCTGCCCGAGCAGCGGGAAGCCGCCGGAGCGGATGATGGTCTCCACCGGGTTGACCCCGGCCGCCTTGACCTCCACCACGATCTCGGTGGGCAGTGGCTTCGGCCGCTCGACCTCGGCGAGTTCGAGGACCTCGGGGCCGCCGAAGCGGTGCTGGACGATGGCGCGCATGGCACTTCCTCTCGGGGTGTAGCTCTACCGGAACACACGGTAGTGACCCGGACCGCGTCCCACATGCCCCGTTCGTGGGCATATCCGTGCCTCTTAGGAGGCAGCCCGGAGGCGCGAAGTGGCAGCGGACGGCGGGAAGAAAACCGGCGGACCGCGCCTCCACCGCTCTGTTACGGTCGGGCTCGACGGTCCGGCCGCGGGACTCCGGTGCGACTTCCGGGACCCGCCTCTACCGCGATGATTCGCAGCTCGTGCCCCCATCTCCCCGGCCGGCCGTCGTCAGCTCCCGATTCCCGTCAGCTCCCGACACCTGCCAACTCACGATCCCCGCCCCCGATCGACCGGCGCCTGGAGGCCCGCGATGGAGAGCCACGCCGACCTGATCGCCGCCGACGACGTGCTGCTCTTCGTCAACGCCGCGATCACCGCGACCGGCCAGCGCGAGTTCCACGCCGGAGCGGGCGCCCAGCGGCTCTCGCTCGGTTTCCTGCACGAGTACCTGCGGGTCAACTACCGCGAGCTGTACGCCGCCACGCTCGCCCTGGGCTGCAACGACCACAACGCGGCCCTGATCATCCAGGCGCTGCTGGTGCACGCCGACGAGGCGGCGCCGGCCGAGCGCCGCACCGAGGGCGCGCTGATCGCCCGCCGGCTGCTGACGCTGCCGCCGCAGCGGGTCTACCGGCTCTTCGGGCAGCTGCGCCGGGCCAAGGTGAACAACCGCCGCACCCGCGCCATCATCCGCGACTGGCTGGCCGCGCGCCCCGAGCCCGCCTTCGACGCCGTCAAGTACCGCAGCGGCCTGAAGGCCGCCCTTCGGCACACCCATCTCGCCCCCACCGAGGCGGAGTTGGGCGACTTCCTGTTCGCCCCCAAGCGCCGGGCCCACTACGACGCCCCGCTGCTGGACGCCTGGCGCCGCGCGCACTACGAGCAGCCGGCGCTGTACGAGCTGCCGTTCACCGTCGCCGAGGGCTTCGCGGCCAAGCACGGCATCGCGCGCGGCGCCTTCCTGGAGCGGATCGCCCCCCGGCTCACGCGGCTGGAGCAGCTGCGGCTGCAGGAGTCCGCGCGGGCCCACGGCGCCCAGGCACCGGCCGCCGACCTCGCCCGGATGCCGCTGACCCGGCTCGCCTCCTACACGCTGGCGCTGCCCACCGCCGAGCGCCGCGAGCGCCGCGCCGAGCTGACCGCCGCGCTGCGGGCCGCCGCCGTCCGCGCGGCCGGGCCGCTGCGGGGCCGCTGGGGCACGGTGGCGGCGGTGCTCGACGACAGCTTCTCCAGCTACGGCTCGGGCACCAAGCGCCGCCGCCCGCTGGCCGTCGCGCTCGCCGCCCACCACCTGCTGGCGGAGCTGGCCCAGCGGTACACGGCGCACTGGACCTCGGGCCGCACCGACGCGCTGCTCGCCCACCCGCTGGGCCCGACCCCGCTCGGGCACCGGGTGCTGGACGCCCTGGAGACCTCCCCCGACCTGGTGGTCATCGTCTCGGACGGCTGGGACAACGCCCCGCCCGGGCTGGCCGCCGAGGTGCTCAGGGTGCACCGCACCCGGCTCGACCCCGGGCACCGCACCAGCGTCGTCCACCTCAACCCGGTCTACGACGCGGAGGACTTCGACGTGCGCCGGCTGGCTCCCGGCGTCCCCACCGCCGGCCTGCGCGACGCCGAGGACCTGCCCGCGCTCGTCGAGCTGGCCCAGTTCGCCCAGGGCCGCACCGGCCTGGCCGAGCTGCGCGCGCACCTGGACGCGCGGGTGGCCGCCTTCCTGAGCCAGGAGACCCGATGACCACCCCCGACCTCAGCACCCCCGACCTCAGCACCCCCGACCTGACCACCCCCGACCTGAGCACCCTCGACCTGACCGGCCTGGCCACCCGCCCCGCGCAGAGCTGGGGCGCGGTGCGGCTGGTCCCGCTGGTGCGCGAGCAGCCGATCACCGACCTGCGCCTGCACCGCCGGCTCTACCCCTCGGACGGCGGCCCGAGCGTGGTGCGGCTCGACGACCGGAGCACGTACACCTCGTACATCCCGCACGGCTTCGTCGCCGACTGGACCCGGGACGGCACGGCGGCCGCCGCCTACGGCACCCAGCTCGACGTGGCCGAGCACCCGCGGTCGGTGCCGCTCCAGCCGCGCGGCCAGCACCGGATGGCCCGCCGCGAGGACCGCACCCGGCTGCGCTTCCTGCCGCTGCACCTGGCCCTGGAGGGCTACCTCGCGCTGCACTTCAACGGGCCCGTCATCGCCTGGCGCGAGTGGTCGCAGCGGGCGATCCGGCAGGGGCTGTCGCCGCGCGCGGAGGAGGCCTACTTCGGCGGCGAGGTGAGCGGACTGGCCGACGCGCTGCGGATCTTCGAGATCCACCCGGGCCAGTGCGGCGTGCTGCTGTACGTCGCGGACGCGCTCGCCGCCGCCTTCGTGGTTCCGCACCCCGAGGACTACCGCGCGCTGCACCCCAGCCTGCTGCACGACCTGTACGGCGAACTGGTCCACCACTACACCGCCCTGATGCTGCCGCTGCCCGCCTTCCGGGCCTCGATCCCGGGGCCCGGCATCCGCACCCTGGCCCAGCTGCGCGCCGCGGCCGAGCAGCAGGAGCGGGAGTGGGCGGAGTTCCACGACACCACCATGGCGGCCGGGCTGCTGGCGGACGAGCACACCGTCAGCACCGTGTACCGGATGGGCCGCTTCACGCTGAACCGCTTCCTGCCCGGCTTCCAGCTCAAGCGGGAGAACCACTTGGGCGAGACGATCACCGACGAGCACGGTCGGCTGGCCTACCTCAAGACCTTCCGGCTCTCCGAGAACCAGACCCGGCGCGGCCACCTGCTCAGCCGGCTCGCCGCCCACGACTGGCACCTGGCGCGCACGGCCGAGGCGTTGGGCGTCACCGAGGCCGTGCTCGGCCTGCGCCTGGAGTCGGCCGGCTTCGGCCGGCTGCTGCGCCAGGACGTGCTCGACGGCTTCCGCAAGCAGGTCCGGGCCGGGAGCGGGCCCACCGCCTCCCGACCGGTCTAAGACCAGCCGGTCCGGGACCGGCCGGCGAATGGTGGGCGGCGTCGCGTGCCGATGGCTGTCGCCTGGACGGCTTCTCCTCAGTCGCCAATGCTCCGCATGGACTTCCTCGTCGGCGCCGCCCAGACTCGGCCCTCGACCCGCTCCTTGCCCCACCCACCATTCGCCGGCCGGTCTAAGGTGGTGCGCCATGGAGCTGATCGTCTGTGATGTGACGCCTGACCAGGTGGAGTTGGAACGGGACGTGGCCCCGCTGATCCGGCTGCTGCGGCCGGGCCTGGGGCGCGCGGAGTTCGCCGCCTTCGCCGCCGAGGCGCACGCCCAGGGGCTGGTCTTCACGGCCGCCTACGACCCGCGCGGGCGCTGCCTGGCGGTGGCGGCGCACCGGGTGCTGGCCACCAGCCGGGGGCGGCTGCTCTTCGTCGACGACCTGGTCACCGACCCCGACGTCCGCTCCGGCGGCGTCGGCGCCCACCTGCTCGGCCAGCTGGAGGAGCGCGCCCGCCGCTCGGGCTGCGTGCGGATCGAGTTGGACTCCGGGGCCGCCAACCACGGCGCGCACCGCTTCTACCACGCTCGCAGGATGTCGATCGTGGCGCTGCACTTCGCCCGCGAGCTCTGACATCCGGTCACGCTCAAGCGATACTCGACCTCGGGCAAGCGGTTTGCCGTTAGGGTGCGGGCCATGGTGACCAATGGACTGCGTGCCCTGAACGATGTCCTGGCGTTCTTCATCGAGTTGGCCGCACTCGGCTTCCTGGCCTGGTGGGGGTACCGCACCGGGCCGGACACGGCCGTGCACCTGCTGCTGGCGATCGGCCTGCCGCTGCTGGCCGCCGTGCTCTGGGGACGCTACGCCGCCCCGCGGGCCTCGGTGAAGCTGCCGGTGGCGGGCGTGCTGCTGGTCAAGGCGCTGGTCTTCGGGGCCGGCGCGCTGGCGCTCGGCGCGCGGGCCGGCTGGGCCTGGGGCGTGGCCTTCGGCGCGCTGGCCCTGGTGAACACGGCCCTGGTCACGTCCCAGCGGAACAAGCCGGGCTGGCAGGAGCAGTACCAGAACCCGAACCGCTGACGCCGCGCCACCTCCCCGGGCCACGACGTCCCCGGGCCACGACGTCCCCGGGCCGCGACCTCCCAGGGCCGCCACCTCCTCGACCGGCCCGGCTGCCGACGGTCAGTCCACCGGCAGCCGGGCCACCAGCAGTCGGCCCTCCATGGTGACCCCGCCGTCCATCGCCACCGCCAGCTCGTCGGCGTAGATGTAGGGCCCCGGCACGTAGGGCCGCTCGCCGCTGCCGTTGTTCGCCTCGCCGGTCAGGTACGGGATCGGGCTGTGGCCGTGCACCACCCGGTGCCCGCCGTAGGTGCCCAGCAGCTCGCCGGCCGCCATCGGGCCGCCCTCGCCGCGGAAGGCGAACCGCTTGGTGAAGCGGCGGAAGGCGTCCCACCAGTCGTCCGCGCCCTCGTCCGCGAGCAGGTTGTGGACGGCGTCGTTCACCTCGTCGATCGAGTCGCCGAACTCCAGGTACGCCGTGGTGTCGGAGTGCAGCAGCAGGTGCCCGTCCTCCAGCGCGATCGCGGGCAGCCGCTTGAGCCAGCTGATGTGGTGGCCCTGCAGCCGCTCCAGGTCGTGCTGCTGGCCGCCGTTGAGCAGCCAGGCCGCGCGGAACGAGGCGGTGCCGGCGGTGGACTGCACCGGCTCGTCGCCGTAGCGGTGGGCGCCGAGGAAGAGCAGCTCGTGATTGCCCATCAGCGCCCGGCAGTAGCCGCCGGCCGCCGCCGCCTCGGCGGCCAGCTGCATCACCAGGTCGATCACCCCGATCCCGTCGGGACCGCGGTCGGTGAAGTCACCGAGGAACCAGATCCGGGACCGGCCGGCCGACCAGTGGCCCTCGCCGTCGACCAGGCCCTGCTCGTGCAGCGCGGCGAGCAGCTCGTCCAGGTAGCCGTGCACGTCGCCGACCACGTAGAGCGGGCCGACCGGGCCCGGGTCGGTGTCCGGGGGCGGGTAGGACGCCGCGTACGGGTTCTCCTCGGTGATCGGCGGGCCGAGCTCGATGGTCGGCGGGTCGTCCTGGGCGGGGGCCTGGCCCTGGCGCTGGCCCTGGCGCTCGGCGCCCAGGAAGGCGGGGTAGCCCGGCGTCTGCCCAGTGGCGTGGCCGGTCACCGGCCAGTGCTGCTCCAGGTAGCGCGCCCCGCCGAACGCGCTGAAGGTGGCATCCGGTCCGCCGGCCCGCTCGGCGACCTGGTGACCTGGTGAATCCGGGTACTCCTGAGGGGGATTGGGCTCGAAGTAGGAGCCGTAGGGCAGCACGTCGAGGTCCTGCTGCGGGCGGGGGCCTGACTGGGGCAGCTCAGGCCCGGGGAAGCGGTCCTCGGGTGTCATTCGCCCATCATAGGAAGAGCCCGCTCCCATCGTCCTCACCCGGTGGGTATCCAATCTGCGCGAGCGCGCCGTCACCGGCCGCGGCGGGACGCCGCCCGGCCGCGGTCGGCAGGGGCGGCGGTGGGAGCCCTCCCGCTCGAAGGCCGGAGGATTCAGCCCTCGCCCGGGGTGCGGGGCGGGCTGACGGTGGTTCGGGGGCTGCGGCGCAGCGAGGAGGCCCGCACGATCAGCTCGGTGGGCATCAGGGTGCCCGGCGGCGGCCCGGTCCCGGCGGTGCGGTAGCGGGGCGGGAAGAGCCGGGCGCCCTGGCCGGGTTCGGCCAGGTTCACTCCGGTGCCCGAGTCGACCCCCTCGATCGCGTCGATCAGCAGGTTGACGACGGTGGTCCCGATCCGGCGCGGCTTGAGCGAGAGGGTGGTGATCGGCGGCTCGGTGCCGGCGTACACGTCGCTCTCGCTGCAGCAGACCAGCAGCAGGTCCTCGGGCACCCGCAGGCCGTAGCGGCGGGCGGCCGCCAGCAGGTCGGTGCCGTTGGGGTCGAAGAGCCCGTAGACCGCGTCCGGCCGGTCGGGCCGGGCCAGCAGTCGGTCGGCGGCCACCGCGCCGGCCGCCGGGTCGTGCGCGGGGTAGGCCTCGTAGACCGGCTCCTGGCCGACCCGCTCGCACCAGCCCAGGTAGGCGTCGGTGGAGAGCCGGGTGTAGGTGTCGGTGCTGGTGCCGGTGAGCAGGCCGATCCGGCGGGCGCCGGCCTCGCTGAGGTGGTCCAGGATGCCGAGCACGGCGGCCTCGTGGTCGTTGTCCACCCAGGCGGTGACCGGGCAGTTGCCGGGCTTGCCGTCGCTGACCACCGGGACCCCGGACCGGTACAGCTCGCTGACCAGCGGGTCCTGGTCGGACGGGTCGATCACCACGGTGCCGTCCAGCGCGACGTTGCTCCACACGTCGTGCCGGGAGGAGGCGGGCAGCACCACCAGCGCGTAGCCGCGGCCGAGCGCGGCGCTGGTGGCGGCCCTGGCCATCTCGGCGAAGTAGGCGAACTCGGTGAAGGTGAACGGCTCCTCGCCGTAGGTGGTGACGGTCAGCCCGATCAGCCCGGACCGGCCGGTGCGCAGCGTGCGGGCGGCCGCGGACGGCCGGTAGCCGAGGCGCTCGGCGACCTCGCGCACCCGGCTGCGGGTTTCGTCGGGCAGGCGGCCCTTCCCGTTCAGGGCGTCCGAGACGGTGGTGATCGACACTCCGGCGGCTGCTGCCACATCCCGGATGCCGGCCCGTTCCAGACGTCGTGAGGTGGGGGGTCGCCGACCGTTCTGATTGGCTGCTGCTGTCATGGCGGACCGATCGTATGGCGCCCCGGCCCCTCGCCGAACCACGCGTGCGGGGATCGCCGCGGGCCGCCGCAGAACCGTTTCTCCGCCCCCGCGGCTCGTTCCGGCCCTTGGATCCGTGGTCTGATTTCGGCCGATTACCTCTGACATGTGCCACAGGAACGAGGCACAATGGCTGATCCTCGGCGGTGTCCCGGCCCAACTTCTCACTCGCACGGGTGAGCGCGCTCGGTATCGTTCTGAGCACCCGACCAGGGACAGGTGGCCGAGCACGCGACCGGCGCGCAACCGAGCGCCGGGGCGCACACCGGCAACCGGGCACGCCCCACCGGGCCGGCCCGGACGGGGGCGCCCTGGACAGGGGCGCCCTGGACAGTGACGAAGGAGAACAGCACCGTGAGCGGTACGGCAGCGCAGGGCCCCCGGCTTCGGCCGAGCCTGGACGGCATCCCCACCTACAAGCCCGGCAAGCCCGCCGGTGTCGACGCCTTCAAGCTCTCCTCCAACGAGAACCCCTACGAGCCGCTGCCCGGCGTGCTGGAGGCGACCGTCGCCGCCGCCGGCTCGATCAACCGCTACCCCGACATGGCGGTCACCGAGCTGACCGCCGAGCTGGCCCAGCGCTTCGGGGTGCCGGCCGAGCACATCGCGACCGGCCCCGGCTCGGTGGGTGTGGCCCAGTCGCTGATCTCCTCCACCGCCGGCCCGGGCGACGAGGTGATCTTCGCCTGGCGCTCCTTCGAGGCCTACCCGATCATCACCCAGGTCGCCGGGGCCACTCCGGTGCCGGTCCCGCTGACCGCCGGCGAGGAGCACGACCTGGACGCGATGCTCGCCGCCATCACCCCGCGCACCCGGCTGATCTTCGTCTGCAACCCGAACAACCCGACCGGCACCGCGATCCACCGTGCCGAGCTGGAGCGCTTCCTGGACGCCGTGCCCGGGGACATCCTGGTCGTGGTCGACGAGGCGTACCGCGAGTTCATCCGCGACGAGCGGATCCCGGACGGCGTCGAGCTCTACCGCGAGCGGCCCAACGTCTGCGTGCTGCGCACCTTCTCCAAGGCCTACGGCCTGGCCGGCCTGCGGGTCGGCTTCGCCATCGCCCACGAGGAGGTGGCCACCGCGCTGCGCAAGACCGCCATCCCGTTCGGCGTCAGCCAGCTCGCCCAGGACGCGGCCGTCGCCTCGCTGCGGGCCGAGGACGCGCTGCTGGTCCGGGTCGAGGCGCTGGTCGCCGAGCGCGCCCGGGTCGCGGCGGCGCTGGCCGGCCAGGGCTGGACCGTGGTCGACTCGCAGGCCAACTTCGTCTGGCTGCGGCTGGGCGAGCGCACCCTGGACTTCGCGGCGGCCTGCGCGGCGGCGGGCGTGATCGTGCGGCCGTTCGCGGGCGAGGGCGTGCGGGTGACGATCGGCGAGGTGGCCGGCAACGACCTGTTCCTCGCGGCGGCGCAGGAGTTCCGCAAGGAGCTCTGAGCGGCCCCGGCGGGGCGGGGCGGGGCGGGCGGGCGGGGGCGGCTGCTTCGGGGGTGGCCGCTTCGGGGGTGGTGCCAGCACCACCTCGGAACTGACGTGGTGGCACGCCTGACGGGCCTGCCGGGCGGCGGCAGGATGGTGGTCATCGGGGAGCTGACCTGCTGATCCGCCGTCCTGGAGGCCGAAGATGACCACGCTGACCGTCCCCGCCCCGGCTGCCCCGGCTGCCCCGGCCGCCGCGCCCGCTGCCTCCCGGCTGCGCGGCGCCGTCTCGGCCGCCGCCTGGCGCCGCGCCCGGTACGCGCTCTGCTCGCTCCCGCTCGCCCTGCTCGCCGCCGCCGCCTCGGTGGTGAGCCCGGGTGTGGCCCGGCGGTACCGGGCGCTGGTCCGCCGTTCGCTCGGCCAGCCGGCCACCCCGGCGCCGCGCCGCCTGGTGGGGCGGGTGCTGGCGCACGCCCTGATCGGCCTGCCGGTCAACGCCGCGGCCACCCTGGTCCTGGGCTGGCTCGGCTACCTCTCCCTGATCAACCTCGCCTACCCGATCCGCCCCCTGATAGGCATGATCGGCTTCGACCCGCATGCCTGGGGCGGCCCCAGCTACGCCGGGGTGTGGGCCTGCCACGCGCTGGCCGGCGGGGTGCCGCTGCTCCTCCTGCTGCTGCTGACAGCCCGCGCCTTCACCGGCCTGCAGAGCCGCCTGGCCCGCACCCTGCTCGGCTGACCTCGCCGGCGCGGGCCGCCCGGCACCGGGGCACAGCAATGATCAGTAGCGGTAGCGGGCCTGGACGATGACGATCTCGTCCGCTTCCCGGCCCGTCATCGCGTCCCGCGCGGTCGCAACGCGAGGTCCGATTGCCGCCGGACCTGCGGCCGCTGATCTCGGAGGATCTCCATGTCAGGTGATCCACACGGGAGATGGGACGACGATGACCGCAGTACTCGACGGCAGGGTGGCATTCGTGACCGGCGGCAGCCGGGGCATCGGTGAGGCGGTGGCGCTCCGCCTGGCCGAGGACGGCGCCGATGTCGCGCTGACCTATCAGCACAGCGCGGACCGCGCGGCGGAGGTGGTCGACCGGATCAAGGCGCTGGGTCGGCGGGCCTGGGCGGTCCGGGCGGACGGCGCGGACCCGGTGGCGGTGGCCGTCGCGGTGGAGCAGGCGGTCGCGGAGTTCGGGCGCCTGGACATCGTGGTCAACAACGCGGGGGCCGGCGTGCTCGGTCCGATCGAGGAGATGTCCTCGGCCGACATCGACCTGGTGCTGCACGTCAACGTGCGGGCGCCGTACCTCGCATTCCAGGCCGCGGTGCGGCACTTGGGCGAGGGCGGTCGGCTGATCAGCATCGGCAGTTGCATGACCGAGCGGGTCGCGTTCCCCGGTGGTTCGCTCTACGCGATGAGCAAGACCGCGCTGACCGGGCTGACCAAGGCGCTGGCCCGTGAACTGGGACCGCGGGGCATCACGGTCAACCTGGTCCACCCCGGCCCGATCGACACCGAGATGAACCCCGCCGACGGGCCGGCGGCCGATCCGCAGCGCGGGGTCACGCCGCTCGGGCGGTTCGGTCTGCCGTCCGAGGTCGCCGCGACGGTGGCCCACCTCGCCGGTGACAGCGGCCGCTACATCACCGGTGCCGCGATCTCCGTGGACGGTGGATACGCCGCCTGAACCGGTGGCCGAGCCTGGGTCGGCCGGCCGGCCGGACCGCTCGCTCAGCCCCCTGTCGCCGCCCGCTCCGCCGCGCTGCGCTCCACGCAGAACTCGTTGCCCTCGATGTCGGCCAGCAGCGCCCAGCCGGTGCCGTCGGGCCGGCGGTGGTCGGCGAGCAGCGCGGCGCCCAGGCCCAGCAGTCGCGCGACCTCCTCGTCCCGCGTGCGGTCCGCGGGCTGCAGGTCGAGGTGGACCCGGTTCTTGACGCTCTTGCCCTCGGGGACGGGGAGGAAGAGCAGGTTGGGCAGCGCGGGGTCGCCGGGGTCGCTGAGCAGGTACTCGGGGGCCTCCGCCGTCCCGTCGTCGACGACCGTCCGACCGGTCGCCGCGGCCCAGAAGGCGGCGACGGCGGCGGGGTCGGCGCAGTCGAAGGTGATGCTGCGGACGCGGGAGGTCACAGGGGCTCCTGACGGCGGGTCGGCGGACTGACGTGACGTCATCATCGCACCGGGCAACGGGCGGTCGAACGTGAGGGGGTGACTGACGGTAAGTAGATACTCGGTGTTGACTCCCACTAGATACTGAGTGTAGATACTCAGTCATGACAGTTCCTCTGGCCCTCCTCGGGCTGCTCGAACGCGAGCCGAGCCACGGCTACGACCTCAAGCGCGACTACGACACCTACTTCGGCCGGGGCAAGCCGCTGCCCCCCGGTCAGGTCTACTCGACCCTCAGCCGGCTGGCCCGGGACGGCAAGGTGGTGGTCGGCGAGGTCGGGCCGGGCGACGGTCCCGACCGCAAGCGGTACGTGATCACCGACCTGGGGGCCACCGAGCTGGAGACCTGGCTCGGCGCACCGGCCGAGGCCGAACCCCATCTGCAGACGGTGCTCTTCACCAAGGTCGTGCTCGCCCTGATGCTCGGGCGCGACGCCGGTGGCTACCTCGACGCCCAGCGGGCGGCGCACCTGCAGCGGATGCGCGAGCTGACCGAGATCCGGCGCAGCGGCTCGCTGGTCGACCGGCTGCTCGCCGACCACGGGCTCTTCCACCTGGAGGCCGACCTGCGCTGGATCGACCAGACCGCCGCCCGCCTCGGCGCGCTCGCCGACGAGGTGAACGCATGAGCGCCGACGGCGAGTTCCTGATCGAGGCGCGCGGGGCAGTGCTCTCCTTCGGCCAGACACCGGCGCTGCGCAGCGCCGACCTGGCGGTGGCGGCCGGCGAGATCGTCGCCATCATGGGCCCCAGCGGTTCGGGCAAGTCGACCCTGCTGCACTGCCTGGCCGGGATCCTCACCCCGGAGTCCGGGGAGGTCTGGTTCGACGGCTGCCGGATCGACACCCTGCGCGAGACCGAGCGCAGCGAACTGCGCCGGGACCGCTTCGGCTTCGTCTTCCAGTTCGGCCAGTTGGTGCCCGAGCTCTCCGCCGAGGAGAACGTCGCGCTTCCGCTGCTGCTGGGCGGCGCCCGCCGGGCCGACGCGCTGGAGCGGGCCGGGCAGTGGTTCGGGCGGCTCGGCCTGGAGGGCCTGGAGCGGCGCAGGTCGGGGGAGTTGTCGGGTGGTCAGGCGCAGCGGGTCGCGCTGGCCCGCGCGCTGGTGGCCGAGCCCGACGTGCTCTTCGCCGACGAGCCGACCGGCTCGCTCGACTCCTTCACCGGCGAGCAGGTGATGGACCTGCTGGTCGGCACCGCCCGCGAGCAGGGCACCACCGTCGTGCTGGTCACCCACGAGCCCAGGGTGGCCGCCTGCGCGGACCGCGAGGTCGTGGTGCGCGACGGCAAGGTGACCTCGCTCTCGGGGGTCTCGGGGCTCTCGGGGGTCTCGGGGGTCTCCGGGCTCTCCGGGCAGGGGCGGGCCTCGTGATCCGCTTCGGACTGCGACTGACGCTGGCCGCCGGTCGGGAGTCGGTCGCCAGGCTGGTCATCGTCGCGGCGGCGGTGGCGCTGGGGGTCGGCATGCTGCTGGGCACCCTGGCGGCCATCAACGCCACCAACACCCAGAACGGGCGCAACTCCTGGCTCGACAGCGGGGCCGTCGCGGACTCGGGCGCCGCCCCCGCCGCCGGCACCCAGCCGCTCTGGTGGTTGATCAGGGCCGACAGGTTCCAGGACAGGACCATCGGCCGGGTGGACGTCGCCGCCACCGGGCCCGACTCGCCGCTGCCGCCCGGCATCCCGAAGCTGCCCGGCCCCGGGCAGTACTACGCCTCGCCGGCCATGGCGAAGCTGCTCAGCGGCACCCCGGCCGACCAACTGGCCGACCGCTATCCCGGGCAGCGGATCGGCACCATCGGTTCGGTGGCGCTGCCCGCGCCGGACTCGTTGATCATCGTCATCGGCCACACCCCGGGCGAACTGTCGGCGGATCCCGAGGCCCGGCAGATCACCTCGATCATGACCAAGCCGCCGAGCGAGTGCGCCAGCTGCCCGGTGGGCACCAACGCCAACGGGATGGACCTGATCCTCTCGGTGGTGGCGGCCGCGCTGATCTTCCCGGTGGTCATCCTGATCGGCACCGCGACCCGGCTCGCCGCCACCCGGCGGGAGCAGCGTTTCGCCGCGATGCGCCTGGTCGGCGCGACACCCCGGCAGATCTCGGTGGTCTCGGCGGTGGAGTCGACCGTCGCCGCGGTGGCCGGCACGGTGGCCGGCTTCGGGCTGTTCTTCCTGCTGCGTCCGCTGCTGGCGACGGTCGACCTCACCACCGCGCGGTTCTTCACCAGCGACGTGGCGCTGAACCTGAACGACGTGCTGGCGGTCGCGCTCGGCGTCCCGGTGGCGGCGGCCGTGGCGGCCCGGATCGCGCTGCGCCGGGTGCGGATCTCCCCGCTCGGCGTCACCCGGCGGGCCACCCCGCGGCCGCCCCGGATCTACCGGGTGCTCCCGCTGGCGCTGGGCGTCCTCGAACTCTCGTACTTCATCGGCCGGCGCCCACACACCTCGGCCGGCCAGGTGCGGGCCTTCGTGCCGGGCATCCTGCTGATCCTGGGCGGCCTGGTGCTCGCCGGGCCGTGGCTGACCATGGTCGGCTCGCGGCTGATGGCCCGGCGCACCGGCCGGCCGGCGGTGCTGGTGGCCGGGCGGCGGCTGGCGGACGACCCGAAGGCCGGCTTCCGCGCGGTCAGCGGGCTGGTGCTGGCGCTCTGCGTCACCAGCGGCGCCGTGGGGGTGATCGACGCGCTGACCGCGGAACGCGGGGTGCCACAGGGGAGCACCTCGGTCCGCGACGTGCTGGTCGGCTCCTACTTCCACGGCTGGACGCCCGCGGGGCAGCCGGTCGACCCGGAGAGCCCGCTGCCGGATCCGGCCCTCGCCGCGCTGCGCGCGATCCCGGGCGTGACGGGCGTGACGGTGGTCCACACGGATCCCCTCGGCACCTCCGACCCGGTGGTTCTCCCGCCTGCCAAGGGCTCGCTCGCCAAGGGCCCACCGCCCCCGGGCGCGCTGGTGGACTGCGCGCAGCTCGCGACCACCCCGGCCTTCGGCGTCTGCGGCCCCGGCGCCGAGGCGGCCACGATCACACCGTTCCTCGGCTCCATCGGGCTGAACCGCGATGAGATCTGGCCCGCGCACTGGCCCACCGCCACCATTTCGGCCCAGCAGGTCGACCGCCTGCCGGTGCAGTTGGTCGTGGTGGCCACGGACGGGTCCCTGCCGGCGGTCGAACGGGCGCGCACGCTGCTGGCGAGCAGCTACCCGACCGAGCGGCTGCCGGAGACCATCGGCGAGGACCGCTCCGACATGTCGGCGGAGCTGCGCGGCTACCAGCAGCTCGCCGACGTGGTGATCCTGATCAGCCTGCCGATCGCCGGCTGCAGCCTGGCCGTCGCCGTGGCGGGCGGCCTGAGCGACCGCAAGCGCCCGTTCAGCCTGCTGCGGCTGACCGGGGTGCGGCTGGCGGTCCTGCGCCGGGTGGTGCTGCTGGAGAGCGCGCTGCCGCTGCTCGTGGTCGCCGTGGTGGCGATCGGGATGGGGTTCGTGGCCGCCCAGCTCTTCCTGCAGGCCCAGTACGGCTACTCGGTGCGGGCGCCCGACCTCTCCTACTACCTGCTGGTGCTGCTGGGTCTGGCCGCCTCGCTCGGGGTGATCGGCTCCACCCTGCCCCTGCTCGAACGGATCACCGGCCCGGAGACGGCACGCAACGAGTGACCGGTGGCGCGGGCGCCCAGGGGTTCCACAGTTCAGCTGATGATCAGTCAGCTGCTGCTAGGGTCCCTCGGGTGCCCGCCGACCCGGGTCGAGGTCCTTCGGTCACGGCCCGTTCAGTCACACCAAGGCCGGGCACGGGCCACAAGGTCGACAAGGCGACAGCCCGGCACGGTCCGGCGTGAATACCGCGCCCGAGATGCCTGGGAAGATCCTGGGAGTTGCGCCATAGGCGTTTCCCAGGATCGCCAAGACCTCGGAGACATGTCCCGGACCGGGCCGTTTGTCCGACCCGAACGCTTCAGCATCCTCTCAGGTTGCGCTCAGAACTTCGCAAGAGCGCCGGGCGAGTCTTGTGCGCTATGAAGGTCCTCCCGCGACGGCGTGGCGCCGTCATCGTCAACTCACTGCTCGGCGTGGCCCTCCTCGCGGGGGGCGCGCTGGCTTACACCACCGTGAACAGCACCAGCAGCTCGGCCGCCGGCAAGCCGCAGACCAGGACGGCGACCGTGACCAAGGGCACGGTCCTGGCCACCGTGTCCGGATCCGGCACCCTCAGCTCGCCCACCGACGCGGGCGAGAACTTCGTCACAGGCGGCAAGCTGACCGCGGTCAAGGTCTCGGTCGGTGACACGGTGACCTCGGGCGAGGTGCTGGCCACCGTCGACACCACGGCCGCGCAGCAGGCGGTAACCGCCGCGAACGGCGCGCTGACCGAGGCGCAGGCCGGGCTGGCCACGGCGCAGGCCGGGGTGACCACGGCGCAGGCCAACTTGACGAAGGCTCAGGCGGGCACGACCACGACCACCACTGTCCCGGTCGGCAGCTCCGGCGCCGTCGTCCAGTCCTCGTACACCCACCCCAACCCGAGTGCCTCGGCCGGCGGCGCCGTGACCGCGACCCCGGCCTCGAACACCACGCCGACCTCGACCACCTCCCCGGACCCGACGGCCGGTTCGTCGGCGGGCGGCGGTAGCAACAGCGGCGGCGGCAATGGCGGCGGCAATGGCGGCGGCAACGGCGGCGGCAACAACGGCGGCGGCGGCAACGGTGGCGGCAACAATGGCGGCGGTGGCAGCAACAACACCCCCGCCCCGCAGATGACCACCATCACCACCACCAAGGTCGACCCCGCCGCCGTGGCCCAGGCCCAGCAGCAGGTGACCCAGGCCCAGCAGCAGCTGACCCAGGCGCAGCAGCAGGTCGCCACCGCGCAGACCAACGTCACCGACGCGCAGACGGCGCTGACCGGCACCACGCTCACCGCCACGGTCGGCGGCACCGTCGCGTCGATCTCCAACAAGGTCGGCGACACCGTCTCGGGCACCGGCAGCGACGCCGGCTCGGGCGGCTCCGGCAGCTCCGGCGCCAGCTCCTCCAGCAGCGGCAAGACCACCAGCTCCTCGTCCTCCTCCGCTCCCTCGGGCTTCATCGTCATCACCAACCCGACCGGGATGCAGGTCACCGCCGACTTCTCCGAGCTCGACTCGCTCAAGCTGAAGAAGGGCGAGGGCGCCACCGTCACGCTCAACGCGCAGTCCTCCACCACGCTCAACGCCTCGGTCCTCTCCGTCAGTTCGCTGCCGGTGTCGAGCAGCGGCAGCGGCGGCGCGGCCGGCAGCGCGGTCCAGTACGCGGCGACGCTGCAGATCGCCGGCGACACCAGCCAGCTGCGCACCGGCCTGAGCGCGACCGTCTCGGTGGTCACCGGCGAGGCCGACAACGCGCTCTCGGTCCCCGCGGCGGCCCTCTCCGGCACCGGCACCAGCCGCACCGCGACCGTGGTGAAGGCGGACGGCACCACCTCCCGGGTGACCGTGACGGTCGGCGTGGTCGGCGACTCCACCGTCCAGGTGGTCTCCGGCCTCAACGAGGGTGACAAGGTCCAGCTGACCTCGGCCAGCACCGGCGGCGGCAACGGCTTCCCGAGCGGCTCGTTCCCGGGCGGCGCGGGTCGCACCGGCGGCGCCGGCGGCTTCACCGGTGGTGGCGGCGGTGGCGGCTTCGGTGGCGGCGGCGGCGCCCGGGGCGGTGCCTGATGGCTCGCCGCGCCCGCGCCCATCGCGGCGGCCCGGCGCAGGCCGGTGCCGCCCAGGGCGACCCGCAGGCGGAAGCGCAGCAGGCGCCGCCGCCGGTCATCCAGGTCCGCCGGCTGCGCAAGTCCTACGGCCACGGTGACGCGACGGTGCACGCCCTGCGCGGCCCGTCCGACCCGGCCACCGACGAGCCGCTGGGTGTCACCCTCGACATCGAGCAGGGCGACTTCGTGGCCGTGATGGGCAGTTCGGGTTCGGGCAAGTCGACCCTGATGAACATCCTGGGCTGCCTGGACGTGCCGACCGCGGGCCGCTACCTGCTGGACGGGATCGACGTCGGTCACCTGGACGAGGGGCAGCTCTCGCTGGTCCGCAACCGCAAGATCGGCTTCATCTTCCAGTCCTTCAACCTGGTGCCGCGCACCACCGCGCTGGCCCAGGTCGAACTCCCGCTCGCCTACGCGGGTGTGCGGGCCGCCGAGCGCCGCAAGCGCGCGCTCGCGGCGCTGGCCCTGGTGGGGCTCACCGGCCGGGCCGACCACAAGCCCAACGAGCTGTCCGGCGGTCAGCAGCAGCGTGTGGCGGTGGCCCGCGCGCTGGTCACCGCGCCGGCGATGCTGCTGGCCGACGAGCCGACCGGCAACCTGGACAGCCGCTCCACCGAAGAGGTACTGGCGATCATCGACGGACTGAACGCGACCGGACGAACGGTCGTGCTGATCACCCACGAGGACGAGGTGGCCGCCCACGCCAAGCGGGTCATCCGCCTGGTGGACGGCCAGGTCATCTCGGACGTCCGGCAGGGCCCGGTCGTCGGCCCGCCGCCGGTGCTGGGCCGCCAGCTGGCGGCCCAGCAGCAGGGCGCGCTGATCGGGGGCCGGTCATGATCCTCTGGCAGATGATCCGCTTCGCCTTCGCGGGCCTGGCCGCCAACAAGGTGCGCTCCGCGCTCACCATGCTCGGCGTGCTGATCGGTGTCGCCTCGGTGATCCTGCTGCTGGCGGTCGGCAACGGCTCCTCGACCGCGGTGAAGAACTCCATCACCTCGCTCGGCACCAACTCGCTGACCGTCACCTCGGGCAGCTCCGGCGGCGCGCGCACCAGCAGCACCGTCAAGAAGCTGACCGTGGACGACGCCCGCGCGCTGGCCGACACGGCCGCGGCGCCCGACATCAAGTCGGTCGCCCCGGTGGTCACCACCACCGCGGCCGCCGTCTACGGCAACATCTCGTACACCCCCGGCTCGGTCATCGGCACCTACCCGGCGTACTTCGAGACGTCCAACGAGAAGATCGCCTCCGGCGACTACTTCAGCAACGACGACGTGCTCAACTCGCGCAAGGTCGCGGTGATCGGCTCGACCACCGCGCAGCAGCTGTTCGACAACGAGAACCCGGTGGGCAAGACGATCAGCCTCGGCGGCACCCCGCTGACCGTGGTCGGCGTGCTGCAGACCAAGGGCGCCACCGGGTTCACCGACCCGGACGACGTGGTGATCGCCCCGCTGCCGACCGTGCAGAACGCCTTCACCGGTTTCAGCTCGGTCAGCCAGATCCTGGTGCAGGCCACGTCGGCCGACACCACCACGCAGGCGCAGAGCGAGATCACCCAGATCCTGATGGGGACGCACTCGCTGACCGACCCCAGCAAGCTCGACTTCCGGGTGAGCAACCAGACCTCGCTGCTCAGCGCCCGGGAGAGCACCAGCCAGACCTTCACCGTGCTGCTCGGCGCGGTGGCCGCGATCTCGCTGCTGGTCGGCGGGATCGGGATCACCAACATCATGCTGGTCACGGTGACCGAGCGGACCCGGGAGATCGGGATCCGCAAGGCCCTGGGCGCGCCGAAGGCAGTGATCCTGGGCCAGTTCCTGACCGAGTCGACCCTGCTCTCGGTCTTCGGCGCCGGTCTCGGGGTGGCCGCGGGCATCCTCGGCTCCCACTTCAGCGTGGTCGGGATCAAGCCCGTGGTGATCCCCTCCTCGGTCTTCGGCGCTTTCGGGATCGCGGTGGCGATCGGCCTCTTCTTCGGCAGCTACCCGGCCAACCGGGCCGCCTCGCTGCGGCCCATCGACGCCCTGCGGCACGAGTGAGGCGCGCGATGGCCACCGGTACGACCACGGATCAGTCATGATCACCGAGCGAGCAGAGCGGGAGCAGTCAGAGCCCATGCCTACCAACAACAGCGACCTGGTCCGGGCTGCCGGCCCGGCGGACAGCACCATGCGGCTGCCGGCCATCTCCCAGTCGGCCGGCCAGCCGTCCGCCCCCTCGGGCGGGACCGCGCTGTCGGCCGAGTCGGCGGCGCACGCCGAGCTGCTGGCCACCGCGCCGGACGCCCGGGACATCACCGCCGAGCTGGCGGCCCCGCCGCGCCGCAAGCTGCCGTGGGTCACCATGCTGCTGGCCGGCGGGGTGATCGCGGCCTCGGCCTTCGCCGGCGGCGCGTGGTACCAGAAGAACCACGGCAACAACACCACGTCCGCCAGCCGGGCGATCACCGCGGCGATCCAGAAGGCGGGCCAGAGCGGCGGCGCCCGAGGTGGCCGCGGGGCCACGGGGGGTGCCGGCGGAGCAGGCGCCACCGGGGGCGGCGGCTACGGCGGTGGCGGTGCCGGCGGCGCGGGTGGTCTCACCCGCGGCACGGTCAAGCTGGTGGACGGCAGCACCGTCTACCTGACCGACGCCAACGGCAACATCGTCAAGGTCACCACCGGCAGCTCCACCAAGGTCTCGGTCACCCAGAACGGCCAGGTCAGCGACCTGCAGCCGGGCCAGAGCGTGACCGTGGTGGGCACCCCGGACGGCTCCGGCGGCTACACCGCCTCCCAGCTGACCGAGGGCGGCAGCACCACCGCGGGCGGCTTCGGCGGCGGTGGGTTCGGCGGCGGCACGGGCGGCGGCGGCACGTCGAACGGCGGCTGACGCGCGCTCGCGCCTTGGCGCGGGCCCCATGGCATGACGGTGGATCGCAGGGCCCCGGGAGAAGGATTCCGGGGCCCTCGCGCGTGGGCCTTCGCGCGTGGGCCTTCGCGCGCGCCCGGCCGGCCGTCGGATCAGATCGTGATCATTCCGGCCTAGGCGGGGTCCTCGCAGATCAGCCACAATGTCGGCGGCCCGGCCGTCGGCCGGCGAGCCGTCGCAGACCGCTCCACGGGGGAACCACATGTCCAGTCCCACTCCGCCGCCCGCCCCTGCCCGGAAGGGCTCGGCCGCCGCGCTCGGCTGGGTGCTCAGCATCGGCCTCAACATCGTGGCGCCGATCCTCATCTACAACCAGTTGAAGGCCCACGGCGCCACCGACTTCCAGGCTGTGCTGGCCGGAGGCCTGGGCCCGCTGGTGGACATCGCGGTCTACCTCGCCTGGCACCGCAGGGCCGACGAGTTCGCGCTGATCTCGCTGATCTTCATCGCGCTCAGCGGTGTCGCCGCCCTGATCGGTCCGCACGACGCCAAGCTGCTGCTGGCCAAGGACTCGGTGGTGACCGGCCTGTTCGGGGTGCTCTGCCTGGTCACCCTGGCGGCCCGCCGGCCGCTGATGTTCTACTTCGGCCGCAAGTTCGCCACCGACGGCACCCCGGAGCAGGTGGCCTGGTGGAACGGCCTGTGGCAGTACGAGGGCTTCCGCCGGGTGCAGCGCAACCTGACCATCGGCTGGGGCGTCGGCTTCCTGATCGAGGCCGTGGTGCGGGTGGTCTGCGTCTACTCGCTCACCGACGGCCAGGCCGTCACCGTCAACAACATCCTCCCCTACGCGGTCACCGGCCTGCTGGTCTTCTGGACCATGAGCTACGCCCGCCGCTCCCAGGCCCGCGGCCAGGCCGCGGCTGCCGCGGCTGCTGCCCAGCGGGCCTGAGCGTACTGACGAGTACCGAACGCGCTGGATCCTTCGGATACGGAGGATTTGGCGCGTTCATCGGACTCTCATGAATTCCGCGTAACCTCCCGAAACCATCAGCTGCTCGGCCGACAAGCCCAAGACCCCCGGGAGGCGGACCCCGTGACGACAGGGACTGTGACGACAGGAACGGTCTCCACCAGTGCGGCCGCGCTCTCCGGCGAGGCCTTCCTGCTGGTGGTGGACGACGAGCCGAACATCCGCGAGTTGCTCTCCGCCTCGCTGCGCTTCTCCGGGTTCCGGGTGGAGTCCGCGGCCACCGGCGAGGAGGCGCTGGCCGCGATCGCGCTGGAGCGCCCCGACCTGGTGGTGCTCGACGTGATGCTCCCCGACCTGGACGGTTTCACCGTGGTCGAGCGGCTGCGCGAGCAGACCCGCCGCCAGCAGATCGCCAACCCGGCCGGCCTGGCCGCCCGCCCCGGCCGTCCGCGCCCCGCCGATCACCTGCCGGTGCTCTTCCTCACCGCGAAGGACGGCACCGAGGACAAGGTGCACGGCCTGGCCTCCGGCGCCGACGACTACGTGACCAAGCCGTTCAGCCTGGAGGAGCTGATCGCCCGGATCCGGGCGATCCTGCGCAGGGCCGGCGGCCCGGCCGAGGACGGCCGGCTCACCGTGGCCGACCTGACCCTGGACCCGCTGGCCCACGAGGTCACCAGGGACGGCCGCCCGATCTCGCTCTCGCCCACCGAGTTCAAGCTGCTGCACTACCTGATGGCCAACGTCGGCCGGGTGGTCTCCAAGGCGCAGATCCTGGACCACGTCTGGGCCTACGACTTCGGCGGCGACCTGAGCATCGTCGAGTCCTACATCTCCTACCTGCGGCGCAAGCTGGACTCCGGCCCCGAGCACGGGCCGAAGCTGATCCACACCGTGCGCGGCATCGGGTACGCGCTGCGCCGCCCGCCGCAGCAGTCGCAGGACTGACGAGGTCATGCGGGGACAGCGTGTGCTGCGTGCGGGAGGCGCGAAGATCCGGCACGTCTTCTCGACGCTGCGCCCGCCCACGCTGCGCCGGCCCACGCTGCGCTCGATCCGCCCGGGTGCCGTGCTGCGCCGCACCGGACGGCTCTCGCTGAGGGCCCGACTGCTCGCGCTCACCCTGGTGCTGGTCACCACCGGCCTGGTGGTCAGCGACGTGGTGGTGCTCGGTACCGTGCGCGAGCAGCTCACCGGCCGGCTCGACCAGCAGCTGGAGCGCTTCGGCACCCAGCTCGCCCACCGCAACGGGCAGCACCAGCCGGGTGCCTCCGGCCAAGGGCGGTTCGGACCGCCCACCGAGCAGCAGGACCCCGACGACGGTCCCAAGCGACTGCAGAGTGCGAGCGGCCTGCCGAGCGAGTTCGAGGTCCGGATGCTCGCCGCCGACGGCAGCGTGGTGCGCACCTACCGCCAGCCGATCGCGGCCAGTGACCCCGAACCCGACCTGTCCGGGGTCACCAAGGCGACCGTCACCGACCACCTCGGCAGGGGCTTCGACCTGCCCGGCGGCCGGGACACCCACTGGCGGGCCCTGGTCCTGCCGATCCAGCGGGCCAACCCGCCCGCGCCCGGCACCAACCCGTCGTCCTACGTGATGGTGGCCAGCTCGCTCGACGACGTGAACTCCACCGTCTCGAAGCTCGGCGAGGCCTTCCTGGCGATCGGCGGCGCGGTGCTGTTGCTGATCGCCGGGCTCGGCGCCTTCGCGGTGCGGGCCGGGCTGAAGCCGCTGCGCCGGATCGAGGACGGCACCGAGCTGATCGCGGCCGGCGAGCTCTCCTACCGGATGCCGGAGCTGCCGCGCGGCACCGAGGTCGGCCGGCTCTCGCTGGCACTCAACGGGATGCTCGACCAGATCGAGTCCGCCTTCGCCGCCCAGGCCGCCTCGGAGGCGAGGATGCGGCGCTTCGTCGCGGACGCCTCGCACGAGCTGCGCACCCCGCTGGCGGGCATCCGCGGCTTCGCCGAGCTCTACCGGATGGGCGCGCTCGCCTCGGACCTGGACGTCAAGCGGACCATGGACCGGATCGAGAGCGAGGCGGTGCGGATGGGCGGCCTGGTCGAGGACCTGCTCACGCTGGCCCGCCTCGACGAGGAGCGCCCGCTCGACCTGGCCCCGATGGACCTGCGCACGCTGGCCGCCGACGCGCTGCACGACCTCACCGCGCTGGACCCCACCCGCCCGGTCTCGCTCACCGGCCCCGGCGGGTCCGGATCGCCCGGCGCGGCCGCCGTGCTCGGCGACGAGGCCCGGCTGCGCCAGGTGGTCACCAACCTGGTCGGCAACGCGGTCAAGCACACCCCGCGCGGCACCGCCGTGCGGATCGGGGTCGGCACCGGCGCCGACGGCTGCGTCCTCGAAGTGGCCGACTCGGGACCGGGCCTGACCCAGGACCAGGCCGAGCGCGTCTTCGAGCGCTTCTACCGCGTCGACGCCTCCCGCAGCCGCCACGACGGCGGCGGCGCCGGCCTGGGCCTGGCCATCGCCACCGCCTTCGCCCGCGCCCACGGCGGAGCCCTCGTGCTGCACACCGGCCCGGGCACCGGCGCCACCTTCCGGCTGACGCTGCCCCGATCGAGTGGTGACTAGGCAAACCCCCTTGCGCGCGTCCATCGGTGTGTGACCGTACGGCTGCGGCTTGTGCCACGGTGGCCCCGCCGCTCACACTGGACGGGAAGAGAGGTGTCCTCATGACGGCGCTCGCGACCGAGGTGATCACCGTGGACCTGGACCAGGCCCTGTGGCAGATGTGGCAGTCCATGGATGTTCCCGAGGGCTTCCACGCGGAGATCATCGAGGGAGTCATCGAGGTGTCACCGACCGGCGGCAGTCGCCATGCTCAGGTCAATCGCCGTCTCGCCAGAGCGCTCCACGACTTCCTTCGTGGCAGTGGCTTCGGGCCGGCGCAGGACTTCAACGTCATCCACGGCTTCAAGGTTCTGATCCCTGACGTCTTCGTCGCGCCCGACGAGACCGAGGAGATCGAGCACCCCGAGGGCCTGGGGGTGCTGACCTCCGGCGTCGGCCTCGTGGTGGAGACCGTCTCCCCGGGCAGCGACGCCCGCCAGCGCGACCTGGTCCGCAAGCACCGCGCCTACGCCCAGGCCGGCATCCCGGTCTACGTGATCATCGACGACTACGACACCGGTGGCGCCGTCACCGTCCTGAGCGGCCCCGATCCCAAGCGCGGCGCCTACGCCAGGTCCGTCCGTACTCCCTACGGCGAGGAGGCCCTCGTTCCCGAGGGCCCGGCCAAGGGCTTCGTGATCGGTCCGGAGATCACCGGCGGCCCGCTCGACCAGCAGGCCTGACCTTCACGCGTTCACGAGCGTTCCCCTCCGTCTTCACCCCACCCCCGCCACTTCCGGCCGCACAGGTGTGCGGCATACTGTCCTCAACGGTGAGCTTGTGAACGTGTTCACGTTCACAAGCTCGCAAGCTTGACCAGCAATGGCGCTGTTCATGGCAAAGGGCGGTTTTGTCCGATTCGTGAGGCAAGATCTGGGTCGAACCGGATCGAAACCCATCGAACCGGACAGTGGATCGAAGGAATGAGGGCGAAGTGCAGCTCGCGATCGCTCACGACACCATCGCGCGGTGGCAGTTCGGCGTCACCACCGTCTACCACTTCCTCTTCGTGCCGCTGACGATCAGTCTGGCGGCGGTCGTCGCGGGGCTGGAGACGGCCTGGGTGCGGACGGGCAAGGAGAAGTACTTCCACGCCACCAAGTTCTGGGGGAAGCTCTTCCTGATCAACATCGCCATGGGCGTGGTGACCGGGATCGTGCAGGAGTTCCAGTTCGGGATGAACTGGTCGGACTACTCGCGCTTCGTCGGGGACGTCTTCGGGGCGCCGCTGGCGATGGAGGCGCTGATCGCCTTCTTCTTCGAGTCCACCTTCATCGGCCTGTGGATCTTCGGCTGGGACAAGCTGCCGAAGAAGATCCACTGCGCCTGCATCTGGATGGTGGCGCTGGGCACCGTGCTCTCCGCGTACTTCATCCTGGCGGCCAACTCCTGGATGCAGCACCCGAACGGCTACACCATCGACCCGGTGACCAAGAAGGCCCAGCTCACCAGCATCACCCAGGTGCTCTTCCAGGACACCACGCTGGTCGTGGTCTTCCACACGCTCACCGCCGCCTTCCTGACCGGCGCCGCCTTCATGGTCGGCATCGCCTCCTGGCACCTGTGGCGGGCCAAGCGCCGCCCCGCCGAGGTGGACCGGCGCACCACCGCCTCGATGCGCACCTCGCTGCGGCTGGGCCTGGTGCTGGCCGTGGTCGCGGGCCTGGGCACCGCGCTCAGCGGGGACACGCTGGCCAAGGTGATGTTCGAGCAGCAGCCGATGAAGATGGCCTCCGCCGAGGCGCTCTGGGACACCGAGTCGCCCGCGCCGTTCTCCATCTTCGCGATCGGCAACGTGAACCAGGGCCACAACTCGGTCGAGTTGGAGATCCCCGGGATACTGTCCTTCCTCGCCAAGAGCGACTTCAGCTCGCCGGTGCCCGGCATCAACGACACCGCCGCCGCCGAGGCCGCCAAGTACGGCGGCCGACCGAGCGACTACATCCCCAACATCTTCGTCACCTACTGGGGCTTCCGGCTGATGATCGGGTTCGGGATGACCTCCTTCGTGGCCGGCGCGATCGGGCTCTGGACCACTCGGCGCAAGAAGTTCCTGGACCCCGGGTTCCGCACCGGCGAGGACGAGCCGCCGCGCCTGATGCTGACGAGGAACCGCGAGCTCGGCCCGCAACTGACCAAGTGGAGCTGGCGGATCGGGATCCTGACCATGGGCTTCCCGCTGATCGCCAACAGCTTCGGCTGGATCTTCACCGAGATGGGGCGTCAGCCCTGGTCCGTCTTCGGCCTGATGACCACCGCGGACTCGGTCTCGCCCAACGTCAGCGTGACCACCCAGGTGATCGCCTTCAGCACCTTCACGGCGCTCTACGCGATCCTCGCGGTGATCGAGGTCCGGCTGCTCGTGAAGTACGCCAAGGCCGGACCGGACGTCGACGAGCGCCCGCCCGCCAAGGACCCCACGCTGCGCGGCCCATCCTCGGACGAGGACGCCGACCGCCCGCTGGCCTTCGCCTACTGAGCCCGGGGAGCGGGACATGCAACTCCACGACGTCTGGTTCGTCCTGATCGCGGTCCTCTGGATCGGCTACTTCTTCCTGGAGGGCTTCGACTTCGGCATCGGCGTGCTGACCAAGCTGCTCGCCAGGGACCGGGCCGAGCGCCGGGTCCTGATCAACACCATCGGCCCGGTCTGGGACGGCAACGAGGTCTGGCTGCTCACCGCGGGCGGCGCCACCTTCGCGGCCTTCCCCGACTGGTACGCCACCCTGTTCAGCGGCTTCTACCTGCCGCTGCTGATCATCCTGGTCTGCCTGATCATCCGCGGCGTGGCCTTCGAGTACCGGCACAAGCGCAGCGAGGAGCGCTGGCAGGCCCGTTGGGAGCAGGCGATCTTCTGGACCTCGCTGGTGCCCGCCTTCCTCTGGGGCGTGGCCTTCGCCAACATCGTCCACGGCGTGGCGATCGACCAGCAGAAGAACTACACCGGTGGCTTCTGGGCCCTGCTGAACCCCTACGCGCTGCTCGGCGGCCTGACCACGCTGGTCCTCTTCACCTTCCACGGCGCGGTCTTCGCCGCGCTCAAGACGGTGGGCGGCATCCGGGAGCGGGCCCGCGCCATGGCGCTGCGGCTCGGCCTGGTGACGGCGGTGCTGGCGCTGGCCTTCCTGATCTGGACCCAGGCGCACCGCGGCGACGGCTGGAGCCTGGCCGCCCTGGTGGTCGCCGTCCTCGCGCTGCTCGGCGCGCTGGCCGCGAACCAACTGGCCCGCGAGGGCTGGGCCTTCAGCCTCTCCGGGCTGACCGTGGTGGCCGCCGTCGCGATGCTCTTCCTGTCGCTCTTCCCCGACGTGATGCCCTCCACCCTCGACCCGCGGTGGAGCCTGACGGTCGTCAACGCCGCCTCCTCGCCCTACACGCTGAAGCTGATGACCGTGGTCGCGGCGGTCTTCACGCCGATCGTGCTGCTCTACCAGGGCTGGACGTACTGGGTGTTCCGCAAGCGGATCGGCGTCCAGCACATCCCCGCGGCCGAGCCCGCCGCACCGGCCGCACCCGCCGCGGAGCGCTGAACCGATGAAGCCCATCGACCCCCGCCTGCTCGCCCAGGCCCGCACCACCCGGGTCTTCCTGGCCGGTTCGGTGCTGCTCGGCGGCCTCGGCGCGGTGCTGGTGCTCGGCCAGGCCACGCTGATCGCCGAGATCGTGGTCCGCTGCTTCCAGCAGGGCCAGGGCCTGCGGGAGCTGACCACCCCGCTGCTGCTGCTCGCGGCCACCGCGCTCGGTCGGGCGCTGGTGGCCTGGCTCACCGAGCTGAGCGCCCACCGCTCGGCTGCCCGGGTCAAGTCGCAGCTGCGCGGGCGTCTGCTGGAGCACGCCACCGCGCTGGGGCCCGGCTACCTCGCGGGCCGGCGCACCGGCGAGCTGACCACCCTGGCCACCCGGGGGATCGACGCGCTGGACGACTACTTCGCCCGCTACCTGCCACAGCTCGCGCTCGCTGTGGTGGTGCCGGTGGTGCTGCTGGCCAGGATCACCGGCGCGGACTGGGAGAGCGCGGCGGTCATCGCCGGGACGCTGCCGCTGATCCCGCTCTTCATGGTGCTGATCGGCTGGGCCACCAGGGACCGGATGGACCGGCAGTGGCGTTCGCTGGCCCGGCTCTCGCACCACTTCCTGGACGTGGTCGGCGGGCTGCCCACGCTCAAGGTCTTCAACCGCGCCAAGGCCCAGGCCGAGGCGGTGCGGCGGATCACCGACGAGTACCGCAGGGCCACCCTGCGCACGCTGCGGATCGCCTTCGTCTCCTCCTTCGCGCTGGAGCTGCTGAGCACCATCTCGGTCGCCCTGGTCGCGGTCTCGATCGGATTCCGGTTGGTGGACGGCTCGCTGAGCCTGCGGACCGGCCTGCTGGTGCTGATCCTGGCGCCCGAGGTCTACTTCCCGCTGCGCCAGGTCGGCGCGCTCTACCACTCCAGCGCGGAGGGGCTGGCGGCGGCCGAAGAGGTCTTCGCCGTCCTGGAGACCCCGCTGCCGCCCGCCGGCACCCGCCCCGCGCCCGCGCTCGCGGGCGCCACGTTGAGCGTCGGTCCGCTGACCGCCACCCACCCCGGGCGCACGGTGCCCGCGCTGTCCGGCGCGGCCCTGCGGCTGGCGCCCGGCAGCACGACCGCGCTCACCGGGCCCAGCGGGGCGGGCAAGAGCACGCTGCTCGCGGTGCTGCTCGGCTTCGTCCGGCCGGAGGCGGGCGGCGTGACGGTCACCGCCGCCGACGGGAGCCGCCACGACCTGGCGGAGCTGGACCCGGCCTCCTGGCGCGCTCAGATCGCCTGGGTCCCGCAGCACCCGCAGCTCTTCGCCGGCACCGTGGCCGAGAACGTGCGGCTGGCCCGGCCGCAGGCCTCGTACGCCTCGGTCAGGGCCGCGCTGGCGGCCGCGCACGCGCTGGACTTCGTGCAGCGGTTGCCCCAGGGCCTGGACACCGTGCTCGGCGAGGGTGGTGCGGGTCTCTCGGCCGGTCAGCGGCAGCGGCTCGCGCTGGCCCGCGCGCTGCTGACGGACCGTCCGCTGGTCCTGCTGGACGAGCCGACCGCCCACCTGGACGCCTTGAGCGAGGCGGCGATCGTCGAGGCGGTGCGGGCGCTGGCGGCCGACCCGGCGCGCACGGTGCTGCTGGTGGCGCACCGCCCGGCGCTGCTGGCGGTGGCGGACGAGCGGGTGGCGCTGACGACTCCTCAGGTCGCCGGTGCTCCCCGCGGTGTTTCACGTGAAACGGTGCCGGCGGCGATGTCGGTGCCGGCGGCGTCGGCTGCTGGGTCCGGCGAGGCCGTCGGGTCCGGCGAGGCCGTCGCGGTGGAACCCGGTGCGGACACCCCCGCACTGTCACTCGGTACCCCCGCGCTGCCCCTCGGCTCCTCCGGCACCCCGCTGCGTCGGATCTCCGCGCTCTTCGCGGCCGCCGAGGCCGGCCGGCCCCGGCGCCGGTTCGCGCTCGCCGTGCTGCTCGGCAGCCTGGCGCTCGGCTGCGCGGTGGCGCTGCTGGCGACCTCGGGGTGGCTGATCTCCAAGGCCTCGCAGCAGCCGCCCGTGCTCTACCTGATGATGGCGGTCACCTCGGTGCGGGCCTTCGGGGTGGGCCGCGGCTTCTTCCGCTACTGCGAGCGCCTGGTCTCGCACGACGCGGTGCTGCGCACCCTGGGCAGCCTGCGGGTGACGGTCTACCGGCGGCTGGAGCGGCTGGCGCCCGCCGCGCTGCCCGCCTTCCGGCGCGGTGACCTGCTGTCGCGGCTGGTCGCGGACGTGGACGCGGTGCAGGACTGGTACCTGCGCTGGCGGCTGCCCGCCGCCGTCGGGCTGACCGTCTCGCTGGCCGCCTCGGCGGGGCTGGCGCTGCTGCTGCCCGGCGCCGGGATCGCCCTGGCCCTGGGCCTGCTGCTCGCGGGCGCGGCGGTCCCGGTGCTGGCCGCCCGACTGGCCGGTCGCACCGAGCGCCGGCAGGCGCCGGCCCGCGGCGAACTCGCCACGGCCGTGGTGGACACCTGCACCGGCACCGCCGAGCTGACCGTGGCCGGCGCGCTGCCCGAGCGGCTCGGCGCGGTGCGGGCGGCCGACGCCCGACTGACCGACCTCGCCGCCCGCTCGGCCGCCACCACCGCGCTGGGCGCCGGCCTGACCGCGCTGCTCACCGGGCTGACCGTGGCCGCCTGCGCGGCCCTCGGCGTGGCGGGTGTGCGCTCCGGCAGCCTGAACGGCCTCAGCCTGGCGCTGGTGATCCTCACCCCGCTGGCCGCCTTCGAAGCGGTGGCCGGCCTGCCCGGCGCGGTCCAGGTCCGCGAGCGCAGCCGGGCGGCGGCCGGGCGGCTGACCGAGATGGTGGACACCCCGGACCCGGTGGCCGAGCCCGCCGAGCCGCTCGCGGCACCGGCCTCCCCGTTCCCGCTCGCGGTGCGCGGACTGCGGGTCGGGTGGCCAGGACAGCAGGTCCTCGCACTGGACGGCGTCGACCTGGACCTCGCGGCCGGGCGCCGCGTCGCGGTGGTCGGTCCGTCCGGCTCCGGCAAGACCACGCTGGCGCACACGCTGCTCCGGCTGCTCGACCAGCGCGCGGGCCGGATCACCCTGGCCGCCGGCTGTCCACAGGCTGTGGACAGCCGGGCGCTGGACGGCGACGCGGTGCGCGGGCTGATCGGCCTGTGCGCCCAGGACGCGCACGTCTTCGACAGCTCGCTGCGCGAGAACCTGCGGCTGGCCCGCCCCGGGGCGCCGGACGCCGAGCTGCGCGGAGCGCTGGCCGCCGTCCGCCTGCTCGACTGGGTGGACACCCTGCCCGAGGGCCTGGACACCATGGTCGGCGAGCACGGCGCGCGCCTGTCGGGCGGCCAGCGCCAGCGGCTGGCGCTCGCCCGCGCGCTGCTGGCCGACTTCCCGCTGCTGATCCTGGACGAGCCGGCCGAGCACCTCGACCTGCCCACCGCCGATGCCCTGACGGCCGACCTGCTGGCGGCCACCGAGGGCCGGGCCACCCTGCTGATCACCCACCGCCTGGCCGGTTTGGCCGAGGCGGGGGTGGACGAGATCGTGGTGCTGGACGGCGGCCGGGTGGTCGAGCGGGGTGACTGGAGTGAGCTGACGCTGCGTCCTCAAGGACGACTCCGGGCTTTGTGGGAGCGGGAGTTGGCAGCGGATCAGCTGGTGGGGGTGTAGTCGGCCGGTCCGCGCCGATTCCGTCGGCGCGGACCGGCCACCCGAGCACGGCGGTCGTCCACCCGGTCCAACGCTGGTCGATGTACGGCTCCGGTCCCACCTTGAACAGGTGGCAGACGGACGCCGAGCCAGTCCAGGCGCCGCAGGGTGGGGTGCCCGACCACCACCGTGTCCGACCGGAGGACCAGATTCGCCGCCAGTGCGGCGCCGCCTGCCTCAAGGAGTTCGCCCGCCGCAACCAGGAGCGCAACGCCGTCCTGGAGCGGGTGCGCGAGGAGGCCCAGTGGATCGGCGATTCGGTGCAGGTCTGCGAATGGCTGGCCCTGGAGTTCGGGATCCGCGCTTCGCAGTCCGCCGGTGACTGGGCCGACTGGGCGGCCGAGCAGTTGAACGCACCTGTAGCGGAGTGGGGCTCGCCTGGCCGGTGCCCCACGAGGCGCGGCGTCCGCACCCTGCTCAGCCGATCGTCGATGGTGCCAACCGGTCCATGGCAGAGGGCTGATGGGGTTCCGGTGGGGGTGCGGGGGTGCGATGCCGGCGGTTCGGTCCATGAGTGAGGGGCGGACGGCATGGCGGTGCGGTGGGGTGGGCCGGTCGACGTGCCGCGTCAGGCCGTTCCGCCGCTGGTCACAGGCCTGTCCCTGCCGGTGAATCGGTGCCGCAGCGCCTATGGTCGAGGCATGGCGACCACTCCCGCGCCCGGCGACCCCGCGCAGCCCGGACCTGTTCCCCACCGGGTGCCGGAGATCTCCTCGCTGGGCCTGGACACCCTGGTGACCGAGGTCTCCGAGCGGCTGCAGTCCGCCGCCGCCGTCACCGACCGGATGCAGCGGCTGCTGGAGGCGGTGGTCTCGGTCGGCGCGGGCCTGGACCTGCACGCGACGCTGGAGCGGATCGCGGCCGGTGCCGCGGAGCTGGTCGACGCCCGGTACGCCGCGCTGGGGGTGATCTCGCCCGGCGGCCACGGGCTGAGCGACTTCATCCACGTCGGCATCGAGGACGCCACCGCCGCCGAGATCGGTGACCTGCCCGCCGGGCTCGGGATCCTGGGGGTGTTGATCGACCACCCCGAGCCGCTGCAGCTGGAGGACCTCACGCAGGACCCGCGCTCGGCCGGAGTCCCACCGCACCATCCGCCGATGGGCTCCTTCCTGGGCGAGCCGATCCGGGTCCGCGAGGAGGTCTTCGGCAACCTCTACCTGACCGAGAAGCGCGGCGACGGCGGCTTCACCCCGGAGGACGCCCAGGTGGTGCACGCGCTGGCGGCCGCCGCCGGGGTGGCGATCGAGAACGCCCGGCTCTACGAGGAGGGCCGCCGCCGCGAGCGCTGGATCGCGGGGGCGGCCGCCGTGACGACCACGCTGCTCTCCACCGACAAGGCGCACGACGCGCTCTCGGTCGCCGCCGAGCAGGTGCGCGAACTGGCCGACGCCGAGCTCGGGATGATCATGTTGCCCACCGGCGACGGCGGCCTGCGGGTCTCGCACGCCTCGGGCCGGGACGCCGAGTACGTGATCGGCGAGCTGGTGCCGGGTACGGGGTACGCGGCCAGACTGCGCGACGGTGAGAGCGTCTTCATCGACGACATGTCGAAGGACCCGGCCCTGGTGATGCGACTGGCCCGCCGCTACGGTCCTTCGATGGCGCTGCCGATGGTCGCCGCCGGCCAGGTGCTCGGCGGCCTGGTGGTCTGGCGGGCCCGGGGCGGACGTCCGTTCAGCCAGGCCACCAAGGAGCTCGCGGCCACCTTCGCCTCGCAGGCCGCGCTCGCCCTGCGGCTGGCCGAGGGGCAGCGGGACCAGCAGCGGCTGGCCGTCTTCCAGGACCGCGACCGGATCGCCCGCGACCTGCACGACCTGGTCATCCAGCGGCTCTTCGCCACCGGGATGATGCTGGAGAGCGCCGCGCGCCGGGCGGCCGTCCCCGAGGTCACCGAGCGGATCGGCCACGCGGTGGACGAGTTGGACGCCACCATCCAGGAGGTCCGCACCACCATCTACGCGCTCCAGCACGACGACCACGGCGAGGAGCCGGACACCCTGCGCACCCGGGTGCTGCGCGAGGGAAGCCAGGCGGCCGCCGCGCTCGGGTTCCGCCCCTCGGTCACCTTCGCAGGTCCGGTGGAGTACCTGGTCGGCGACGCCACGGCCCGTCAACTCCTGGCCGCATTGCGCGAGATGCTCTCCAACACGGCACGCCACGCGCGCGCCTCCCGGGTCGGCGTCGAGGTCGACGCCACCGTCCACCTGGACGGCGGCGGCCACCCGCTCTCCGGTGATCCCGAGTCGCCCGACCGCCCGGGTCGTCCGGGGGTGCTGCTCACCGTCACCGACGACGGGGTCGGCATCCCCGCGGGCGGTCGACGCAGCGGGCTGGCCAATCTGCGCCGCCGCGCCGAGAACCTCGGTGGCGACGCCTGGCACGAACCGGGCCCGGGTCGCCGCGGCACCCGGGTCCGCTGGTCGGCGCGGCTGTGAGGCGGCCGGTGCGGCGGTGCGGTGGCGGTGCTGTGGCGGTGCGGCGGTGCGCGGCAGCGCGGCCGGGCGCTTGCCCGGCCTTGCCGGTGCGGGGGATCAGACCGTCGCCGGCTCCCAGGCGAAGGCGGCCATGCGCTCGTCCACCGGGGCCTCGGTGAGGCGGTTGGCGAAGGTGGAGAGGGTGTAGGTCCCGATGCCGAGCACCACCTCCAGGGCGTTGCGGGTGGTGAACCCGTGGCTCAGGAAGTCGTCCAGGGACTCGGTGGAGGGTGAGCCGGCGGTGGCGAGCAGTTCGAGGGTGAAGCGGCGGACGGCGGCCAGCCGGGGGTCGGGGAGCTCGGTGCCGTCGCGCAGGGCGCTGATCACGGCGGGGTCGGCCTTCAGCTTGGTCAGCTTGGCGGTGTGCATGGCCACGCAGAGGTGACAGACGTTGCGGGTGGCGATGGTGAGCACCACCACCTCGCGGGCCACCGGGTCCATCGTGCTGCGCTCGAACTTGGCGCTCATCTCCAGGAATCCGGTGAGCGCCTCGGGTGATTCGGCCATCCGCCCGACGGCCTCGGGCAGGTGGCCGAGGTGGCGCTGGGTGGACTCCATGGCGGAGCGGGACCCGGCCGGGGCGGACTCGACGGTGTGGGTGGGGAAGTACTGTCGGGACATAACGGATCGGTCTCCTCGTTCGACGTGCAATGGACAACGTGGTTGACTAAAAACGTAAACCAAGTTGTCGATCTACGCAAGGGGAGTCCGTCGTGAGTGAGTGCGCTTCGGAGCGGGAGAGCTACGGGTTCGAGCTGCCACTGCTGCTCTTCGCGGGTTTCCGCTCGATCATCGACCAGCTGCACGCCGAACTCGCCGTGCAGGGCCACCCGGGCGCCCGCCCGGCGCACGGCTTCGCCCTGCAGGCCGTGGGGCCGCAGGGCGCGAGCGCGAGCGAGGTGGGGCGGCGGCTGGGCGTCTCCAAGCAGGCGGCCGGCAAGACGATCGACCGGCTGGAGGCGCTCGGTTACGTGGCGCGGGCCGATGATCCGGCCGACGCCCGGCGCAAGCTGGTCCGGCTCACCCCGCACGGCCTGGACCTGCTGGCCCGCTCGGCCGCCGTCTTCGAGCGGCTGCGCGCCGACTGGGCGTCGCGGCTGGGCGAGGGGCGGGTGCGCGAACTGGAACGGGACCTGCGGACCATGGTGCCGGCGGAGTACTTCCGGCTGGACGTGGCCGGGTGGCTGGGGCAGTAGGGCGCCGGTCGGGGCCGCGCCGCCCGTCCGGCCTGCCGGCTGGTCAGCCGGCTGGTCAGCCGGTCAGCAGCGGCAGGCCGACCGCCAGGACGAGCAGTGCCGCGAGGAAGAGCACCGAGTACGGGCTGCCCATGTTGAGTGTCCAGCCGAAGCCGAACCGCTTGGGGACGAAGAGCGCGGAGTCCTCGCGGTTGAGGTAGACCAGGCCGCCCAGGCGCCAGTGCCGGTCGTCGTCCTGGTGCTCCAACTGGTCCTCCACGCGTGCGCCGGCCGGCCGCTGTTGCTCCTGCGCGTCGTCCGTGCCGACCGTGCCGACCGTACCGTCCGTGCTGACCGGGATCCGGCTGCCGTTCTGCCCGCTGCGGATCGCCACCACCAGCAGCGTGCCCAGGGCCAGTACGAGCGGCAGCAGCACCGGCAGCACCGCGATCTCGTGGTCACCGCGCCAGATCTGCCAGGCCGCCACCGCGATGCTCAGGTCGGCGCACGCGGTCAACAGCAGCAGGCAGCGCGCCATCCTGGTCAGGAAGCGGCGGTGCTGATCGGCCGTCACCTTGGCCCGGGCCGGCTCCAGGTCGGGCCGGGCCCGGAAGACCAGCAGGCAGAGCAGGATCAGCAGTACGGTGAGCGCGAGCTGGGCGAGGACCGGAGCGAAGGCGCTGCCCACCGACTTGGCCGCGAAGTGGTCGACCCGCCCGGCGCCGTTGTAGTGGGTGGGAAGTCGATCGGGCATCGACGGGTAGCGCAGGATGCCCGCCACCAGCGTCCCGGCCGTCAGCAGCACCGGCGGCAGCGTCCAGGCCCACGGCAGCCGGGCCGGGTCGGTGCGCAGCGAGGTGTCCGCGACCACGCCCTGGCGCAGCCCCCGGAACCACGCCTCGCGCTGCTTGACCGCGCTGATCGCCCGGTGCGCGCGCAGGTAGCCCGCGATGTCCACGGCCAGCACCGCGCAGGTCGTCACGGCCGGGGTGAGGAGACTGCCGCTGCTCAGCCCCCAGGCCGTCCCGGCGAGGAGCACCGCCCCGCCGGCGAGCGCGACCCAGCGCCGGTAGGTGCCGCGCTGGGCGGCGATCACCGGCTCCTCGACCCGTTCGGCGGGCACCCGCACGCCGAACGGCAGGGTGGGTGCGGTGAGGGCGGGCATCAGCCAGGCTCCGAGCAGGAGCAGTAGTGGTACGGCGGCCTGGAAAAGAAGTATGACGGTGGTGCTCATGCCGGGTCTCCCAACTCCGGGGCGGGTAGTGCGGACGGCAGGCCGAAGCCGTCGAGGGTGGCGGCGCAGTCGGCCAGCACCGCCGGGCCGTCCAGGCCCTGCGCCGCCGCCTCCGCGAGCAGGGTGCGCAACCGCGCCCGCCACTGCTCGGTGAAGACGGTGGGCGGGGGGCCGGAGGCCGGGTCGCGCTGGATCACCGCGCCGCTCTTGCGGTTCAGGATCAGCAGGCCCTCCTGCCGCAGCAGGTCGTAGGCCTTGTTGACGGTGTGGAAGTTGATTCCCAGGTCGGCCGCGAGCTCCCGGGTCGAGGGCAGGGCGCTGCCCGTGGCCAGCTCGCCCACGGCGATGGCCTCCACGACGCGGTCCCGGAGCTGCTGGTAGATCGGGACCTCGCTGTTCAGGTCAAGGGTGAGGAGCATGATGGCTTCCATTCCTGTCGGTCTGCTCTATTACTTATAGAACAGACCGACAGGCAGCGCAAGGCGCCTTGGCATCCGCTTGAGCCCCGTGAGCCCCTTGAGCCGCATGAGCCCCCGCCTGCTCAGCCGCCCGAGCGGGCGGCCCGGTAGCGGCCGGGGGTGGTGCCGAAGGCGCGGTTGAACGCGTGCGAGAGCGCGTACGGCGAGCCGTAGCCGACCTGGCGGGCGATGGTGTCGATCGGCGCCTCGGTGTCGCGCAGCAGCGTGGCGGCCCTGGTCATCCGCCACCAGGCGAGGTAGGCCATCGGGGTCCGGCCGACCAGCATGGTGAAGCGGCGGCCCAGGGTGGCCCGGGAGACCCCGGCCCTGGCCGCCAGCAGCTCGTTGCTCCAGGGGCGCTCGGGCGCCTCGTGCAGGGCGCGCAGTGCCGCCGCGACCGCGGGGTCGGCCAGCGCGGCCGACCAGTCGGTGGCGGCCGGCTCCTGCGCCATCCAGGCCCGCACCAGGTAGACCAGCAGCAGGTCGAGCAGCCCCGGCAGCACCACCCCGGCGCCCGGTGCGTCCTGGGTCACCTCCCGCCCCAACAGCTCGATCGCGGACCGCAGTTCGACATGGTCGCCGACCCGGTTCGGCAGGTGGATCACGTCCGGCAGCTCGGCCATCAGCGGGTGTCGGTGGCGGCCGTCCAGCAGGTACTTGCCGCAGAGCAGCTCGGCCAGTGCCGGGGCGTTCGCCGGTGGCGGCGCGGTGCGGCGGGCCTCCCACTCCTCGAAGATGACGGCCCGCTCGACGGCCTGGGGCTCCATCGGTCCGCTGGCCAGCACGTAGCCGGTGCCGTGCGGCAGCAGCACCACGTCGCCCGGGCCCAGCGTCAGCGGCGGGCCGCCGCCGTCCGGCAGCAGCCAGCAACTGCCGCGCAGGGCCACGAGGAAGCCGGCGCCGTCGTAGGCGGCCACCCGGGCGCACCACGTCCCCGCCACCCGCAGCCGGGTGGAGGAGGGCCGTCCGACCCGCACGGCCGAGATCGCGTCGCTGAGTACGTCCACGGGCCCCAAGGTAGCCCGGGCGCGTCATCGGAGTGAAGCCAAGTGAGCTTCTCGCGTATCCAGTTGAGCCGATCACGCATTGAGGCGCTCATCGGTGGCTCCTTAGGCTCGGGCCACCGAACGGTACGAGTGAAGGACGGGGAACGATGGCACACCTCACCCTGGGCAAGGTCGAGATCAACCGGGTGCTTGAGCGGCGGGGGCCGTTCGTCCCGGTGGCGATGCTGCTGCCCGGCATCGCGGCGGAGTTCTGGCAGCAGAACCGGGACTGGCTCGCTCCCGACTTCTGGGAGCCGGAGAGCGGCGCGATGGTGGGCTCCGTGCAGACCTGGGTGCTGCGCAGCGAGGGACGCACGATCCTGGTCGACACCGGCGTCGGGAACGGCCGGCACCGCCCGACCATGCCGCAGTTCGGCGGCTGGGACACCGACTTCCTGGACCAGCTGGCGGCCATCGGGGTGCGTCCCGAGGACGTCGACGTGGTGGTCAACACGCACCTGCACCCCGACCACGTGGGCTGGAACACCGAGTGGCGGGAAGGGAGTTGGCAGCCCACCTTCCCCAACGCCCGCTACCTGCTGGCCGCCGCCGACTTCGCGGCCGCAGACCCCGGGCAGGCGGGCCGCCCCGCCCCGCGCGACGAGGCCGAGCGCGACCGCCGCGAGGGTGACGCGCAGCTCTTCGCCGAAACCATCGCCCCCGTCCACCGGGCGGGGCAGCTGGAGCTCTGGGAGGGCAGCCACCGGATCGACGGCAGCCTGACGCTGGAGGCGGCGCCCGGCCACACCCCCGGCTCCTCGGTGCTGCGACTGGCCTCCGGCACCGACCGCGCGGTCTTCGTCGGCGATCTGCTGCACAGCCCCGCGCAGATCCTGGAGCCCAGCTGCAACAGCTGCTTCTGCGAGGATCCGGCGCTGGCCGCCGCCACCCGCCTGCGGGTGCTCGGCCGGGCCGCGGAGCAGCGGGAACTGGTCGTCCCGGCGCACTTCGGGGGCACGGGGGTGTCCGAAGTGCGCCGGGCGGGGGACGGCTTCGCGATCACCCGGTGGGCGGGCGCGGAGCACTGAGGGGGCGGGACCGAAGGGCGGGGCCGAGGGGCGAGGGGCTCGGCATGGCGTCAGCCGGCCCCATCCGGGGGAGGCCGACGGCGCGGCACCTCGCCCACTAGCCCGCGGAACGTTGGGCCGCGTACCGTACAACCAGGTATGCCCTGGACAATTCACTTGTTCACAAGCCTTGCGGGTCGCGTCTGGAGGAGGGCCACGATGCTGTTGAGCTTCAGGATCGCCAATTTTCGTTCTCTCCGGGATGAGCAGGACCTGGATCTTCGCTGCGTCTACCGGAAAGAAGAGCGGGCGCTTCGGGTAGCCGCCATCTACGGCTCCAACGCCTCCGGGAAGTCGAATGTCCTGAATGCGTTGAAGTTCATGCACGACGCGATCACGGAGCAGAACCGGGAGTGGCTGCACTCTCCGGGGACACCTCGGGTCCCGTTCCTCCTGGATGAGGAGTCGCGGAGCCGTCCGACATCGTTCGCGGTCGACTTCATCGCCTCCGGGACGCATTACTCCTATGGATTCGGCATCGACGGATCAGTGGTCACCGATGAATGGCTGCACAGGTACGAGGGCGATGTCGAGGAGGTCGTCTTCGACCGGCGCCTGGATCAGTACACCCTCGGGGCGCGCGTGAAGTCACCGCGGCTGGAACTGCTCCAGGACATCACGCCCGGTAACGGGCTGTTCGTCAGCTACGCCGCGCGGGCGAAGATCGAAGTGCTCCAGGACGTCTTCGACTGGTTCCACAAGAAGCTCTGGTTCATCAATGACGAGTTGAGCAACGAGCGGGTGCGCCGCCAGCACACCGCCGGCATGCTCGACTCGGCCGAGGCATCCGACCGAGTAAGGCGGATGATTCGCGCTGCGGACCTGGGGATCTCGAACGTGCGGACCATCTCGCACGTGCCCGTGCTCGGCCCGGAGTACGCGGACGCGTTGATCAAATTGTCAGTTGAATCGCAGCCGGCGGCTGAACTGGTGGATTTTCAGGTGGCAGCTGATGCCGCGGTGCGCCAGCTTCGCCCGCAGAAGCAGCAGACCACCGTGTTCGAGCACTCCGGGGAACGTGACGCGGAGTTCTCCTTCGGAGACGAGTCGAAGGGGACCCGGACCTGGTTCGGACTCATCGGATTCGTGCTCGATGCGCTCGATCAGGGCCATACCCTGGTGGTCGACGAGCTGGACACAAGCCTTCATCCGCTCCTGGTGGGCCAACTCGTGCGGCTCTTCCAAGGGCCCGAGTCGAATCCGAACGCGGCTCAGCTCATTTTCACCAGCCATGACGTGTCGCTGCTCGGCAGGCGTGCTGGGGAGGAAATTCTCAGGCGGGACGAGATCTGGTTCACGGAGAAGGGGGCCGACGGCGCCTCGGAAATTTTCCCGCTGACCGACTTCAAGCCCCCCCAGGGCCTGAACTGGGAGCGTCGGTATCTCGGTGGTTCGATCGGCGCGATCCCGAAGATTGCCGGATCCGCTCTTGCCGACGCCTCCCGGTCCACTGCGAGCCAGGCTGATGAGTGATTTCCGCAGACGGATCCCGAGGAGTCGCAAGGAAGTCTGCCGCCGGGTCTTCAGGAGCCGGCTGCTCGTCTTCTGTGCCTCGAAGAAGACGGAGAAGCAGTACCTCCAGGAACTGAAGAGCGAAACCAAGAACATGACGGTCTCCATCAAGGTCGTGGCGGAGCCGGGTGATCCGCTCTCCGTGGTCCGGGCCGCCCGGAAGTATTGGAAGGCGAACGTCGACGACTTCGATGCCTGTTGGGTCGTGACGGATGTCGATGATTTCGATCTGACCGCCGCCCGCCAGGAGGCGCGTCAGGCCGGTATCGGGTTGGCAGTGTCCGATCCGTGTTTCGAGTACTGGCTTCTCCTGCACTTCCGCAGCCATGATTCGCACCTTTCCTCGTACAAGAGCGTGGAGCGGCTCCTGGCGAAGCACGTTCCCGGGTACGACAAATCCGATCTGGACTTCAGCCCATTCAAGGGCGGAGTTGCCGATGCCGTCGAGCGGGCCCGGAAGAGATGGGACGAATGCGAGGGTCTCGCCGACAGGAACCCGTCGACGCGGATGCATGAAATTGTGAGCGAGATGCTCGCCTGAATATGCCGATCACGCGGATCGGTGCTGCGTACGGCACGGCACGGCCTGGCGAGGCCGTCGCCGGCCTCGTCGGGAGCGCCGGCCACTGGTAGCGTCGCTGCTTCTTCGCCTGCCGCCTCCTCCACGGCGCAACCCGGCGCCGCGACCAGAGCGGTGCCCCGACAGGACGGGATCCCCTGTGCCGACCGACGCCGGATCAGCCAGCCGCCGCTGGCACGCGTTCGCCGCCCCGCTCGCCGTCGGCCTGCCCGTGGTGGGCGCCGCGGTCGACGAGACCACCGGCAGCGGCATCGGCCGCGCCTTCGCGATCGGCGCCGTGCTCGGCACGCTGCTGGCCGCCTGGGTCTGCACCCCGGCGGGCCGGCTCTGGGTGGCCCTCGCGCCGCCGGTGCTGGTGCCGCTGCTCATAGCGGCGGCCGAACTGCTCCGCCACGGGGACGAGTACCGGGGCAGCGCCCTGGCCGCCGGCGCGGTGCGGTGGGGCACCGAGGCGTTCCCGGTGATCCTCCTCTCGATCGGGGCGGCGCTGCTGGTGACCTTGGTGCGGGTGGCCGCCGGGCGCGGCGCCGGGCGCGGTGCCGGGCGTGGCATGTCGCTGAGCTGAGCGGGGAAATGTGACGCGGGTCACCGGAAAAGGGTGACAGGACGTTGTCGCGGACGGCTGCGAATGTCGACGCATGACGATGACGATGACGATCACGGACGAGGACTGCCTCGCCGAGACCCTGGCCTTCAATGAGCGCTTCGAGACCGCTGCCGCCGGCCGACCGGCTCGGGGGCGAGCGCTGGACGCGGCCACCATGGCGCTGCTGCGGCGCAACCGGCTCGGTGGCGACGCCCCGCCGGTGCGGCTGCCGCAGGGCCAGGACCGCGTCGTCGCGGGCGGGGTGAAGGTCCGGGTGTTCGTGCCGGACCAGGTCGACGGCGTGTACCTGCACATCCACGGCGGCGGCTGGGCGTTCGGCTCGGCGGACGGGCAGGACGAGAGGCTGTGGCAGCTCGCCACCCGGACTCGGCTGGCCGTGCTGAGCGTGGAGTACCGCCTGGCGCCGGAGCACCCTTTCCCCGCCGGGCCGGACGACTGCGAAGCGGCCGCCCGGTGGCTGGTGGACCACGCCGAGGCCGAGTTCGGCACCCGGCGGTTGCTGATCGGCGGCGAATCGGCCGGCGCCCACCTGAGCGTCCTGACCCTGCTGCGCCTTCGCGACCGGCACGGGATCACCGGCGCTTTCCGGGCGGCACACCTGCTCTTCGGCCCGTACGACCTGTCGATGACGCCGAGTCAGCGCTCCTTCGGCTCCAGGCAGCTGCTGAGCAACACCGAATCACTGCGGGGCAGTTATGAGCTCCTCACACCGGGGACGGGGCCGGAGCAGCGCCGCGACCCGGAGGTCTCGCCGCTCTTCGCCGATCTGGCCGACCTGCCGCCCGCCCGGATCGTCGTGGGCACCGAGGACCCGCTGCTGGACGACTCGCTCTTCCTGGCCCAGCGGTGGCAGGTGGCGGGGGCGCCCGTGCAACTCGGCGTCGTGGCAGGCGCGATGCACGGCTTCACGCTCTTCCCCTCGACCATCACCGAGCGGGAGCTGCGGCGGCAGGTGGACTTCCTGGCCGGCGCGTGAGGGGCGTGAGGGGCGTGAGGGGCGTGAGGGTGTGAGGGGCGTGAGGACGTGAGGGTAGCGTCGGCCCCATGAACCGTACAGCCCGGCTCTACGCCCTGGTCGAGGAGTTGCGCGCGGCGGCGCCGCGGCCGGTGACGGTGGCGGCGCTCGCCGCGCGTTTCGAGGTGAGCGCGCGCACGGTGCAGCGCGATCTCCAGGCGCTGATGGAGACCGGTGTCCCGGTGCGTGCCACGACCGGGCGGGGCGGGGGTTGGTCGATCGACCCGGCGATGACCCTCCCCCCGGTCCGCTTCACCGCCGACGAGGCCTCGGCGCTGGTCGCCGCACTCGCCGCGGCCGATGCCTCGGCCCCCTACGCGGGCGCGGCCCGCACGGCGGCCCAGAAGATCGCGGCCTCGATGACCGGTCCCGCCACGGTGGCGGCCCAGGAGCTCGCCGCGCGGATCGTCACGCTGCCGGCCCGGACCGCGCAGCCGGTGCGGGCCGCGGTGGAGCGGGCGCTCACCGACGGCACGGTGCTGCGTCTCTCCTACGCCGACGCGGCGGGGCGGGAGAGCGAGCGCGTGGTGGAGCCGGCCGGACTGCTCACCGCCGACGGCAAGTGGTACCTCATCGCCTGGTGCCGCACCCGGCGGGCCGGTCGCGGCTTCCGGCTGGACCGGATCACCGCGGCCACCCCGACCGCCGAGCAGGCACCGCCCCACGACCTGGCCGCCCTGCTGGCCGGCTCGTCCGCCGCCGACGCGGCGCGGCCCACCGCGCTCGCGCCCCTCGCCACCGCGCCCTGAGGAACCGGGCGCTCCGGTCAGCAGCCGGGCAACTCGCCGGTGCGGAGGGCGGCGACGAACGCGGACCACGCGGGGGCGGGGAAGTCGAGGGCGGGGCCGGCGGGGTCCTTGGAGTCACGGACGGGGACGGTGGGGAGGCGGTCCACCACTTCGACGCAGGCGTCCTCGGGGTTGCTGTAGGAGCTCTTGCGCCACAGGGATGCGGAAGGGATCATTTCTCGGCCTCCTCTTCGATGATGCTTCGGATCAGAGCGCGGGTCTCACGAACGGACAGTGCGTGTGATCGTAGCATTTCGAAACGTCGCGCTCGGACTGCTACATCTCTTGCGACGCTTACGACTTGACCGTAGTTCAGGGCCTCGATGTAGGCAATGAGTGGCTCCTCCGGGAGGTCGAAGAAGATCACTGATGCATCGAACGGGTACGCCCCGGCAGCGGAGAACGGCAGCGCCTGGATCACCACGTTCGGCCGTTCTCCTGCAGTCAGCAGATGTTCGAGTTGCCGTCGCATGAGGGCGGGGCTCCCAATGGTGCGTCGCAGCGCCGATTCGTCGATCAGTGCTGTGTACATGAGTGAGTCCTCGCCGCTCAGTCGATTCTGCCTGGACATTCGAACGCTCAGGCGATCCTCGATGGCATCGGGCTGGCCGGGGATGTCCAGTTCGAAGAGCGTCCGGGCGTATTCCTCCGTCTGCAGGAGTCCGGGAAGCCACTGCAGCTGGAAGTGCCTTATCGCGGTGGCTGCCTGTTCGATCTCGGTATAGGTGTCGAGCGTCTTGGCGGCTTTCGCCTCCTCGTCCAGGATGCTCGTCCACATTCGGCCCAAAGAGCCGCCGGTGTTCAGGACTTCATCGCATCTACGCGGGAACTCGTCATCAGCGGGCGCACGTTGACCGGTCTCGATCATTCCGATCAGTGAACGCGCGCAATGGACCTTGGTTGCCAAATCCTGCTGCGACAGGCCCTGCCTTTCCCGGTGGAACTTCAACTCCACTCCGAACAGGACGAGCGAACGCGTGAGCGCATCCTGATCCGTCTTCCGTCGAGCCACGGTGCACCCCCGGTCACGAAACCTGCTGTGGAGCCCTGATCACTCGTCACACTACCCACGCTGCCCGATGCTTAATACCGGAACGGCAAACCGCCTTCCGCCCGGCGCAGCCAGCCGTCCGGGCATTCCCGTGCCCTTTCTCCCGGAGGCTTCCGATGTCCGAAACGCCGTACTCCCCGCACTCCCCGCACTCTCCGCACTCCCCCCTCCTCCTCGAAGCCGCCGAGAACTGCTGGCTGCCCCGGGGCAGTCGGACCCCGGCGCTCGCCCGGCGGCTGCTGCGCGGGCTGCTGGCGAGCGTCGAGGGCGGTCACCGGTTCGTGGAGACGGGGGAGTTGCTGCTCTCGGAGCTGGCGACCAACGCGGTCACCCACTCCCGGGCGCCGGGGAGGCTGATCTTCGTGGACCTGCACGCGAACGGTGAGCGGTTGCGGATCGAGGTGCACGACGCGGGCGGCAGCAGGCCCGAACTCGCCGTGCCCGCACCGGAGGACGAGCACGGGCGTGGCCTGCTGCTGGTCAACACGCTGGCCAAGCAGTGGGGTTGCACCGATCGGCCGAACGGTCCGATCGGGAAGATCGCCTGGTGCGAGGTAGGGCCGGACAGTCTCGCCGCCTATGACGCGTAGTGCGCCGCGGCCAGCGCCGCCTCACGGGCGACGGCCGCCCGCAGCTCCGGCGGGCCGAGTACCTCGGCGGCCGCGCCCAGGCGCAGCAGGTCGCCCACCGCCACCGCCAGGGTCTCGATCGGGAGGTCCACCCGGAGCCAGCCGTCCGCCTCCGGTGCTCCGGCGCTCTCCAGGGCGCGGGCGCCCGCCGCTCCGAACCGGGCCGGCAGCAGCTGGGCCGCGTCCGGGGAGATCCGCAGCTCGGCGCTGCCCTGGTAGAACATCGCGGTCAGCCTTTCGTTCGACTCGGTCCAGTAGGCGGGCAGGTCGAAGCCCGCCGGTCGCTCGAAGACCTCCTCGGTCAGCTCGACGGTGAGGAAGCGCGAGACCCGGTACGTGCGCGGGGCGCCGCCGTCCCCCGGGGCCGCGACCAGGTACCAGATCCCGCTCTTGAGCACGAGGCCCAGCGCCCGCAGCTCGCGCCGCACCTCGCCGCGCCAGCGCCGGTAGTCGCAGCGCAGCACCCGCTGTTCCCAGACCGCCCGGGCGATCTCGCCGAGCCAGGGCACCGGATCGGCCTCCCGGAACCAGGCGGGCGCGTCCAGGTGGAAGCGCTCCTGCACCCGGCGTGCCCGGTCGGCCAGCGGACCCGGCAGCGCCGCCTGCACCTTGAGCTGCGCGGCGGCCAGGGTGGCGCCCAGGCCGAGGTCGCGGGCGGGGCCGGGGGCGCCGGCCAGGAAGAGCGAGCCCGCCTCGGCGTCGGTGAGCCCGGTGAGCCTGGTGCGGTAGCCCTCCACCAGCCGGTAGCCGCCGGCCGGGCCGCGCTCGGCCAGCACCGGGACGCCGGCCGCGCCGAGCGCCTCGACGTCCCGGTAGACGGTGCGGACGGAGACCTCCAGCTCGGCGGCGAGCACGGGTGCGGTCAGGGGGCCGCGGTTCTGCAGCAGCAGGAGCAGCGAGAGGAGCCGGTCGGCGCGCATGGCGGCCATTGTGGCGCGGCTACCTGACAGGAGGTGTCAGGTATGCCGCCCAGGCTGGGAGGACACCGAACCGAGACGGATGAGGACAAGCGCATGGACACCAACACCACTACCACCACCACCGCGACCACCGCCACCGCCGTGACCGCGACCACCGCCGTGACCACCATCGGCACCTTCACCTTCGCCGGCTGGGAGGAACTCCCGCTCGCCCCCACCGACCCGCTCACCGCGCCGCGGCTGGCCCGCGCCGCCGTCACCAACGACTTCACCGGCGGCCTCACCGCGACCGGCACCACCTGCCAGTACACGATGGTGTACGCGACCGAGAAGACCGGTCTCTTCAACGGGTTCGAACTGATCACCGGCACACTCGACGGTCGCGCGGGCGCCTTCGTGGTCGAGCAGCGCGGCAGCTTCCACGAGGACGGCGGCGTGCGGTGCGTCTTCGAGGTGGTGCCCGGCTCGGGCACCGGCGCGCTCGCGGGCCTGCGCGGCAGCGGCGACTTCACCTCGCGCCACGGGGAGTCGTCCGTCGACTACACCTTCACCTACGAGGGCCTGGACCGCCCCTGATCGAGGCACCCGGCGCCCCGCCCCTCGTGCCGCCCCCCGTCCCGCCCCCCGTCCCGCCCCCGCCCCCGTAGCTGTCCGCGGACAACTCAGCTCGCCTGGCTGGCAAGCCAGTTGTGGATTTAGTTGAACGTTAACGGGAGAGAACTTCCCGGCCAATAGAACGCCCGATCGGTGATCGCCCCTATCTGTGTCCAGCTCTGCACACATACGGTTGGGCCGGTTGGGTGCCGAGCACGGGATCTCTACGCGACGCCCACGTGTCCCCGGCTTCCCTCGGGGCCGCGCGGCGCCGGGGACAGGGGCGGGTGGGCCTGGTGGGCCAAGGTGGCGGTGACCGGTCCGGCACGGAGTCGGTCAGGGGCGGGTTTCAGATCGAGCGTGCGGCGAACGGACGTTACCAGTGGCAGTTGAAGGCGCCGAACGGGCGGATCGTCGCCGTCTCGTCGCCGGTGTACGACTCCCCCCAGGAGGCGGACCGCTCGTTCGCGGCACTGCGGGTGGACGCGGCCGGGTTAACGGCCCGTATCACGCACGTGAGAGACGGGATCGGCTGGATCTGGGTGGTGCCGGGCTCTCGGGGGGTCCCCGAGGCGCGCTCCAACCGGGCGTACGAGCGGTACGCCACCTGTCAGAACGCGTTCCGGCGCTTCGTGGCGCTGCTCGAACGGCAGGCGGGCGAGCCGCCGGGCCCGGCGCGGGAGCGCTCCCCCGGACCCGAACCACGGCCAGTGCCGCGGGCTGAGGCCGGGCCCGTGCACGAACCCGTGCACGATCCCGCGCACCGGCCCGAGCCCCTCGCGCGCATGAGACCCGGCGGCGATGCCTGAACGCCCCGCCGCACGCGGCCCGCGCCTCCTCGCGGTCCAGGGCTCGGGCCGCCTGGTCGGCTGGTCGCTCGCCGCCGGCAACGGACGCCAACTCGCCGTCTCCGCAAGGCTCTACCGCTCCGAGCCCGAACTCGTCGCCGCACTGCGCGAGTTGCTCATCGAGCGGGCCTCGCTGCGGTACACCTTCGTCCAGGACCAGGCCCGCGCCTGGTGCTGGTCGGCCTACCTCCCCCCGCGCACCACCCGCCCGGACCCGGCCGCCGGGGAGCCGGTGGCCCGCAGCGCGCGCGGCTACCTTCGGCGTGACCAGTGCCGCCAGGGCGTGGCCGGCTTCCGCGGCGGACTCAACGTGCTGGAGCGGGAGTTGCGCACCGCCGGGAGTGAAGGCCGCTGGCCGTGGTGAGCCGGCGGATGACCTGGAGGTGGCCGGTTGCGACCCCAGTCGCCACCGCGAGAAGAACGTCAGGCAGCGCGTGCCCGCCCCGGGGCGGTGCGAGGGCTCACGAACCAGCTGGCCGGGCCTGCGGTTAAACGTCCTTGTCGACAAAACCCAGAAGTTCACCGGTACTCGACCAGGTGCCGAGGGAGCTTCCAGCGCCGCCGCCGACTGGACAGGATCGGTCCCGCCGGACGGGCCGAAGGAACTGCGGTCCCTGGCACCCGGGTTCGACCCCGGACCCGGACACGTCATGCCTGCCTCTCCCACCGGAGGAAAGCACCATGCGTCACACTGCTGCCAAGCTGTTCGCGTCCCTCGCGATCGCCACCTCGCTGGCCACCGTCGCGGCCGGCCAGGCCTCGGCCGACCCGTCCGTCACCCCGGCCGCCCAGGACATCGTGGGCGTCGGTTCGGACACCACGCAGGCTGTGTCGAACCAGTTCTCGACCGACTACAACGCCTACCTGACCGGCAAGGGCGACACCACCTCGCCGCGCCTGTACAGCTGGGACGCCACCCCGGCCGGCAGCATCACCACCAAGACCGGGGCCACCTCGATCACCCGCCCGAACGGCTCCGGCGCCGGCATCACCGCGCTGAACGCCAACACCAGCACCACGGTGAACTTCGCCCGCTCCTCGCGCGGCCCGCAGACCGGCGACCTGACCACGGACGACTTCGTGGCCTTCGCCAAGGACGGCGTCTCCTGGGCGGCCCTCTCCACCGGCAACGCCCCGGCCAACCTGACCACGGCCGACCTGGCGGGCATCTACACCTGCAGCATCACCAACTGGAACCAGATCACCGACATCCCCGGCTACACCGGCGCCAACGCCACCATCGACGCCTACCTGCCGCAGGTCAGCTCCGGCACCCGCTCCTTCTTCCTGAAGGCGGTCGGCGGCGGCACCACCTCGATCACCCCCGGCGCCTGCGTGGAGAGCTACACCCCGGAGGAGAACGAGGGCACCGACGCGGTGTTCGCCACCGACGCCAACGCGCTGGTCCCCTACTCCGCCGCGCACTACATCGGCCAGGTCTACGGCGGTCACACCACCACGACCGACGCGCCCGGCAACCTGACCATCCGCAGCACCGACGGCCTCTTCCCGGTCACCTCGGCCCACGTGCTGGACCCGACCTACACCGCCACCAACTACGGCCGCGTGGTCTACAACGTGTTCCGTGACGCCGAGTGGACCGGCACCGGCGCCAACCCGGCGCTGAAGGCGATCTTCGGCACCGCCGGCTGGGTCTGCACCAACACCACCGCCAAGAACGACATCGCCAGCTACGGCTTCCAGGCCCTGAAGGTCGGCCAGTGCGGCGGCGTGACCCACATCTGATCCACCAGCAGCACCCGCACCACCCGCACCACCCGCACCACTCGTAGCACCCGCACCACCCGAACGACCAGCGCCACCCGCAGCACCCGTACGACCGCAGCACCCGCACGACCCGCGCAACCCGACGGCCAGGGGTCCTCACCCCTGGCCGTCGGCCGGTTCCGAGCCCAATGCCGTGCACGAAGGAGATCATCATGTCCCGCATCAGCGCCCGCCTCGCCGTCACCGCCGTCGCCGCCGCCGCGGCCCTGGCCGTCACCGGCCTGAGTGACACCGCCCTCGCCGCGACCGCCACCACCGCGCCCACCGGCAGCCTGGTGGTCCAGGAGGACAGCACCTTCCTGAAGGACGCGGCGGCCAGCGGCATCATCGCGATCGCGCTGCCGAACGCCACCCCGGGCTTCACCAGCGGCACGGGCTTCTCCGCGACGTTCCCGGTGACCGGCGGCACGGTGAACCTCCCCGGCTTCTACGGCAACGTCTCGCTGGGTGGCGGGCTGCTGCTGGTCAACATCAAGACCGGCAAGGTCGCGGTCTTCAACAAGCTCGCCTTCAGCGCCGACAACTGGGCCGTCACCGGCGTTCCGCTGGGCCAGAGCGCGCCGGTGCTGCTGCTCGACCCGGTCGGCAACACCTCGGTGACCACCTCCGCCGGCACCCAGACCCTGACCTCCGACGACCTGGAGATCGACCCGGCCGGCGCGCAGTACGCGGACACCCAGCTCGGCACCACCTTCTTCACGGCCGGCCAGCACGCGGGCACCGCCAACCTGACCTTCACGCCCGGCAGCTGACGAATCCGCCGAACCCCGGCAATCGGGGCCCGGTTGGGGCCTCGTACATCTGAGTCGTCATCACGTGTCACTCGTGCATGGACGAATGGGCTCACGGGAAACCGTGGGTCCATTCGCATGCCTGTAGCCCGCACATCCGCACCGCGCCCCGCCGGAGGTATCCCTGATGAGAGTCCGAGACCGAGCTCCGAGAGGGCTGAGGTGGTGGGGCCGCGCATGGCTGGCCGCCACCGCGGCCTGGGCGATATCGGCCGTCTTCGTGGTGCTGCCGCTCGGCGCCGGCGGGCTGCCGCAGGCGCAGGCGGACAGCAGCTCGCGCACGGTGCAGGGGCCGCAGGTCTGGGAGCCGGCCAGCAACAAGCTCGGGCCCAACGGCAGCGTCACGGTCTCCCCGGCCTACGACCTGACCGACCAGGTGGTGCACGTCTCCTGGTCGGGCTTCACACCCACCGTCGACGGAACGAAAGCGCCGGTCACCGCGGTCGGCCTCAACAACGGCAACGCCTTCTACGCGGTGCGGGTCTACGAGTGCCGGGGCACCGACCCCGGGCCGACCGACTGCTACGGCGACACCGTCTACGGCGACCCGGCCGCGGCCGGATTCCAGCAGGGCTCGCCCGCGCCCGGCCTGAACACCCCGGAGTTCCCCTCCAACATGGCCCTGGCGGTCACCGGGCAGGACGGCACGGGTTCGGCCGACATCGAGGTCTGGACCTCGGCGCAGAGCCAGACGCTCAACTGCGACGCCACCCACCCCTGTTCGATCGTGGTGGAGCCGAACTACGGCGGTGACACGGTCGGTCTCGACGCCCTGCTCAACGGCGACTCCAGCGGCGCGCTCAACTGCGACGACCACACCAACGACGCGGACGGCAGCTACAACTTCGCGACCGACTCGATCATGAACACCGGCAACTACGGCAACGGCAACGCCACCGGCGAGGCCTGCTCCTGGACGCACCGCGCGGTGATCCCGCTGAGCTTCGCGCCGACCGCGGACAGCTGCTCCGGCGCGAACGCCGACTTCTCCACCGCCGGACTGCCGATGGGCGAGCGGGCGATCCAGCAGTGGCGGGCCGGGGCGTGCCTGGCCCAGTCCCCGGTGTACGCGAGCTACACCTCGCTCGGTGAGCCGCAGGCCCGGCAGACCTTCCTCCAGGGCGGCGGAGCCGACGTCGCGCTGACCGTGCGGGCGGACCCCGGACCGGCACCGCGCCCCTACGTCTACGCGCCGCTGGCCAACTCGGCGATCTCGGTGGTGTTCGCGGTCGACGACCCGAAGACCGGCCGGCCGATCACCCAGATGCGCCTGAACCCCCGGTTGCTGGCCAAGGAGCTCACCCAGTCCTACGCGCAGACCTCCCCCGGCTTCCAGGCGGCCGGCATCGCGGGCAATCCGCGGTGCATCTTCGAGGACCCCGAGTTCCTGCAGCTCAACCCGGCGAGCGCGATCGCCCCGGCCGTCTGGCCCAGTTGCGACAGGAGCAACCCGAGCAGCCTGCCGATCGTGGTCGGCAGCTCCACCGACCTGGTGCACCAGCTCACCGCCTGGATCGCGGGCGATCCCGACGCCACCGCCTTCCTGCAGGGCCAGCCCGACGGCTGGGGCATGCACGTCGACCCGGCCTACCAGCGCCCGGCGTTCTCCGGCTACCCGGTCGACCTGCTGATCCCGCAGGACAGTTCGGGCTACCTGCGCGCCGACGGCACCGGCCTCTCGGAGAAGCGCTACGAGTGGAACCCGGTGCTCAGCGGCCAGGACGACACCGCGCGCAAGTTCCTCTCCAACACCCCGACCTGCCTGAGCCCGATCCTGGACAGCTCCGGCTCGCACCCGCACTGCGCGGCCGCCCCCGTCGGCAGCCGGCAGCTGATCGCGGTGCTGGACAGCGCCGACGCGCAGTCCTACAGCCTGCCCGAGGCGCAGCTGCTCAACCCGGCCGGCGCGTACGTCGCCCCGACGACCAGCTCCCTGCAGGCCGCGGTGAACGACATGCCGGTGGACCCCGCCACCGCCACCCAGACGCTGCCCTACGGCGTCCAGGACACCGCCTACACCCGGGACGCGGCGGCCTACCCGCTGACCGTGGTCCAGTACGCGATGCTCCCCACCACCGGTCTGGGTGACGCCAAGGCGGGTGCGGTCTCCAGCTTCTTCCAGCAGGTCACCAGCCAGGGTGGCGGCCAGCTCTACGGCCGCAATCCTGGCGAACTCGGCCCGGGTTACGCGGATCTGACCAACAGTCAGCTGAGCCAGGCGCAGAGCGCGCTGCAGCACGTGGCGGACCAGGACAGCGCGCTGCCGGGCAACCAGACGGTGCCGACGCCCACCCCGACGCCCACCCCGACCCCGACGCCCACCGCCACGACGGGAGCCGGCACCACCACGACCACGGCGCCGGTGACAGCCACCACGGCACCGGCCGCCCAGGTGCCGGACACCGACAGCGCGACCCAGCCGGCCGCGACCACCGATGACACGGGCAGCACCGGCACCAGCGGCGGCACCGGCACCAGTACCGACACGAGCGGCGGGACGAGCGGGACGAGCGGGACGAGCGGCGCCGGCGGCTCCGTGAGCGGTGGCACGCTCACCGGGACCGGCGCGGGCAGCGGCACCGGCCTGGCCCAGATCGGTGCCGGGCCGCTGCCGCCGGCCGCCTCGGCCAAGCCCAGCGGCTCCGCCGCCCCATCGGCCGCACCCTCCGGCTCCTCGTCCGCGCCCTCGTCCGCCCCGGTCGCCTTCGTCGGCAGCCCGGCACCGGACCGGGCCGGGGTGGCCCGACTGCTGCTCCCGGTGGTGCTGATCGGCGGCGCCGTGCTGCTGATCGGCGGTCCGGCCGCGCTGCTGCTCGGCGGCACGGCGGCCGGCGCCCGGCTGCTGACCCGGCTGCGCCGCCCGGGCGGCCCCGGTCGCACGGGCTGATCCCACGCCGGCCGGCCCGGTCCCCGGCGTCCCCGTTCGGGGGCCGGGGACCGGGTCGGCCGCCCCGAGGACCCACCACCCCGACGGAGCCCAAGAGAGCTGATCCAGCCATGACTTCAGCACCGCTCGCACCACCTGGACCGACGCCCGACCACGACCGCCCGCGCACCATCACCGCGCCCGCGACCCGAGGGGACCGGATCTTCCGCGGCCTGCTCCGGGTGGCCGGCTACTCGGTCTTCGCGATCATGGGACTGATCGCCTTCTTCCTGCTGCTGCGCGGTACCGACGCGCTGCGGGCCTCCGGCTGGTCCTTCCTGACGGAGCAGAAGTGGAGCCCGTCCGCGCACGTCTTCGGCATCGCGGCGGTGCTGCCCGACGGCGTGCTGATCGCGGTGATCGCGCTGGTCTTCGCAGTGCCGGTCTCACTCACCGCGGCGCTCTTCATCGCCGAGTACGCGCCGGTGCGGCTGCGCCGCGGGCTGGTCACCATGGTCGACCTGATGGCGGCCGTGCCCAGCATCGTCTACGGCCTGTGGGGCTTCTTCTTCCTGCAGCCGCGGATCCTGGGGATGGTGCGCTGGACGGCGCTGCACCTGGGCGGGGTGCTGCCGTTCCTGAAGGTGCGCACCGGTGACATCGGCACCTCCTACACCTCCTCGACCTTCATCGCCGGGCTGGTGGTGGCGCTGATGATCACACCGATCATCACCTCGCTCAGTCGCGAGGTCTTCTCGCAGGCCCCGCAGGGCGAGCGGGAGGGCGCCTACGCGCTCGGCAGCACCCGCTGGGGCATGGTGCGCACGGTGGTGCTGCCGTTCGGCCGCGGCGGGGTGATCGGCGCGGTGATGCTGGGCTTCGGCCGGGCGATGGGGGAGACCATCGCGGTGGCGCTGATCATCTCGCCGATCTTCCGGTTCAGCGGCCACGTGCTGGAGGCGGGAGCCAATTCGATCTCCGCGCTGATCGCGCTGCGCTACAGCGAGTCCGACGGGCTCTCGCTCTCCGCGCTGATGGCGGCCGGCCTGACGCTCTTCGCGCTGACCCTGGTGGTCAACGTGCTGGCGGGCATCGTGGTCAGCCGCTCCCGCTCCGGCGCGGCGACGGCGGACTGACGTCGATGACCCAGCACCTGACGTCCAAGCACCTGACGACACAGCACCTGACGACCCACGCCGCGACGGCTGAGCACGCGACCCCCCAGGCCGCGACCCCCCAGGCCGCGACCACCCGGCAAGCGACCACCCGGCAAGCGACGACCCACCCCACCGGACCCGAAGGGGGCACCTCCGTGACCACCGTCCAGCTGACCGGGAGCTCGGTGGCGGCCCCGGCCGCGCCGCGGCCGCCGGAGGAGCGCCGCCGCCGGCTCGGCGGGGTGACCCGCGCCGAGGTCGGCACCCTGCTGGCCGCGCTGGGCGGCTCGCTCGCGCTCGACTGGCTGCTCTACGAGCGGGTGCTGCCGTTCAGCGGTGCCCAGGGCTTCCTCCTCCTGTGGTACCTGCTCTTCCTCGGCTTCAGCTACGCGCTCGGCGTGCTGCAGTGGGACCGGCTGGTGGTCCGCGAGCGGCTGGTCGCCCTGGTGGCCTGGAGCTCGGGGCTGCTGCTCACCTCCCTGATCATCGAGCAGCTCAGGTTCATCGCCGTGCGCGGCGTGCACGCGGCCCAGCACGGCAACTTCTTCACCCAGACCATGTCCCGGACCTCCGCCGTCTCCCCGATCACCTCCGGCGGGATGGTGCACGCGGCGGTCGGCTCGGTCGAACAGCTGGGCCTGGCCACGCTCTTCGCGGTGCCGCTGGGCATCGCGGCGGCGGTCTTCATGTCCGAGATCGGTGGCCGCGGCGCCCGTCCGGTGCGCACCCTGGTGGAGGCGATGACCGCGCTGCCGTCCATCGTGGCCGGCCTGTTCGTGCTCGGCGTGGTGATCCTCACCTTCGGCCTGCAGGCCTGCGGCTTCGCCGCCTCGCTGGCGCTGACGGTGATGATGATGCCGATCGTCACCCGGGCCGCCGAGGTGGTCATCCGGCTGGTGCCCGGCACCCTGCGGGAGGCCTCCTACGCGCTGGGCGGCAGCCAGTGGCGCACGGTGTGGAACGTGGTGCTGCCCACCGCGCGCCCCGGTCTGGCCACCGCGGTGATCCTCGGCATGGCGCGCGGGGTCGGCGAGACCTCGCCGGTGCTGCTGACCGCCGGCTTCACCTCGGGGTTCAACGGCAACCCGTTCGCCGGGCACCAGGTCAGCCTGCCGCTCTACATCTGGAACTACGTCCGCCAGCCCTACCCCGCCATGGTGGCCCGCGGCTTCGCCGCCGGACTGACCCTGATGGTGATGGTGCTGGTGCTCTTCGTCGCCGCCCGGTTGATCGGCGGCCGGCGGCCCGGTGACCTCAGCGGCCGCCAGCGGCGCCGGCTGGCCCGCCTGGAGGCGACCCGATGAGCCGCCGCCCCTTCAGAACCCCGCTCCGCACCGCAGACCGCCACCTCGGAGGAACCGCCATGCCGTGGGCCACCGCTCACCGCCCCGCCCGCGCGCCGGGCGCCAGTCGAGGGGCCGGGCGCGCACTGGCGCTGCTGCTCACGCTCGCCCTCACCGCGCTCACCGTGCTGCTCGGCCCGGCCGGCACCGCCTTCGCCGCCGCCTCGCTCAACGCCGACGGGTCCAGCTGGGCCGGCCCGGCGATCGAGAAGTGGCGCACCGACGTCGCCGACCGGGGCATCTCGATCAACTTCACCCCGAACGGCTCGGCGGCCGGCCGCCAGCAGTGGGAGAACGGGCAGGACGACTTCACCGCCTCCGACGTGCCCTTCCGCACCCAGGACGACAACGGCGCCAGCCAGGCGCAGCACGGCAGCGGCGTCGGCACCGCGGAGAACCCGGTCTACGGCTACTCCTACGTACCGATCACGGCCGGTGGCACCGCCTTCATGTACAACCTGTCGATCGGCGGCAAGAAGATCACCGATCTGCGGCTGTCGACGGACAACCTGGTGGACATCTTCACCGGGAAGATCACCTACTGGGACGACCCCAAGATCACCGCCTCCTACGGCAAGACCCTGCCGCACATCCCGGTCACCCCGGTGATCCGCTCCGACGGCTCCGGCGCGACCGCCCAGTTCAGCCGCTTCATGGAGCACACCCACCAGGCGCAGTGGGACCAGTACTGCAGCAGCGTCAACGGGGTGGCCTGCGGGGACTACACCGAGTTCTTCCCGCCCTCGGGCCGGATGATCGCGCAGAACGGCTCCGACCAGGTGGCCCACTACATCGAGCAGCCCTCGGGCCTGGGCGCGATCGGCTACGACGAGTACGCCTTCGCGCTGACCAGCGGCTGGCCGGTGGCCAAGGTGCTCAACCCCGCCGGCTACTACTCGCTGCCGACCGCCTCCAACGTGGCGGTCGCGCTGACGGCGGCCAAGATCCGCGGGGTCGACGACACCACCCCGCCGAGCGACCCCAACTTCCTGCAGCAGAACCTCGACGGCGTCTACGCCAACAAGGACCCGCGCTCCTACCCCGTCTCCAGCTACAGCTACGTGATCGTGCCGCGGGCGGGCGCCCCGCTGCCCGTCCCGCCGCGCTTCAGCGACCCCAAGGGCGCCGCGCTGAGCCAGTACCTCGACTACGTGCTCTGCGCGGGGCAGGCGACCGGCAACAGCGGGATCGACTCCATCGGGTACTCGCCCATCCCGCAGGGCCTGGTCCGCGGCGGGCTGCTGCAGGTCACCCACATCCCCGGTTACGCCGGGAACGTGGACCCCAACACGCTCAACAACTGCCCCAACCCGACCTTCGACGACACCACCGGCAAGCTGCTCATCCTGGAGACCGCGCCGCAGCCCAACGCCTGCGACCTCCAGGGGCAGCCACTCACCTGCAACCGGAGCAACCCCTCGGCAGGCTCCGGCAGTTCGAGTGGTAGCGGCAGCGGCGGTAGCTCCGGTGGCAGCGGCAGCGGCGGAACCGGCGCCGCGGGCACCGGCAGTGCCACCGCCGGCAATGCCGCCGCCGGCGCGGCCGGCAGCAGGGCCGCCGGCGGGAGCGCGAGCGGTGGCGGTTCGGGTGGCGGCAGCGGCGCCGCCGGCGGTACCGCCGGCGGGAGCAGCGGGGGTTCGAGCGGCTCCGGCACGAACGGTGCCGCCGGAAGCGGTGGCACGACGGGTGCGGGCGGCAGTGGCGCCGCTGCGGGCGCCGGCGGGGCCAACGGGTCCACCCCGGGCGACGGCACCGACGGCGGCTCGGGCGGCGGCACGGTCGACCCGCAGACCGGTGAGGTGGTCCAGGACGGCGGCAGCGGAGGCGGCGGCGGCACCAGCGAGGTGGCCGCGAACGTGGTCAACGTCGGTGGCCGGCCGCAGAACTGGACGCTGACCACGATCACCGCGCTGGAGCTGCTGGCCGTGGTGGCCGTCCCGCCGTTCCTCGGCGGCTGGCTGCGCCGCCGCCGCCAGGCCGGCTCCACCGGGGGCCCGCGATGAGCGCGCCGGCCCAGGAGGCGGCGCCGGTCTCGTCCACCGACGACACCGTGGTGCTGCCGGTGCCGGCCCGGCCGGCCACTGACGACACGCCAGTGCGACTGCCGCCCCGGCGGCGCCGGGTGCTGCAGGCGGCCTGGACGGCGACGCTGCTCTCGGCACTGCTGCTCGGCTTCGTGGTCTACCTGACCGCGCTCTCGCCGCTGCAGGAGATGCACTACCAGGCCGCCGCCTACCAGACCTTCCGCTACCAGCTCGCCCAGGCCACCGCGCCGGTCGGCGCGGCGGCGGACGGCACGCCGGTGGCGATCGTGGACATCCCGAGGATCGGCCTGCACCACGTGGTCGTGGTCGAGGGCACCACCGGGCGCGACCTGATGCGCGGCCCCGGCCACCGGCGGGACACCGCGCTGCCCGGACAGGCGGGCGTCGCGGTGCTCTTCGGGCGGGGTGCCTCGTTCGGCGGGCCGTTCGGGCGGCTCTCCGAACTGCGGGTCGGCGACCAGATCTTCGTCTCCACCGGACAGGGGCAGTTCACCTACACGGTCAACGCCTACGGCGACGGCGGCCACCCGGTGCGCGACGCCGCCCCGAACCGGCTGGTGCTGACCACCAGCGACTCCGGCTGGATCCCGACCAGCACCGTGCTGGTCGGGGCCCGGCTGGACGGTGACCCGCAGCCCAACCCCGGCGGGCGGCCCGCCCAGGTGCCGGCCGACCACGCGCTGGCACAGGACACCGGGGCGCTGGCCGCCGCCCAGCTCTGGGCGGCGGCGCTGCTGGCCGCCGTGGTGGCGGCCACCCTGGCGGTGCGCTACTGGCACCGGCGGGCGGCCTACCTGGCCTTCGCGCCGGTGCTGGCCGCCCTGCTCTGGGCCTGCTACGAGAACGCCGCCGCCCTGCTGCCCAACCTCTACTGACCTGATGTGCACCAGAACTGACGACTGCTCAGCCCAGCGGAGTCAGTCCGGCGAAAGGACCGTCCGATGACCACCACCGTCCCTGGGCAGCAGCCCGCCGCGGCCTGGTCGGAGCGACTCTCCGGCCTGGAGACCCGTGAGGTCTCCGCCTGGTTCGGCTCCCACAAGGTGCTGGAGCGGGTCTCGCTGAGCATGGCGGCCGGCGAGGTCACCGCGCTGATCGGGCCCTCCGGCTGCGGCAAGTCCACCTACCTGCGGACCCTCAACCGGATGCACGAGATGGTCCGCGGCGCCCAGTTGGCCGGTGAGGTGCTGCTGGACGGCGAGGACGTCTACGCGCACGGCCGGCGGCCCGCCGAGGTGCGCCGCCGGATCGGCATGGTGTTCCAGCGGCCCAACCCGTTCCCGGCGATGTCGATCGCCGACAACGTGGCCAGCGGCCTCAAGCTGGCCGGGATCAAGGTGACCAAGGAGCGCCGCGAGGAGCTCATCGAGGACAGCCTGCGCCAGGCCGGCCTGTGGAACGAGGTCAGCGGCCGGCTGGGCACCCCGGGCGGCGCTCTCTCCGGCGGCCAGCAGCAACGCCTCTGCATCGCCCGCTCGTTGGCCGTGGAGCCGGACATCCTGCTGATGGACGAGCCTTGTTCGGCGCTGGACCCCACCTCCACCCGGCGGGTCGAGGAGACCATCGCCGAGCTGCGCGGCCGGCTGACCGTCGTCATCGTGACCCACAACATGCAGCAGGCGCAGCGGGTCTCGCAGTCCTGCGCGTTCTTCCTGGCCAGCCACGACACCCCGGGACGGATCGTGGAGGCAGGACCGACCGAGCGGATCTTCGGCAACCCGGCCGACCAGCGGACCGCCGACTACGTCAACGGCCGCTTCGGCTGATCGGCCCGCCGCTGCGGGCGCCGCGGGCGCTCCGGGCGGGGAGTCAGACCGCGGCCCGGGTGATCAGCTCCTCGATCACCCGGGCCACGCCGTCGTCCTGGTTGCTCAGGGTGCGCTGGGCGACGGCCGCCAGGACCTCGGGGTGGGCGTTGGCGACGGCGTAGGAGGTGCCGGCCCAGGCCAGCATCTCCAGGTCGTTCGGCATGTCGCCGAAGGCGACCACCTCGGTGCGGTCGATGCCCAGCTCGGCGCACCAGCGCGCCAGCGTGCTGGCCTTGGTGACGCCGCGGGCGCTGATCTCCAGCAGCGCGATCGGGCTGGAGCGGGTGATCTCGGCCAGCGCGCCGACCGCGGCGCGCGCCTCGGCGAGGAAGGTGTCGGGGTCGAGCTCGGGGTGCTTGGCGAGGATCTTGTAGCTGCTCAGCGCCACGCCCCGGCCGCTGCTCGCGGTGCCGCTGGTGCTCGCGCGCCCGCTGTCGTCGCTCAGCAGCAGCTCGGCGGGGGCCACCGCGTGCGCCTCGTCGTCGCCCCACATCCGGGCCTCGAACTGCGGCTCGCGGGCGAAGCCGGCCGGGTACTCGAAGGCGAAGGCCGTGCCGGGCAGCCACTCGCGCAGCCGGGCCACCACGGCCCGGGCGTCCGGGTCGCTCAGCGGGAAGCTCTCCAGCAGCCGCTCACGGTGCACGTCGTAGACCGCGCCGCCGTTGGAGCAGATCGCCACCCCGTGGCCGCCGATGTGCTCGCCGAGCCGCTGCATCCAGCGCGGCGGCCGCCCGGTGACGAAGACCACCCGCAGGCCCGCCTCCTCGGCGGCGATCAGCGCGGCGGCGGTCCGGGTGGAGACGGTGCCGCCCTGGCAGAGCAGGGTGCCGTCGAGGTCGGTGGCGATCAGGCGGGGGCGCGGAGTCGGCTGGGTCATCCGGCCATCCTCGCAGCTGCCCGCGCGGGCGCGGCCGGCTCCGCCGGACCTTCCAAAAGATTTGACGGCGCGCGGTCAACCCCCGTGTGACCGCGCGCCGTCGGGCTGGTCCATCTATTCTGTTGGACGGCCTGCGGTCGAACATACGCCGTACCCTCCCTGGCCTGTCAACCGCAATCGCACGACGACGCCGCGCCGCGTAAAGAGGAGGAACTTTCCGTTCCGCTCGTCCGGGGCGTCCATTTCAGTGGATACTGGGGCCTTCAGCACGGAAACAGCATCCGCGTGCGGCGCGATCCGGTCTCGGCGCTCCCCGCGGACCCGGGGGAGCAGGGAGGGGCGAGCGATGTCGAAGCCCGAGCAGGCCCAGGACAGTCGGCGCACCATCGCCCAGAAGCTCGACCACCTCTTCCAGCAGATCCACCCCGCGGGGCGCGGTCCGTTCAGCTACCACGAGGTGGCGCACGCGATCCGCGAGCAGGCCGGGCCCACCGGGCCGACCGTCTCGCACGGCACGCTGCAGCAGATCCGCACCGGCGCCAAGACCAACCCGACGGTGAAGACCCTGGAGGCCATCGCGGCCTTCTTCGGGGTGCCCGCCGCCTACTTCCTGGACGACACGGTCGCCGAGCGGGTGGATGCCCGGGTGCGGGAGCTGAAGGCGGGCGCGCTGCCGCCGGCGGCGGCCGGTGCCAGGGCTGCGGCGGTTCCGGCCGGTCCGGCCGATGAACTGGCGGATGTGCTCGCCGACAGCAACATCCGCGCGGTCGCCTTCCGGCTGGCCGGCCTGTCACCCCGCGCGCTCAAGGGCCTGCGGGCGATCGTCGACCAGGTCCGGGAGGTCGAGGGGCTGCCCGAGGTCGGCCGCGTGCGGCGCGGCCGACCTCGGCCCGACCCGTCGTCCTGATCCCGGCGGCGCCCGGCACCCGGGCGCCCGGCACCGCGCCGCACCGCGCCGCGCGGCGCCGCGCGGCGCCCGGCAGGCCCCGTCCAGGGAGGACCGGTGACGCTCCGTGCGGTGAAGGAGACCGTATGCGGAGGACATCGCACCTGCACGCCACCGCACGTGACCGACGCTCGACCGAGCGTTTAAGCTTCTTGTTCGATCGTCCGGGCACGCTCGGCCCACCGGCCCCGCCCCCTGGCGGTGCGGTGGTGGAGCGACGGCGGAGAGGGCAGGCGGCCATGGGATGGCGCAGGCGGTCCCGATTGACCGCGCTGGCGGACCGGCTCGTCGTGCCCCGCCCCTTCCAGCTGGAGGAGTTCTGCGCGGCCATCGCCCGTGAGCGGGGGCGCCCGCTGCGCCTGGTGCCGCTGGCGGACGCCGCCGGGGCCGATCTGCCGTGCGGGCTCTGGGTCGGCCTGGAGACCGTCGACCTGATCTTCTTCGAGGCTGGTGCCGCACCCATCCTGAAGGCCCAGATCGTCCTGCACGAGATCTCGCACATGCTGCTCGACCACGTCTACCCGGAGGGCGCCTCGCTCGCCGACCTCACCGCGTTCGTCGAGCAGGCCGCCCGCGTCGAGCGGGACGAGCGGGACGAGCGGGACGAGCGGGCTGAGCAGGTAGGGCAGGTAGGGCAGGTAGGGCAGGCAGGGCAGCCCGAGCAGGCCGGGCTCGCGGCCGCCGCATCCGCCTCCGCGGCAACCGCGGCCGACCGCGCCGCGGACCTGGAGCTGGGCCTGGCCACCGACCGGGTCCTCGCGCTGCTCGCCCGCAACGGCTACAGCAGCCGCCAGGAGGCCGACGCCGAGACGCTCGCCACGCTGATCCTGGAGCGCGCCACCCGGGCCGGGGCCGACGGCGCCGCCCCCGGCGCGGACGCCGTGCTGACCCGCCTCAACGACGCCCTCGGCCACCCGGCGCGGCGCTCGTGACGCCGCCGCCCCTGCTCGCCGCCGCCGAGGGCACCGTCACCTCGCCCGCCGCCGCGCGCGTCGCCCAGCTCGCCGGCCAGGTGCCGCCCGCCCATGCGGCGGTGCTGGCCATGCTCTGGCTGGTGACCGCCTGGCGGCTGCCCGCCGCCGTCCGCAACCCGCGCCAGCGCGCCCTGTGGACGGCCTTCGCCGGCGTCAGCGTCCTGGCCACCCTGGGCCTGCCCGCGCTCGCCGTCCCGATCGACACGGCCTTCGGCGTGCCCAACGTGGCCGTGCTGATCAAGCACCTGATCGGCCTGGTCGCCTGCGGTGCGCTGGTCTCCTTCCTGACCGCCACGGCCCGCCCCGAGCTGGCGCCCCGGCTGCGCCGCCCGCAGCTGGCCGTGCTGCTCACCGCACAGGTCGGCCTGGTGGTCAGCTTCGCCCTGCTGCGGCAGTCCGGCGAGGTCGCGGAGTTCTACCAGGCCTACCCGGGGTCGGTACCGGCGGCGGTGTACGCGCTGATCGTGGCGGGCTACCTGGGGTCCGCGATGGGCTTCGGCAGCTGGCTCTTCGGCACCTACGCGCGCCGGGCCGGCGCCGGCTGGCTGCGCACCGGGCTGCGGGTGCTGGGCGCGGGCACGGCGGCCGGGGTTCTCTACTCGGTGCTGCGGATCTGCCAGGTGCTGCTGCAGCTCTTCGACCGGCCGATGTTCATGAGCGCCTCGATGCTCGACGGCATCGAGTGGGCGGCGATCGCGCTGGTCCTGCTGGGCAGTTCGATCCCGGCGGCCGACGGTGCCCGGGCCGCGGTGCGGGCCTGGCGCACCGCGCGGCGACTGCGGCCGCTCTGGGCCGAGCTCACCGGGGCGGTGCCCGAGGTGGTGCTGACCGCCCGGCTGGGCCGCAGCCCGCGGGTGCTGCTGCACCGGCGGGTGATCGAGATCCGCGACGCCGCCCTGGTGCTGGCCGGCCACACCGACCAGGAGTTGCGCGACCGGGCCGCCCGGCAGCCCGGGGCGGCCGCCCGCCCGGAGCTGGTCGAGGCGCTGCTGCTGCGGGCCGCCCGGGCCAGGCGGCTGGCCGGGCGGGCGCCGGCGGGCGGCGCCGTGCCCGGCCCCGCCGAGAGCTCCGCCGAGCTCGACTTCGAGGCGGAGACCGGGCGCCTGCTCCGCCTCGCCGCCGCCTACGGCTCGCCCGCCGCCGTCGCCTTCGGCGCGTCCGAGTCCGAGCCCTCGCCCGAGCCCTCGCCCGACCCGCAGCCGCAAGGAACCCCATGACCCCGCTCCCCGGCCCGACCCCCGCCGCCCCCGGCACCGCCCCGCCGATCGCGGTCGGCCCGAACGACCCCGCCGGCCGGGCGCGGGGCGCGCGGCTGGTCACCGACGGTCTGGAGCCGAAGAACTGGATCATCGCGGTCACCCTGCTGACCGGCTGGCACGCCGACCGCTGGGCCGGCGTCGGCTGGGGCCTGGTCGCCGCCCTCTTCGCCGGGGTGATCCCGATCCTGCTGATCAAGGCGGGTGAGCGACGCGGCCACTGGGGTGACCGGCACGTGCGCCGACGGCAGGACCGGCTGGTGGTGATACCGCTCATCATGGCCTCGGTGACGCTCGGGATGACCCTGATGCTGGCCTTCGGCGCCCCGGCGGCGATGGTCGCCCTGGTCGCCGCGATGCTGGCCAGCCTCGCCGTGATCCTCGCGGTCACCACGGTGTGGAAGGTCAGCGTGCACACCGCGGTCTCGTCCGGCGCGATCGTGATGCTCGCCTGCCAGTACGGTCCGTGGCTGCTCGCGCTCCACCTCCTGGTCGCGCTGGTGGGCTGGTCCCGGGTCGCGCTGCGCGACCACACCCTGGCGCAGGTGCTGGTGGGCACCGTGCTCGGCGCGGCGGTGGCGACGCCGGTCTTCCTCGCGCTGCGCTGAGATCCGCAGGGGGAGCGGGGGACCCCGCCCCCCTGCCGAGCCGAGCCCGCCGAGCCGCTACAGGGCCCCGCACAGCCCTCGCACAGCCCTCGCAGGGCCCCGCCGGGCCGCCGCGGGCCCCCTCCCGCCGTGCCGGGTGCCCGCCCCGCCCCGGCCGCGCCGTCGCCGCTCCGGGCCGCGGCGCGTCATTTGGCGCAGCAGCCCGCGCGTCCGCCCGGCGCACTGCCTAACGTGACGTCAGGAGCGAGGCGGGCGGCCGAGTGCTCGGCGCCTCTTCGGGCCTCGCTCCGACCCTCTTCCGTTCAGCGGCGTCAGCGGCCCGATGCCTGGAGCCGGGCGCCGCTCCCGCGCCTGCCCAGGAGGCAGCACGTGAGAGTTCGTCCCTGTACCCGCCGCCTCGCGGTGCTGGCCGCGCTGACCGTCACCACGGCGGTCGGCGCGAGCACCGCGCACGCCGTCGACATCCGGCCCAGCGGTCCGGTCCCCTTCATCGCCCAGCTCGACACCGTGTCGACCGTGGCCTCGACCGTCCCGGCCAACGGTGATGTGAACCCGTACGGCACCGCCGTGATCCACGAGAACGCGGGTGAGCTGCGCGAAGGATCCGTGCTGGTCAGCAATTTCAACAACAGCCAGAACCAGCAGGGCACCGGCACCACGCTGGTCCAGATCAGCCCCGACGGGCAGGCGCGCCAGTTCGCCCGGATCGACCCGAACAACCTGCCCGGCCCCTGCCCCGGCGGGGTCGGGCTGACCACCGCGCTCTCGGTGCTGCCCGGCGGCTGGGTGGTGGTGGGCAGCCTGCCGACCACGGACGGCACGGCGGCCACCGCCGGGGCGGGCTGCCTGCTGGTGCTCGACAAGCACGGCACGGTCCGCGAGACGCTGGCCGGCGACGGCATCAACGGCCCGTGGGACATGACCTCGGTGAGCCACGACGACCGGACCGAGCTCTTCGTCAGCAACGTGCTCAACGGCACCGTGGCGGGCGGCGGCAACAGGGTCGACCGGGGCACCGTGCTGCGGATCACCCTGCGCACCGGCCCCGGTGACGAGCCGCCGCGCCGGGTGGCGACCACCGTGATCGGCTCCGGATTCGGCCAGCGGACCGACCCGGCCGCCCTGGTGATCGGCCCCACCGGCCTGGGCCTCGGCCGGGAGGGCAAGCTCTACGTCGCCGACACCCTGGGCAACCGGATCACCGCGATCCCGGACGCGGAGCGCCGCGACAGCGATGCCGGCACCGGGCGCCAGGTCTCCATCGCCGACCACCTGAACTCCCCGCTGGGCCTGGCGATCGCCCCCAACGGCAACATCCTGACGGTCAACGGCGGCGACGGGCTGATCGTGGAGACCACCTGGTGCGGCGACCAGATCGCCACCCGACAGCTCGACTCCAGCGGCAACCCGCCCGGCGCGGGCGCCCTGTTCGGCCTGGCCGTCGACCGGGACAAGGACAGCGTCTACTTCGTGGACGACGCCACCAACACCCTGAACCGGCTGCACTGAGTCCGGCACGGGCCCTGGTCCGACCGGCGGGGAACCGTCGGTGGGCCAGGGCCCCTGCGTGCCGCCACCCCGCTGCCCGCCGCCTCAGGTGGTGGCGATCGCCGGGTCGCTGGTGCCGGCCCGGCCGGTCTCCACGTGCCCGGCCAGCCGGCGCAGGAAGCCGGGCTGTTCGGCGGTGGCCACCGACAGGTCGTACCAGCCGTTGCCGTGGTGCGGGTGGGCCGTGTGGCGCTGGTGGGCGCCCGGCCGCAGGCGGTAGGTGGCGGGGTGGTCGTTGCCGTTGCCGTAGGCGTCGGTGACGGTGACGGTGACCGGAGCGGATCCGCTGTTGGTCAGCACCAGCTCCACTTGCCCGCTGTCCCCGTCATGACGGGCCGTCACCTCGACGCCGGCGGTGCCGGCCTGCCCGCTGAACTGCCGCAGGAAGCCGTTGGGGCCGTGCACGGTGACGTCGTACGCGCCGGCGGCCAGCGTCCAGGTGCCCGACACCTGCCGCCGGGCCTCGGCGGTGTAGGTCCAGGGGCCGCCGGGCTGGGTCGCGGAGGTCACCAGGAAGTGGGCGCCGGCCGCGCCGTGGCTGGCGAAGTCGATCCGCAGCCGGCCGTCCGCGCCGGCCCGGCCGTCGGCGGCCAGGTCGTAGGGCAGCGGGCGGGCGGTGCGCACCCCGGGCTCCTGCTTGGGCAGCGCCGGGTCGGCCGGCGGCACCGGCACGTAGCCGGCGTGCCGGTCCTGGTCCGGCGGCAGGTAGCCGGCGGTGTCGGGCAGGCCGGGCACCTCGGCGTCGGGGCGGCGGAAGTCGAAGGCCGCCGTCAGGTCGCCGCAGACCGCGCGGCGCCAGGGCGAGATGTTCGGCTCGTGCACCCCGAAGCGCTGCTCGATGAACCGGATGATCGAGGTGTGGTCGAAGGTCTGCGAGCAGACAGCGCCGCCCTTGCTCCACGGCGAGACGACGAACATCGGCACCCGCTGGCCCAGGCCGTACGGGCCGGCGGTGGCGGAGTCGCCGGCCGCCGGGGTGAAGAGCTCCCCGGTGGTGGCCACGGTGGACTGCCCCTCGGCCGCCGAGGCCGGCGGGTACGGCGGTACCACGTGGTCGAAGAAGCCGTCGTTCTCGTCGTAGGTGATCAGCAGGGCCGTCCTGCTCCACACCTCGGGGTCGGCGGTCAGCGCGTCCAGCACCTGCGAGATGTACCAGGCGCCGTAGTTGGCCGGCCAGTTGGGGTGCTCGGTGAAGGCCTCGGGTGCCACGATCCAGGAGACCTGGGGCAGCGTGCCGCCCACCACGTCGGCCGTCAGCCGGTCGAAGAGGCCCTCGCCCGACTTGTTGTCGGTCCCGGTGCGGGCCTTGTCGTAGAGCGGCTCGCCGGGCTTGGCGTTGCGGTACTGGTCGAAGTACAGCAGGGAGTTGTCGCCGTAGTTCCCCCGGTAGGCATCCTGTATCCAGCCCCAGCCGCCGTTCGCGTCCAGGCCGTTGCCGATGTCCTGGTAGATCTTCCAGGAGACGCCGGCCTGCTCCAGCCGCTCCGGGTAGGTGGTCCAGGAGTAGCCGGCCTCGGCGTTGTTGATGACCGGGCCGCCGCCCTTGCCGTCGTTGCCGGTCCAACCCGTCCACATGTAGTAGCGGTTCGGGTCGGTGGGGCCCACCAGCGAGCAGTGGTAGGCGTCGCAGATGGTGAACGCGTCGGCCAGCGCGTAGTGGAAGGGGATGTCCTGCCGGGTCAGGTAGGCCATCGTGGTGGCGGTCTTGGCCGGCACCCACTGGTCGTACTTGCCCTCGTTGCGCGCCTGGTGGCCGCTGTTCCAGTCGTGCGCGAGGTCCTCCAGGAACTGCAGTCCCAGGTTCTCCGCGCCCGGGTGGAACGGCAGCACGTCCTTGCTGCCGTCCCACTGGTACCAGACCGGCTTGCCGCTGGGCAGCGTCACCGGTCGCGGGTCGCCGAAGCCGCGCACGCCGCGCAGGGTGCCGAAGTAGTGGTCGAAGGAACGGTTCTCCTGCATCAGCACGACGATGTGCTCCACGTCGCGCAGGCTCCCGGTGCCGCGGTTGGCCGGGATGTCCGCGGCGCGCGCGATGCTGGTGGACATCGCGGAGAGGGCGGCGGTCGAGCCCGCCAGTTGGATGAGCCGGCGGCGGTTGATGTCGGTCATGGCAGGCCTGTCTCCTGAGGGCTCCGGGGGCGGCACGGGACGACGCGGGTGCGCAGACAGTCTCATGAGTCGACCGATAACGTACGGCGGAGCGCGGGGGAAGGCCTGGAGAACCCTGCGCCAACTTCGTTGGTTTCAGGCGGTTCTACCAGTAGGCATACGGTATGACGGTAGGCCGGACGCTCGCTCGGCCCGACCGGAGCGTAGACCGGAGCGGGCGTCCCACCGTGCTGTCGCCTCTCACTTCGTCGGGAAGGTGCCGAGGCACGTCGCCATGGTGCTCAGGGTCTGGGCGGCGTCCCCGTCGGGATCGACCGTCGCGTCGGTACCGGTGACGTCCACCATCGTGATGACGTTTCCGGACAGCACGAACGACGCTACTTCATCGTCCCGTACGGGCATCAGGCTCGCCAGGATTTCACCTGGACGAGGCCACCGAGACGCGCCGCGCTCTCGTGAGCTTCCGCCGTCGGCCGCCGGCGGCGAGTTCGCTGAGGCGCTCGCCGATCACGGAGACGCCGGGTCGGGGCTCCTGCGCGTAGTACCAGGGCTTGCGTCGGCGCAACAGGTCCTCGCCGTGCTCGGCCCAGCTGAATCCGGGTTTCCGCAGCAGCTTCCGGAAGACCGCGTCGGTGGTTTCCGGGTGGGCGGCGGCCAGGCGGCGGATCGGCAGGGGGGCGATCGAGTCCTCGCGCAGGTATGTGCGCAGCAGGTCCTGGTGCTTCCTACGGCCCGTCAGGGCCGGGTCGGCGAAGAGGTCCCGCAGCATCCCGTAGTCCGCGTAGAAGTTCATTCCGTCAACTTCGTCGTAGATGACGCCGATCGTCTCCGAGTCTGCGAGGCCCCGTGGGAGTTCGAATGCCGGGAAGTCCAGCCCGGGCAGCCGCCTGCCTTGTGCGCGGTCGGGGTGTGCGGCGGTGGTGGCCTCCTGCCGGTGCCGGTAGTAGGAGTTGAGCAGGTCCTCGGCTTCGGCTGGGGGAAGGACCAGTTCGTCACCACCGCAGAATTCGACGAAGGCGGCCCGGTCCTCCCGCATCCGCTGCCAGCCCTGTTCGATCTTCTCGGGGTTGCGGAAGACCAGCTCGGGCTGGCCGGCTGCCAGTTGGACCGCGGCTCGGGCGATCTCGGTGGCGCTGGACTTCGGGTACGACGACATCATCCCGGAGATCAACCACACACCGTCGGCCGAGTGGATGGGCACCAAGCAGGCGAGAAGGAACTGTCCCTTGGACACTCCACGGAAGGCGCTCGGCCCGACGTTCGAGTACACGCGGTACTCCAGGTCGTCGACCAGGTTCAGCAGGACGACGCCATCCCCGTCCTTGCGCCGGATCTCGAAGACGCCCTCGACCGGGCCACGCCAGCCGAGCAGCATCTCCCGATCGACTTCGCTCAAGTCCCGCCGTGAGGCGACGAATCGGTCCACCACGGTGGCACCTCCCGGCAGGCGGTACCGCAGGATGAAGTGGTCGATGATCCGGATCGCGTCGCCTTCGCCCAGCCGCCGCTCAGGGCCTGCGGCCTCCAGTAGAAGAGGCGTCAGCCACCGGTCGAAGCGAGCGCTCCGCGCGAAGGCGACCAGCTCTCCCTTCAACTCGGCACTGCGCTCGATGAGATCGGTGAGCGAGCGCTCGCCGTGATCCGCATCCCGAACCGCGATCGCCATGTCCTGCTCTCCCTGCAAGCCAGTTCCGAAATGAGGTGTGAGCTGCTCGGTGTCAGCCGGCCCAGTGGCGGTACGCCTCGACCCACTCGGCGCCACAAGGGGCAGGTGTTGGCATCGGCAGCTCCAGGATCCCGATCTTCTGTCGAACGCGGCCGCGAGAGCACAGTGCGACGATCCGGCCGTCCTCCGCGAGATCGACGCCGCGCACGGTCACCTCGACGCCGAGGACCGTCGTGCTGAACGGCACCGCGAGATTCTCCCGCAGCATGGTGAACAGACCGCTCAGCTGCTCGTCCTCGCCGTAGGCGTCGACGGTGGCCTCGTCGACCATGGCCTCAAGCTCGGCCCTGCCCGGTGCACCCATGGCGCCACGCTAGCGGTCGTGCGGGTGCCGTCGCCGCGGGTCGCTCGAATCTCACCTGCCGGAGCGAACGCGTAGGGTCGAAGCCATGCGTCCGAGCACAGTGATCCTTCCCCATCCACCGGTGGGCCGAGGGGCGGAAGATCTGGCGGCGGGCCGAGGACCTCGGGTTCCATGCCGCGTACACCTATGACCACCTGTCGTGGCGGTGGTTCCGCGAGGAGCCGTGGTCCGGGGCGGTTCCCACGCTGACGGCTGCCGCCGCGGCGACGGAGCGGATCCGCCTCGGCACGCTCGTCACCTCGGTCAATACTCGTTCACCCATCGGGGGCTGATCGGCGAAGAAGCTGCGAGAGGGTTGGCGTAGGCGCTCAGATCGGCTCGACTGCGACGCGCGGGTGGCACAGTCTGCGCAAGTCATCCAGGTCACTCGTGACAACGGTGACGTCGCCCCGTTCGAGGTGTGCCGTGGCCGCGAGCATCGCATCGATGGCGTACTTGTGGCCGTGCAACCCTTCGGCTGCGAGCAACTTGCTTGCGGCGCGGGCGATCTCCTCTGTGATCGGGCGTACCTTGGTCAGGGAGACGGCGTGGTCGAACGCGGCCTGGGGCACTCTGGGGTCACGAGCCTCCACCAGAGTCGCCGCACTTGTGACGACCAACAGGTCGAGGGTTCGCGCTACATCCAGCCAGACCGTCATATCGCGGTGCCGGCGGGAGAGTTTGGAGAGCGCCTCGCTGTCGAGAACGAGCGTTCCGCTCACGCGGCGTCTGCCGGAGCCGAGTTGTCACGGTGCGTGGCATGGTGGGCGCGGATGCGCTCGGCCCTGGCCGCCACCTCGGTCGGGTCGACCGGGCCGTGCTCCGCTTCGGCAGTGGCGATGTACTCATCGATGGCTTCGCGTTGGAGTTGCCGCTGCACGGCCTCCTCGATGTAGGAGGAAACTCCCTGCTTTCCGGCACGTGCACGAATCGCCTCCAGGGTCTCGGTGCGCAAGGAGACACTGGTGACACGGGTCTTGCCAGGGCGGGACGCATCCATGGAACCAGTGTAGTACATGACCTACTAGCCGGGCCCGTCCGACAGGCGCGCCTCGCTCCTGCTGATGCAACCGCTCCCGTAGGGTCGAGGGCATGCGACTGAGCACGGTGATCCTCCCCATCCACCGGTGGAGCGAGGGCCAGAAGATCTGGCGGCGGGCCGAGGAGCTCGGGTTCCACGCCGCGTACACCTACGACCACCTCTCCTGGCGGAGCTTCCGCGACGAGCCCTGGTTCGGTGCGGTCCCCACCCTGACCGCCGCCGCGACGGCGACCGAGCGGATCCGGCTGGGCACCCTGGTCACCTCGGTCAATCCCGTTTCACCTATCGCAGCCTGACCTGCGATGTTTCGCCGGTTCAGCCCCTGATGCCACTATCCCTGCGAGTCGGCGGGCCAGAACTTGGGCGGGGCGCTTGCAGGATCCACGATCCGCAAGCGGCTCTGTTGGGACGGGTCGACCGCATTCAGCGAGATCAGACGCTGGCCGTCCGCCTGCTCGAGTTCAGCCAAGGCGTGGGGTAGGCCGGCGCACACAGCGGCGATAGCCGCACCGAGACCCACCAACCCACCGTGCTTGTGATTTTGGCGGTACTCGATGCGATGCAGGCCCGACTCGGCGACGGCGACCACCTCGAGTGGACGGCTCAGTTGCTTCGTGTCATTCGTGACTACGATCTGAAAGCCGTCCGCTGCCGCACGGGAGTAGAGGTCGACATCCTTGGTTCCCGCCCAGCCGCTGAGTTCGGCTACATGCTCGACGACGTGGTGCTTCAGGAGCAGCCGCACGATCCGTGCCATGGGAAGCGGCACATTCTCGTCGAGCAGCAGCTTCAAGACGCTGCCTGCCGGATTTCCGCGTCCTCGTAACTGTCGACATAGTCGGCGAAGTCCGCTGCGTCGCGCGCTGCTTCTGCTGTCACGCCCGGGTAGTAGTCGCCGATCTGCTCAGGTTGCACGCCGTCCCGTAGGAGAGCGGCGACCTCTGTCGCCGGGATGCGTGTCCCCTCGACGACTGGCTCGCCGCCTCGCACGGCAGGGTCGATGGACACGTGTGGCCGGGGTTCAAGGAGGTCCGGGATTCGTCGACCACCACGGTAGAAGGGCGCAAGCACCTCCACCATGTCGTGGATGACGACATTGCCCTTGCTCCGCACGAGGTCCACTGCGTGGTCCGGGTCTGCCAGGTAGATCGTGTCACCGCCCGCGACCAGTCGGTAGGCCGAGAGGTGTTCCCGTTCGTCGAGGCCCTCGCGCAACGTGCTCAGCGCCCGCCTGATCTTCTGCAGGGATGCCTCCTCGCGAAGGCGGACACAGGCTCGCAGGGCGACCACGTCGCGAAAGGAGTAGAGGATCGGACGAGACGCCGAGATCTCCGGCACCAGGACAGCGCCGCGCTCGCCGGTGGCCCGTCGCCAGTGCGACAGCTGCCGCAGGGTCGCACCGGACAACGCGGCAGCCAGTTTGGGCTCGTACGACATGCGGCACCTCCTTGGCTCCAGACGACGATCCGACGCTACTTCATCGTCCCGTACGGGCATCAGGCTCGCCAGCATTTCACCCGGATGGGGGCACCGGTACGCACCGTCATGGTCTGGAGCGCGGGCTTCACTGAGTCCCGTAGGGCGCAAGGTCAGCGGTTGCGCGGGTGTCATCACTGTGGGTTACTCGAAAGCTCACTCGCCGGAGCACGCGCGTAGGGTCGAGGGCATGCGCTTGAGTACCGTGATCCTTCCCATCCACCGGTGGAGTGAGGGGCAGAAGATCTGGCGGCGGGCCGAGGAGCTCGGGTTCCACGCCGCGTACACCTACGACCACCTCTCCTGGCGGAGCTTCCGTGACGAGCCCTGGTTCGGCGCGGTCCCGACGCTGACCGCCGCCGCGACGGCGACCGAGCGGATCCGGCTGGGCACCCTCGTGACCTCGCCGAACTTTCGTCACCCCGTGACGTTGGCCAAGGAGCTGGTCAGCCTGGACGATGTCTCGGGCGGGCGGCTGACGGTCGGGATCGGGGCCGGCGGGGTCGGGTTCGATGCGACGGCGATGGGCCAGGAGCCGTGGTCGCCCAAGGAGCGGGCGGACCGGTTCGGCGAGTTCCTGCCGCTGCTGGACAAGCTGCTCGGCCAGGACGCCACCTCCGAGGAGGGCCGCTACTACTCGGCGGTCGAGGCGCGTAACATCCCCGGCTGCGTGCAGCGGCCGCGGGTGCCGTTCTACGTGGCGGCGACCGGGCCGCGCGGGCTGCGGCTCGCGGCGGAGTACGGGCAGGGCTGGGTGACGTACGGCGATCCGAAGGGCCCGGCGGACGTGCCGGTGGAGCAGGCGCCCGGGGTGATCGCGAAGCAGATCGAGAAGCTGACGGCGGCCTGCGAGGCGCGCGGGCGGGACGTGGCGGAGCTGGAGAAGCTACTGCTCCAGGGCTCGACCGCGGAGAAGCCGCTGCAGTCTCTCGACGCCTTCGTCGACTGGGCCGGCCGGTACCAGGAGCTGGGCATCACCGAGCTGGTGATCCACTGGCCGGTCCCGGACTCGATCTTCGAGAACGACCTCGACGTGTTCGAGCGGATCGCCACCGAGGGCCTGGCTCAACTTGGCTGAGCCGGACCCTGCTCCGCGTGGTTCGCGCCGCCGACCCACGCGGAGCAATCTGTCCGCCACCGGCTGGTCGGCCACTGGCGGACAGGCGTCGAGACTCAGCGGGCCGCGAGACCCCGCCAGCAGGCTGCCGAATCCACGTTCCTGCAGGTCAGCACGCGATGGATGAAAAAGGATTGACCGAGGTGACCAGCGTGCCGAGCCGGATCCGCTCGGTGGCGGCGGCCGCCGTGAGGGTCGGGACCGCGCCGAACCACGGCTCCTCACGGAAGCTCCGCCACGACAGGTGGTCATAGGTGTATGCGGCGTGGAACCCGAGTTCCTCGGCCCGCCGCCAGATCTTCTGGCCCTCGTTCCACCGGTGGATGGGGAGGATCACTGTGCTCGGACGGATGGCTCCGACCCTACGTGTCGAAGAGCCGGACTCTAGGCGCATACCGCAGTATGCTTTCTCTATGTCCGCTACGACCCGCATCACGGTCACCCTCCCGACCGAGCAGGTGGCCGAGCTCAAGAAGCTCACCGACAACATCTCCGGCTACGTGGCCGAGGCGGTCGCTCGTCAGATCCGGCATCAACTGCTCGGTGACGACCTGCGCCGGCACCAGGAGGAGCACGGCACGTTCACCGATAAGGAGCTGTCCGAAGCCCACGCCAGGGTTTTCGGCTCCGCGGAGTCCAAGGGTGCGGCGAGCGCCGCGTGAGTGACCGCTTCGAGACGGTGGTGCTGGACTCACAGGGCCTGTCCGCATGGATCGCCCAGGACCGAGGCGTTCTCGCGATGCTTCAGGTCTTCCACTCGATGGCAGCTGATCTGGTGGTCTGCGCCAACACCATCGTGGAGGTCACGCACGCGCGTGCGAACATGCCGCGTTTGAGCTGGACGCTCTCGCGGGTCAAGGTCGAGTCGGTCACCGAGCAGGCTGCCAAGGCATCGGCGGAGCTGCTCAAGCAAGCCGGGCTGCACGGCCACAAGTACGCGATCGACGCGACCGTCGCCGAGATGGCACTTCGTCAGCCGGGGCCCGTGGCGATGCTGACTTCGGATGTCGACGACATGGCCGAACTCTGCGGCAGCCGCGTCCGGCTCATCGCGGTCTGAGCGTCGGCGGAGCTACCGGTACGTGCCGCGCGGACAGCTTCAGGCTGTGCCAGGTGCACGAGGATTGACCGAGGTGACGAGCGTGCCGAGGTGGATCCGCGCGGTGGCTGCGGCGGCGGTCAGGGTGGGGACCGCCCCGGGGCTCATCGCGGAAGGACCGCCAGGAGAGGCCTTGCGGAGAAGGCATCGTGCGTAAGCGGCTCTGTTACACGACGCGGACAGTAGAGAGAACTTGAGGGGACATCAGGACGAGAAGATTTCCACAGAGCGTCCGCCAGGTCTCCGAACATGTGAGTGGAGCAGGAGTGAGGCGCACTACCCGCCTTCTTCCGTGTCCGAGTTTCCTGGGGGACTTTCCGATGTCTGCTCGCTTCGCCCGTCGCGCCCGTCTGCTGGCCGCCGCCACCGCCACCGTGCTCGGAGCGGCGATGCCGCTGCTCGGCGGTGCCTCGACGGCCTGGGCCGATGGCTCGGGTGGCACTGTCGCGGTGGCTCCCGAGACGTCCGCGGCCCCGGCCCCGGCGCCGAGCACTGCCGTGCCGAGCGCTGCCGGGGTGCCGGTCGCGCCCGCCGCGGTGCACCAGGGCGAGCCGACGGTCGCCTTCCTGCCGGGCACGCCCACGACCATCACCGCGGGCGGCGGCCCGGTCGAACTCGACGTGGAGATGGCCAACTTCACCGGTGCGGCGTACGACGGCCTGCGACCGGTCCTCGGGTTCGACAACACGCTGGCGAGTTCCCACCAGGGTGGTGGGACCAACCTGCGGCCCGAGGACTTCACCGTCAAGGTCATGACGGGCGGGCGGTTGATGACGCTGCCGGTCAACCACGGGTCCGACCCGGTGATCTACGCCGACACCTCCAGCCTCGCCCAGCACCTGGACGACGGCCGGGCTTCGCGCTTCATGTTCGAGGTCTCGCTCTCCGCCAAGGCGCCCGCCGACCAGCACGACGTCACGGTGTACTTCGGTACCGCGCCCGGCGGCGCGAGCGCGGTGCGCACCCTGCACATCGTCCGCCCGGACGCACCGAGCAGCGCGCCGGCCAAGTCCGCGCCCGCCAAGTCCGCCCCGCCCGCCGCTACCGCGCCGACCCAGGCCGCCGCCGCTCACCCCGCGGCGGCGACCTCGCCCGCCGCCGTGCAGCCCGCCGCCGTGCAGCCCATGGCGGCGACCTCGCCCGCGGCTGTCCCGACCACGGCTGTCCCGACCACGGCGCCCACCGCCGGGAAGCAGCTCGCCTTCACCGGCGGCGGCTCCTCCTCCGGCCTGCTGATCGGCGCCGGCGGAGCCTTGGTGGTCCTCGGCGCGGGCGCGGTGACGCTGGCCGCACGCCGTCGCTCGACGGCCCGCCACTGAGCCCGGAGCGGGGCCGGTGCTCCGCGTCGGATCGTCACGGGCCCGCACTCGCGGCCCAGGCCCGCCGACCACGACACTGCCGCTCCGTGCCATGCCGACAAGCCCCCTGAGCCCTGCCGTGACCCGCTCGCGGCAGGGCTCAGGCACGTCGGCGGCTCACCGGCACCACGCTCCGCCCAGCACGGTGCAGACAGTGCGGACCCCGCAGTCATCCCCCAGCACTGCCAGGGCTGAGCGCACCCGCGCGCAGCACGCCGCCCATCGCGAAGAGGCCGGTCCGGCGGATGCCGCGTGGGCGGCACCTCGGGCTCGACGGCGAGGCGCTCTCCAAGCTCTCCCGCCGGCATCGTGACCTGACCGTCCGGCTGGGGGTCGCTCGCACGTTGGACCGAGGTGAGCGCCGCCGGCCCGCCGCCGGCCCGGTCGGGCGGTCGGCATACCTATCGATGACTGATTCCGAGAACCGATTGTGCGCGTACTGTCCTGAGCCGTAGCGGGAAACCGGCGGGCACGGAGCTGAGGACCCGTCAGAAACCTACCTGACAGCGATGGCTGGGGAGAACGAGCACGATGACGTACACACAGGGCGGGACCGCGGCCGGCTACCACTTCGACCGCCACGAGGACGGCCTCGACGGGCTGGTCCGCCGGGGGCGCGCGATTCCCGAGCCCGGCGCCAACCAGGTGCTGATCAGGGTCCGCGCGGCCTCGTTGAACCGCCGGGACCTGATGATCCTCGACGGGACCTACGCCGTGCCCGCCGCGCCCGGCGTGGTGCCGCTCAGCGACGGCGCGGGCGAGGTCGTCGCGGTCGGGGAGGGCGTCAGCCGTGCGAAGGCCGGCGACCGGGTGGCCGTCACCTACTTCCGCCGCTGGATCGACGGACCGATGACCCTGCCGCTCGTCAGTGAGCAGCACGGGGCCAACCTCGGCGGGATGCTGACCGAGTACCAGGTGGTGGACGAGGAGTCGGTGGTGCCGATCCCGGCGCACCTCTCCTTCGAGGAGGCCGCGACGCTGCCCTGCGCCGGGGTGCTGGCCTGGTCGGCGCTGACCACCGGGCCGCGGCCGATGTCGGCGGGGGACAACGTGCTCGTGGTGGGCGCCGGGGCGGTGGCGCTGTTCGGCGTCCAGCTCGCCGCGGCGCTGGGCGGCCGGGTCATCGCGGTCACCTCCAGCGACGAGAAGGCCCTGCGGCTGAAGGAGCTCGGTGCCGCGGAGGTGGTGGACCGCCGGGTCACGCCCGCCTGGGAGTCGGCCGTCCTGGACCTCACCGGGCGGCGCGGGGTGGAACTCGTGCTGGAGGCGGTCGGGGCACCCACCATCGCCAACTCCATCAGGTCGATCGGCTTCAACGGCCAGATCTCGGTGGCGGGTGCCTTCCCCTCGGGTGGGACCACGGTCGACACCGATGTCTTCAACGGCCGCTTCTTCTCCCTGCAGCGGCTCGCGGCGGGCAGCAGGGCGAGCTTCGAGGCGCTCAACGGGACGCTGGCGGAGCACCGGATCCACCCGGTGATCGACCGGGTCTTCGGCTTCGACGAGGCCCTGGACGCCTACCGGCACCTGCGGGACGGCGCCCCGTTCGGCAAGGTCGTGATCACGATCCCGTAGCGGGCCCGCGAGCCCCCTGAGCTGGACGTGGTCTCCCGCCCGCGTCCTTCCGCGCACCCGTGCCGCTCCAGCGGCACGGGTGCGCGCGGCTCGTTGCGGTTCGGTCACGACGTGTCCGATAGGTGGAGCAATGGGAGAATGGGGCCGGATTTTCGCATTGGTGAGCGCGCTCGGTGATCTCTCATACTGCCAGGTGACCTTTGGTGCGGCCGGGTTCGGCACAGCGCCACGGGTCTCGCTCGTGCACTCCGTGGGGGGAGCCAGTTGTCCGCGCCCGATCCTGTCACTGACGTACGGTCAGACGTACGGCCAGTCGAAGCCTCCGTCACCGCGACCGAGCCGCCCGGTGCCCGGTCCGGTCGGCTGCCACGTGCCGTCACCATCACGCTCGCCACGGTCGGGCTGCTCGCGATCACCGCGGCCAGCGCCACCGTCACCGTCGCGGTCGGCCGACCCGGCCACCACCGGTCGGCCGCGGCGTCGGCGGCCGGTCCGCTCGCGGCCGCGCCGAGCCCCGGTGCCCTGCCGAGCGCGAGCCCGACCCCGGTGCCGCTGCCCAGCATCACGCTGGCCCCCGCGCCGGCGAGCACGCTGCACGGCACCGTCAGCGGCGACTCCCACAGCGGGGACCTGCGCTACTTCCTGCTCCCGGTCCCGGGCGGCGCCCAGCCCTACGGCGACCCGGACGGCACCGCGCTCACCGTGGCCGACATCGCCAAGGACTACGACAAGCCCGGCGACACTCAGGGGATCCTGGACTCCTACGGCTACCAGGAGGCGGTCTCCCGCCGGTACCGCAGCGCCGACGGGCAGACCGAGGTCTCCACCCGGCTGATGCGGTTCTCCTCGGCCGACAACGCGCGGGCCTTCGCCCAGTCGACCGGCTTCGACAGCGGCACCTCGATCCCGGTGACCGGCGACAGCTCGGCCAAGGGCTTCCTCTTCAAGCCGGACCAGCAGGCGTTCACCGGCGAGATGGCCGGCGTCAGCTCGGTCGGCGACGTCGAGTACGAGGTGCACGTGTACGTGAAGGGCGACCCCGACACCTCGCTGCTGTCGACCGCGATGCAGGGCCAGCACGACCGGTTGGGCAGCGGTGGCTGAGGCCGCGGACCGCAGCGGTCCGCCCTCGACCCCCGTCCCGCCCGCGCAGGAGCCCGCCGTGAGCACGCCGCCCGAAGTCCCCGCCCGGCCCGAAGCCCCCGACCGGCCCGAATTCCCCGACCGGCCCGAAGCCCCCGACCGGCCCGCCGTTGCCGAGCAGCCCGCCTCCGCTGTCGAGGGTCCCGCCGACGGCACCGTCCGGTTCGATGTCCTGGTCGATCCCTTCTCCGCGACCGTCCCGCCGCAGGCGGCCCCGCGTCCGGCGCGCCGCCGCGGGCGGATCGTGCTGCCGCTGGTCGGCGCGCTGCTGCTGGGCCCGCTGCTCGGCGGCGGCATCGGCTACGCGATCCAGGCGCGCCGCCCGCCCACCCCGCTGCCGCCGTTGCAGCCGGCCGCCGCACCCGGCTACCCGGTCACCCGCCTGAACGCCCAGGTCTCGGCGGCGCTCGCCCCCGAGCCGCTGCCCATCGACGGTGACCTGCGCCCGCTGCTGCTGCCCAAGCCGGACGGCGCGCAGGACTGGGACGACTTCCAGGTCGCGGACCCGGGCGACTGGGAGAGTGCCGGCCAACTCGCCGACGAGGACGGCCTGGCGGCGAAGGACTTCCAGGAGCTGCTGACCTCCGGGTTCCGCCGGGCGGTGATGAACTGCTGGGAGCAGAACGGGGTGAAGTACCGGGTCCAGCTGGTCCAGTACTTCTCCGACAACTCGGCCTCGGCCATCCAGCAGGCGACGGCGGCCCGCAGTGGCGGGACGCCGTTCGCGGACGGCCTGGAAGGCGGGTTCCACGCGGACAGCACGCCGTCGACCTACTTCGAGACCAACGATCAGTTCTACTACGCGGCGGCGGTCACCCGGCGGGGCGACCTGGTGGTGCGGGTGGAGGCCTTCGGCACCGCCCAGGTGAGCGCGGACTCGGTCCGCGACCTGGCCGAGCAGCAGTGGGAGCGGCTGGCATGAGCGACCTCGACAAGAACTCCGCCCAGGACCCTGACCAGAATCCTGACCAGGACCCCGCCCAGGACCCCGTCCAGGACCTCGTCCAGGCCGGAACCGGCAGCGCCCCGGCCGAGCCGCTGCCCGCATCCGCGCCCGCGCCCGCGCCCGCGCCCGCGGCCACCGTCGTCCCGGACCCCGCGCTGCCCCCCGCGGACCCGTTCCGGGCCCCCGACTTCGCCTCCCCCGCAACCGAGTTCGCCGCCCCCACCGCCCCTCGCCGTGGTTCCGCGCTGCGCGTGGTGGCGGCGATGGCGGCGGCGGTGCTGGTCGGCGCGGGCATCGGCGCGGTCATCATCGCGGCGTCGCCCGATCACGCCACGGCGGCCGCGCCGGCTCCCGGCTCCGCGAGCGTCTCGGCCTCGCCCGCACCCGCACCCGCGCCGACGTCCACCGGCCCGGCGTACGGCGCCGGTTCGAACGGTGTGCACTTCGGTTCGATGCGGGACCTCCTGCTCCCGGTGCCGACCGCCTTCCGGCTGGGCCCGGACGACGGGGTCTACGGCGACGACACCGCGCTGACCAAGGATCAGCTCAGCAGCTACCTGGACGCGCAGGTCAAGGACCTGCCCAAGGACCAGCGCGACAAGGTGAAGGCCGAGTTGCAGGCCGAGGGCCACCGGGGCGCGGGTGTGCGCAGTTACCAGAGCGACGAAGGGACCATGGTCGCGACGATCTGGCTGGACCAGTTCGACCAGCAGTCGGTCAAGGCCGAGAACGCCTTCGACGGTGCGCTCGCCGCGGATCTCGGCGTGTTCCGGGACGGGCCGCAGGTCCCCGACCACCCGGACGCCCGCTGCTTCCTGCCGCAGCTCGACCCGTCGGCACCGATCGACGGCATGGAGTGCACGGCGGCCGTCGGCGACCTGCTGGTGACCATGCACGTCGAGGGGGTCGCGCCGCTGCCGCTGAGCGAGGCCGTGTCCATCTTCCGTCAGCAGCTGCAGCGGCTGGCCCTTCCCGGAGCGTCCGTATGACCGAGCAGACCCCCGAGCAGCGCGAGCAGACCCCCGAGCACGCCCCCGAGCCGCCCGCCGGGCCGTCCTTCGCGCCGCCCGCCGAGCCGTCCCCGGGGCCCGCCGTCGAGTACTCCTTCGACCCCTGGGCCGTCCCCGGCCAGGAGCCGCTGCTCCCGCCGCCCCCGCCGCGCCGTCCCCGGGCGTCCACCGTGCTGCGCTGGGCGGCCGCCGTGGTGCTGCTGGCGGCCACCGCGGGCGCGACCGCCGTCGCGGTCACCGCGCCCGCGCGCACCAGGATCCCGGGTCTCGCCACGCCCAACGACGGCCGCTACACCTTCGCCGCCCTGACGCTGCCTCAACTCCCGGACAGCAGGCCCGCACCGAGCGACTCCGCCGCGGGCCACCGGCACTACGCCGACCTGCGCGCCCTGGTGCTGCCCGCACCCCGCGAGGCCCTGCCGGGCGGCGCCGCGGCCACCAGCACCGCGTCCAGCGCCGCACCCAGCACCACCGCGTCCGCCGCCGCCCCCAGCGCCACCGCCGGCGCGACCCCTGGCGCCACCACCGCCGCGTCCGGCAGCACGTCCGCCGCCCCGGTCTCCTCCGGCGCCGCCCCGGCCGCGGCCGGCACCTTGGCCGCGTCGGCCGTCTGCGGCGACTACGCCAAGCTGCACAACGGCTCCGCCAACATGCCCAACCTGCTGGCGGACGACGCCTGCCGCGCGGCCGCCACCCGGGTCTGGACCGCCGAGGACGGCACCCGCACCGAGATCTGGCTGCTCAAGTTCGGCTCGGCGGACGAGGGCGGCGACTTCTACGGCAGCCTGACCGCGGACGGCAGCCTGCGGGCGGTCGAGCAGGCGACCACCGGCATCGACGACTTCGACTTCCGGGTCCCGACGGCGAGCTTCACCACCAAGAGCGGCATCCAGGTCGGCCCGCTCGCTGCCCAGCAGCCGGTCGCGGAGGCCGCCTACCTCGGCTCCGGCGACCTGGTGGCCACCGTGCTGATGACCAATCCGCACGGTGTGCCGAACCAGGCCTTCCGCCAGGTGGTGCTGCTGCAGGCGGACCTGCTCGGATGACGGACCGTCAGGGTACGTAGCGCGCTCTCGCGCCGGGCGCCGCCGAGGCCGCCGAAGCTTCGTGTCCGGACAACCCCTAGGGGGCGGTGCCGCCCGCTGTCATCCCGCAGCAGGAGACGGTCCCCGCCCACAGCCAGATCCGAGCGGTGCTCCGGGGCACTAGGTTCGAGGGGTGTCCACCGCGTCGCCAGTCATCAGAACGGACGCCCTCACCAAGCGGTTCCCCGCCATCACCGCGCTCGACCAGCTCACCGTAGAGGTGCAGCCGGGCGTGGTGGGGCTGGTGGGAGCCAACGGGGCGGGCAAGTCCACGCTCATCAAGATCCTGCTCGGGCTCTCACCCGCCACCTCGGGCGGCGGTGAGGTGCTCGGCCTGAACATCGCCACCGAGGGGTCGGCGATCCGCGAGCTCGTCGGCTACATGCCCGAGCACGACTGCCTGCCGCCGGACGTGTCCGCCACCGAGTTCGTGGTGCACATGGCCCGGATGTCCGGGCTGCCGGCCACCGCCGCGCGCGAGCGGACGGCCGACGTGCTGCGCCACGTCGGCCTGTACGAGGAGCGCTACCGCCCGATGGGCGGCTACTCCACCGGTATGAAGCAGCGGGTGAAGCTGGCCCAGGCGCTGGTCCACGACCCGCGGCTGGTGCTGCTGGACGAGCCGACCAACGGCCTCGACCCGGTCGGCCGGGACGAGATGCTCGGGCTGATCCGCAAGGTGCACCGCGAGTTCGGCATCTCGGTGCTGGTCACCACGCACCTGCTCGGCGAGCTGGAGCGGACCTGCGACCACCTGGTGGTGATCGACGGCGGCAAGTTGCTGCGCTCCTCCTCCACCGCCTCCTTCACCGAGGCCACCCAGCTGCTGGCCGTCGAGGTGACGGACAACGCGGAGGGCACCGCCGACGAGCAGGTCCAGCAGCGGCTGGCCGCCGCGGGGTTGAGCGTCAGCCCCGACGGCGGGCACATCCTGCTGGTCGAGCTCGCGGGCGACGACACCTACGACCTGATCCGCGACACCGTGGCCGACCTCGGCCTCGGCCTGGTCCGCCTGGAGCAGCGCCGCCACCGGGTCGCCGAGATCTTCACCGAGCCGGCCGGGGGCAGCCGATGAGCACGCAGTCCGACGTCCCGCCGCCCGCCTCCGCCGTCCCCGACGGGGTCATCCACAACATCGGCTACCGGGGCTACCAGGGCCCCCGGTTGGGCCGCGGCTACGCGACCCGCTCGCTCTTCGTCCAGGGCCTGCGCGGCGCCTTCGGCCTGGGCCGCTCGGCCCGCTCCAAGGTGCTGCCGATGCTGATGCTGGCCGCGATCACGCTGCCGGCCGCGGTGGTGGTGGTCGTGGCGATCAAGCAGGGCAGCACGGAGCTGCCCACCGACTACCCGCAGTACCTCAACGGGATCGGCCTGCTCTTCGCGGAGATCTTCGTGGCCGCCCAGGCCCCGGTGCTGCTCTCGCGCGATCTGCGCTACGCGACCGTGCCGCTGTACTTCTCCCGCCCGATCACCCGCGCCGACTACGTGCGGGCCAAGGGCGCCGCGCTGGTGGTGGCGATGCTCATCGTCACCGTGCTGCCGCTGCTGGTGCTCTACCTGGGCGCGCTGCTCGGCGGGCTGGACCTGGGCCACAACACCGCGCACCTCGGCATGGGGCTGCTCGACGCCGCGCTCTACTCGGTGGTCTTCTCGGCCATCGGGCTGGGGGTCGCGGCGGCCACGCCGCGGCGCGGCTTCGGGGTCGCGGCGATCATGGGCGTGCTGGTGGTCACCGGGGTGGTGGCGACGATCGTCGCCGGGCTCTCCGGCGGCCTGGACAGCACCCGGGCGACCAGCGCGACCTGGGCCTACGTGATCGCGCCGGGCTCGGTGGTGGAGCGCTTCGTCAACCAGGTCTGCGGCCTGACGCCCGACTTCCAGGGCACCCCCGGGGCGCTGGGCACGGTGGTCTTCGGGCTGGAGATCCTCGCCATCGTCGTCGGCTCGTACCTGCTGTTGCTGCGCCGCTACCGGAAGATCTGAGGGGTCGTCATGGCAGTCATCACCATCGACAAGGTCTCCCGCTGGTTCGGCAACGTGGTCGCCGTCAACGACGTCTCGATGTCGATCGGGCCCGGCGTGACCGGTCTGCTCGGGCCGAACGGCGCGGGCAAGTCCACCCTGATCCACCTGATGAGCGGCTTCCTGGCGCCCTCGGCCGGCAGCGTGACGCTGGACGGCGCGCCGATCTGGCGCAACCAGGAGGTCTACCGGGCGATCGGCCTGGTGCCGGAGCGGGAGTCGATGTACGACTACCTGACCGGCTGGGAGTTCGTGCTCGCCAACGCCGAACTCCACGGCCTGCCCGACCCGGGCGCCGCCGCCCGCCGGGCGCTGGCCCTGGTCGAGATGGAGTACGCCCAGGAGCGGAAGACCGGCACCTACTCCAAGGGCATGAAGCAGCGGGTCAAGATGGCCTCGGCGCTGGTCCACGACCCGGCCGTGCTGCTGCTGGACGAGCCGTTCAACGGCATGGACCCGCGCCAGCGGCTGCAACTGATGGAGCTGCTGCGCCGGTTCGGCGCCGACGGCCGAACGGTGCTCTTCTCCTCGCACATCCTGGAGGAGGTCGAGCAACTGGCCCGGCACATCGAGGTCGTGGTCGCGGGGCGGCACGCCGCCTCCGGTGACTTCCGCCGGATCCGCCGGCTGATGACGAACCGCCCGCACCGCTACCTGGTCCGCTCCAGCGACGACCGGCGGCTGGCGGCCGCGCTGATCGCCGACGGCTCCACGGCCGGCATCGAACTGGACTGGCAGGAGCGGGCGCTGCGGATCCAGGCGATCAACTTCCAGGGCTTCACCACCCTGCTGCCCAAGGTGGCCAAGGAGGCCGGCATCCGGCTCCTGACGGTCTCCCCGGCGGACGAGTCGCTGGAGAGCGTCTTCTCCTACCTGGTCAACTCCTGACCACCGCAACACCGTAGAAAGGGCCTTACCGTGAACCTGACCGTGGCACGGCTGACCGTACGCGGTCTGCTCGGCCGGCGGCGGGCCATCCTGCTGCTGGTCGTCCCGGTGCTGCTGGTGCTGCTCGCCGCGGTGGCGAGCGCCTCCAGCGCCGACAAGCACGACCTGGCCGTCAAGATCCTCGGCACGCTGGGTCTCGGCACCCTGGTCCCGCTGCTCGGGCTGGTGGTGGGCACCGGCGTCATCTCGACCGAGATCGACGACGGCTCGATCGTCTACCTGCTCGCCAAGCCGCTGCCGCGGTGGCGGATCGTCCTCACCAAGCTGGCCGTCGCCGTCCTGACCACCTGGGTCTTCGCCGCCGTCCCCACCCTGGTCGCCGGGCTGATCCTGGACGGCACCGCGGACGGGCTGGCGCTCGCCTACACGGTGGGCACGCTGGTGGCGGGCGCCGCTTACAGCGCGCTCTTCCTGCTGCTCGGCGTCGTCACCCGCAACGCGGTGGTGGTGGGGCTGGCGTACGCGCTGATCTGGGAGAGCCTGGTCGGCAACTTCGTCAAGGGCGCCAGGACGCTGAGCATCCAGCAATGGGGCCTGTCGGTCGCCAAGGCCATCGCCTCACCCGGCGCCATCACCGCCGACGTCGCGCTGGGCGCGGCGATCCCGCTGCTGCTGGTCGTCGCCGTGGGGGCCACCGCTTTCGCCACGGTCCGGCTGGCCGGCCTGACCCTCAACGCGGACGACTGACCGCGCCACCCGTCCCCACCCGCGCCGGCCAGGCCGGCGCGGGTAAGGACGGGTGAGGGCGGTCGGTCGTCAGAGCGTGCGGTCCCGCCCGGCGCCCCAGCCGGCCACCGCCGCCGCGCCCGCCAGCACGAGCAGCACCACCAGCACCGCGGTCCAGCCGCCGGTCAGCTGGTGCAGCGCGCCCGCGCCGACCGGGCCGAGGGCCGCGATCAGGTAGCCGACCGCCTGCGACATGCCGCCCAGCTGGGCCGCGCCCGCGACGCTGTCGGTGCGCAGCACGATGAAGGCCAGCGCCAGGCCGAGCGAGCCGCCCTGGGCCAGGCCCAGCACCGCCGCCGCCACCCAGGCGCCGGAGACCGGGGCGAGCAGCAGCACGGTCACGCCCGCCGCGTTCAGCGCGGCCATCGCCACCGCGAGCCCGCGCTGCCGGGTCAGCCGGCCGGCCAGCAGCGGCACCAGGAAGGCGCCCGCCACCTGCACCAGGTTGCTGAACGCGAAGACCAGGCCGGCCTGGTCCCGGCTCATCCCGTGATCGGCCAGCACCGTCGGCATCCAGGCGACCAGGGTGTAGACCATCAGCGAGGAGACGCCCATGAAGAGGCTGATCTGCCAGGCCAGCGGCAGCCGCCAGATGCCGGCGATCGGCTTGCCGGCCGTCGGCCCTGCCTGTGCCTGTGCCAGCACCTGTGTCTGTGCCGGCGCCCGTGTCTGTGCCGGCACGGCGCCCGCCGACCGTTCCTGACGGGCCTTCAGCACCTGCGGCAGCCAGGCCAGCGCCGCCACCAGCGCGAGCAGCGACCAGGCCCCCAGGGAGGCCCGCCAGCCGCCGCCCAGCGCGTGCTCCAGCGGCACCGAGCTGCCGGCCGCCAGGGTGGCGCCGACCAGCATGGTGGTCGAGTACACCCCGGTCATCGCCGCCGCCCGCTGCGGGAACTCCCGCTTGACCAGGCCGGGCATCGAGACGTTCAGCACCGCGATCGCCACCCCGATCACCACGCACCCGCCGTACAGCGCCGCGACCGAGGGCAGCACCCGCAGCAGCACCCCGGCGGCCAGCACCAGCACCGCGCCGAGCACCACCCGCTCGGTGCCGAAGCGGCGGGTCAGCCGCGGGGTGAGCGGGGCGCCGACACCCTGGAAGAGCACCGGCACGGTGGTGATCAGCCCGCTGACCGTGGTGGAGAGCCCGAAGGTGTGCTGGATCTCGCCGACCATCGGGGAGACGGCGGCCAGGCAGGCCCGCATGTTCAGCGCGACCAGCACGATGCCGGTCAGCAGCAGCGCCGGGTGGGCGAGCCGGGAGCGGACGGGGAGGACCGAGGTGGGCAGCGAGTGCTGAGCCCGGGTGACGGACATGGTGGTGCCATTTCTAGGGAAATCGGGCGTGGCAGGGGGAAGCGTGGACCCGCGGTGGGTGCGGGCCCGGCGGCTTCCGACTACTTCCGGGCGGCGAACTCCGCGAGCAGCTGCTCGACCGCCGCGGTGGGCTCGGCCAGCAGCGCGCGACAGGCGGCCTCGGCCCGCTCGGGGTCGCCGCTCTCGATCGCGTCGACCAGCGCCGCGTGGGTGGCCACGACCACCTCGGGCATCTCGTGGTCGCCGAACGCGGTGCGCATCGCCTCGTGCACCGAGGCGCCGAAGTAGCGGTAGACCTCGGTGAGGGCGGGATTGTGGGCGGCCTCGACGACCGCGGTGTGGAACTCCAGGTCGTGCTCGACGGTGGCCTCGCGGCCGCCCCGCTCGGGGTGCGCGGCGATCACCTCGGCCTCGCGGGCCAGCGCGGCCCGCATCCGGCGCAGGTCCTCGGGGGTGTGCCGGACGGCGGCCAGCCGGGCCGCCTCGGCCTCCAGCGCCGCGCGCACCTCCAGCACGTCGCGCACGCCGGAGCGCTGCACGCCGCGCAGCACCGAGGCGGGGTCGCTGGTGCTGCGCACGAAGGTGCCCTCGCCCTGCCGGGTGACCAGCATGCCGGCGTGCACCAGCACCCGGACGGCCTCGCGCACGGTGTTGCGGCCTACCCGCAGCCGCTCGGCCAGCTCGTGCTCGGTCGGGATCCGCTCGCCGACCGCCCAGGCGCCGGCCGCGAGCTGCTCGCGCAGCTGCTCGATCGCCGCGTCCACCAGGGAGCGCCGACCGGCGGCCTGCAGGGTGCCGCCGCCGTTCTGCTCGCCGCTCACCCGCCACCTCCGATCGCCGTCCGGGGACCTGTCCCGTTGCCCGGTCATCCTACAACCTCTTGCCCGGTCATCCTACAACTGGCGGTACGGATCGGACCGCCTCCCTGGTTCAGTCATAGCGCAAGTCAAGACCCGGTCAAGTGATCGAGATGGTGGCTTTATATGCTCCGCAGACAAGTGGAGCCGGTGGGCCGTCGGAGGGGGAGCGCGCATGCCAGGACAGAGGGCACGTTCGGCCGGCCGCGGCGTCCCCGGGCAGCGGTCCGCACGCTCCGGCCCGCCCGGTGGCGCTCCCGCTGGAGGCGACGCCCCCGCTGCCCCTGCCGCTGCCGCTGCCGCTGCCGCTGCCGCCGGTGGCCGGGCCGCCGCCCGCCGGGCCAGGTCCCGGCGCGGGCCGAGCCGCAAGAAGATCATCGTCTGGACCGCCGCCGGAGCGGTGCTGCTGGGCGTCGGCGCGACCGGCGCCGTCTACCTCAGGCTGACCGGCAACATCAAGAGCTTCGACCGGGCCGGCATCGCCACCGAGCGCCCGCCGGCGGCCACCGCCGACGCCAACGGCAACAAGCCGGTCAACGTCCTGCTGATCGGTTCGGACTCGCGCGGCGGCGGCAACAGCGACCTGGGCGGCGGCGGTGACGACGGCGCCCGCTCCGACACCACGATCCTGCTGCACGTCTACGCCGACCACAAGCACGCCGTCGGCGTCTCGATCCCGCGCGACTCGCTGGTCGAGATCCCGTCCTGCCTGGTCGGCGGCAAGTGGACCAAGCCGCAGCCCAACACCATGTTCAACGCCGCCTTCTCGATGGGGAACACCGACACCGGCAACCCCGCCTGCACCCAGAACACCGTGGAGCACCTGACCGGGCTGCGGGTCGACCACACCCTGGTGGTGGACTTCTCCGGCTTCTCCGCGATGACCGGCGCGGTCGGCGGCGTCCAGGTCTGCCTGCCGAACGCCGTCTACCAGGGCGACCTCGACCCCAACCTCGGCCACAAGGGCAGCCAGATCTTCGCCAAGGGCCTGCAGAACGTCTCGGGGCAGCAGGCGCTGGACTACGTCCGGGTGCGGCACGGCATCGGGGACGGCTCCGACATCGGCCGGATGCAGCGTCAGCAGGCCTTCCTCTCCGCGCTGATCAAGAAGGTCAAGGGCCAGGGGATGGACCCCACCACCCTGCTGCCGCTGGCCGACGCCGCCACCAAGTCGGTGACCGTCGACCCGGACCTGGCCACCCCCGAGAAGCTGCTGAGCTTCGGGCTGTCGATGAAGAACATCGACCTGCACGACGTCAAGTTCATCACCGTGCCCTGGCGCTTCGAGGGTGCCCGGGTGGCCTGGGTGAAGCCCGACTCGGACCGGCTCTGGGCGGCGGTCAAGGCCGACCGCACCCTGGACGGGCAGGACGCCGGCGGTCAGCAGGCCGACGCTCCGGCGAGCGGCGGCGCGAGCAGTGCCGCCCCGGCGTCCCCGCCGGCTCCCTCGCCGGCCGCGGTGAACGGCGCCGGAGCCAAGGTGACGGTCTACAACGGCACCACCACCCGGGGCCTGAGCACCACGGCCGCCGCCGAGCTGAAGGCCGCCGGGTTCACCGTGGCGGGGCTGGCCAACGCGGCCGCGCAGAACCACGACACCACCGTGATCCAGTACGGCGCCACCGATCTGACGGCGGCTCAGCAGCTGGCCCGGCTCTTCCCCGGGGCGAGGCTGGAGAAGGGCAGCGCCGCGGGGCTGAACCTGGTCCTCGGCAAGGACTACGCGACCACGGCAGGTGGCGCCCCGTCGGCCGGAGCCCCGTCAGCGGCCGCGGCGTCCGCCGCCCCGGCCCCGCTGCCGTCCAGCATCGCCGACAACGCCCGCTCGGCCGACGACGACCCGTGCGCCAACCTCAGCTACAACGGCTGAGCCGCGCGGCGGCCGGGGCAGCCGCACCCGGAGTACGGCCGGGCTACCGCGGCTGAGCCGCGGAGCCCGCGCCGAGGCCGCCGTAGAGCCGCTCCAGCACCAGGGCGACGCCGTCCTGCGCGTTGCTCGCGGTGACCTCGTCGGCCACCGCCAGCAACGCGGGGTGGGCGTCGGCCATCGCCACCCCGTGGGCGGCCCAGCGCAGCATCGGCAGGTCGTTGGGCATGTCGCCGAAGGCGATGGTGTCCGCCGCCCGCAGCCCCAGCCGGCGGGCCGCGACGGCCAGGCCGGTCGCCTTGGACAGGCCCAGCGGCAGCAGCTCGACCAGCCGCGGGCCGGCCAGGGTGACCCCGACCAGGTCGCCGACGATCCGGTGGGCGGCCTCGGCCAGTTGGTCGTCGGTCAGCCCGGGGTGCTGGACGAAGAGCTTGCCGATCGGCTCGGCGAAGAGCTCGGCGGCCGCCGCCACCCGTCCCAGCGGCAGATCGTCCGAGGTGACGCTGGTCCGGTAGTCGGCCTGGGCCAGCACCCGGCCGTGCATGCCGTCCTGGGCGGCCGCGACGGCGAGCGGGCCGAGCTCGGCGGTCAGCTTGGCCAGGGCCAGCTGGGCGACCTTGCGGTCCAGCGTCATCGAGGTGAGCAGCTTGCCCGCCCCGGCGTCGTAGACCTGGGCGCCCTGGCCGCAGACCGCGATGCCGGTGTAGCCGAAGCCGTCGAGCACCGGGCGGGCCCAGGCGGCCGCCCGGCCGGTCACCACGATGTGCACCGCGCCGGCCGCCGTCGCGACGGCCAGCGCGGCGCGGGTCCGCTCGGTGACCGCCTTCGCGGGGTCGAGCAGGGTGCCGTCCAGATCGGTGGCGATGAGCCGGTACGGCAGCCCGGTGGTCACTTGACCGGGTCCAGCGTGGTCCGGCCGCCCAGGAACGGACGCAGTGCCTCGGGGAGCACCACCGAGCCGTCGGCCTGCTGGTGGTTCTCCAGGATCGCCACGATCAGCCGGGGGACCGCGGCCAGGGTGCCGTTCAGGGTGGCCAGCGGACGGGCCTTGCCGTCCTCGCGCACCCGGATCGACAGCCGGCGGGCCTGGTACTCGGTGGTGTTCGAGGTGGAGGTGACCTCGCGGTACTTGCCCTGGGTCGGGATCCAGGCCTCGATGTCGAACTTCCGCGCGGCGGAGGAGCCCAGGTCGCCGGAGGCGACGTCGATCACCCGGTAGGGCAGCTCCAGCGCGTTGAGGAAGTCCTTCTCCCACTGGAGCAGGCGGCGGTGCTCGGCCTCCGCCTCCTCCGGGGTGGTGTAGACGAACATCTCGACCTTCTCGAACTGGTGCACCCGGATGATGCCGCGGGTGTCCTTGCCGTAGGTCCCGGCCTCCCGGCGGAAGCAGGAGGAGAAGCCGGCGTAGCGCAGCGGCAGCTTGTCGACGTCCAGGATCTCGTCCATGTGGTACGCCGCGAGCGGGACCTCGCTGGTGCCGACCAGGTACCGGTCGTCGTCCGGCAGGTGGTAGACGTTCTCGGCGGCCTGGCCGAGGAAGCCGGTGCCGTCCATCGCGGCCGGGCGGACCAGGGCCGGGGTGATCATCGGGATGAAGCCGAGCGCGGTGGCCTGGGCCATCGCCATGTTGACCAGGGCCAGCTCCAGCAGGGCGCCGGGGCCGGTCAGGTAGTACGAGCGGGCGCCGGCCACCTTGGCCCCGCGCTCCATGTCGATCGCGCCGAGCAGCTGGCCGAGCTCGACGTGGTCCCGGGGCTCGAAGCCCTCGGCCGCGAAGTCGCGCGGGGTGCCGATCTCCTCGAGGGTGACGAAGTCCTCCTCGCCGCCGATCGGGGCGGCCGGGTCGAGCAGGTTGGCCAGCGAGCGCTGCAGCCGCTCGGCCTCCTCCTTGGCCTGGCTCTGCTCGGCGTCGGCGGCCTTGACCTCGGCGGCCAGCTCCTTGGTGCGCTGGAGCAGGGCGGCCTTCTCCTCGCCCTGGGCCTTGGCGACCTGCTTGCCGAGCCCCTTCTGCTCGTTGCGCAGTTCGTCGAAGCGACTGCCCGAGGACCGCCGGCGCTCATCGGCCAGGAGCAGGGCGTCGACCAGGTCGACGTCCTCGCCACGGGCGCGCTGCGAGGCGCGCACTCGGTCAGGGTCTTCACGAAGCAGGCGGAGGTCAATCACGGGGGCAAGCCTACCGGGGCCGGACCCGGCTGGGGATAACTTATCGCTCCCTGTGGATAACTGAGTCGTGCGGCCCCGCCGCCGGGATTTGTCCACAGGCCCGGACCGGGCCCTGTGGATTGCGGTGTGGGGCGGAATGGGGCACCCCTGAATCGGCTCTTCGAGGTTTCAAACCCGGTTTCGCCGTCCCGGCTGAGCGAATTCTGCCACTCGGAGAGGTGACTTCTTGGCAGAAGGGTGACTCTGGTGCGATCAGTCCGTTTTGAGCTGCTTAATGATGATCGGATCGGACCTGGGAGTGGCTAAGCCGGTTTGTCGACTCATCCCCAGGCCTGTGGATAACCGGTGGATAACTTCCGGGAAGCCCCGCCTGTGGATGGCGGAGAGGGCAGGTCACCGCCCTGTGGATGACGCGGTGGGCCGCCTTTCGCGGAGATGTCCGAAAGGCGGCCAGGAGCTGACGCGGGGGTGCCCGGCGGCCGCCCCGGCCCGCGCTCAGCTCTCGCCGCGCCCGTCCAGGCAGCGGGCCAGCCAATCCGCGGCCTCGACGAAATCCTCGTCCGAGGAGCCCGCCCGGCGCGGCGTGGCATCGCGCCGGTCGGCGCGCGGATAGGAGCCGAGGAACCGGATCCGCGGGCAGATCCGCCGCAGGCCCATCACCGTCTCGGCCACCCGCCGCTCGCTCAGGTGACCCTCGCAGTCGATCGAGAAGCAGTAGTTGCCGAGTCCCTGGCCGGTGGGCCGGGATTCGATCCGCATCAGGTTGACCCCGCGCACCGCGAATTCCTGCAGCAGTTCCAGCAGCGCGCCCGGGTGGTTGTCGCCGAGCCAGACCACCAGGGAGGTCTTGTCCCAGCCGGTCGGCGAGGCGACCCGGCCCTGGCCGCCGACCAGCACGAAGCGGGTGGTGGCGGCCTCGGCGTCATGGATGTCGGTGACCAGCGGGTGCAGCCCGTAGAGCGCGGCCGCGAACTCGCCGGCGAAGGCGCCGTCGGCCTGCCCGTCCTGGACCAGCCGGGCGCCGTCCGCGTTGGAGGCGGCCGCCTCCCAGCGGGCGTCCGGCAGGTGGGTGCCCAGCCAGCGCCGCACCTGGGGCTGGGCCACCGGGTGGCTGGTGACGGTCTTGATGTCGGACAGCTCGGTGCCGGGGCGCACCAGCAGCGCGAAGCTGATCGGCAGCAGCACCTCGCGGTAGATCATCAGCGGTGCGCCGAAGGCGAGTTCGTCGGCCGTCGCGGTGACCGCGCCCTCCACCGAGTTCTCGATCGCCACGAAGGCGCCGGCCGCCTCGCCGCCGCGCACCGCGTCCAGCGCGGCCTGCACCGAGGTCAGCGGGACCAGCTCCCGGGTGGCCGCCTCCGGCAGGGTGTGCAGCGCGGCCTCGGTAAAGGTGCCGGCCGGCCCGAGGTAGGTGTAGCGGGTCGCCGACATGCCGCGCCTCCGTGAGCTCGTTCCGACCACTAGCAGGTCTGCCACCTTAGCCACTCCGGTGCCCGGGCGGAGCCGAAGTCCGAACCGTGGTCCCGCGCTGGGGCCCTCACCCCTCCAGCAGCGCCTGCCCCAGGTAGCCCGCGCCGTCGCGCACCCCGGGCGGCACCGCGTAAAGCCCGCTCGCCTCGTGCCGCAGGAAGCGGGAGAGCCCGTCGCCGCGGGCCAGCTTCTGCTGCACCGGGACGAAGCCGCGGGCCGGATCGGCCTGGAAGGCGACGAAGAGCAGCCCCGCGTCCGGCGAGCCGTCCGCCAGCACCCCGTCGGCGTAGGAGAAGCCGCGCCGCAGCATCGCCGCGCCGCCGTTGGCGGCCGGCGCGGCCACCCGGACGTGGGCGTCGGCGGGGATCGCCAGGGTGCCGTCCGGGTTCTGCTTCGCGAGGTCGACCGGGGTGCTCTCGGTGCCGCCGGAGAGCGGGGAGCCGTCGGACTTGCGCCGGCCGATGAAGCGCTCCTGGCGGTCCGTCGGCAGGTTCTCCCAGTCGTCGAGGAGCATCCGGATCCGGCGCAGGACGGCGTAGCTGCCGCCCGCCATCCAGTCGGGCCCGGTGGCGAAGATCCGGGCGGCGAAGTCCGGATCGGTCGGCTCGGGGTTGTTGGTGCCGTCCACCTGGCCCATCAGGTTGCGCCCGGTCATCGGCCTTGCGGTGGCGCCAGGGGTGCGGGCGAAGCCGGCCATCTGCCAGCGCACGCTCGCGGCGGGGGCCGCCTGCTGCTGCAGCACCCGCAGCGCGTGGAAGGCCACCAGCGCGTCGTCGGCGCCGATCTGCACCCACAGGTCGCCGTCGCTGCGCGCGCGGTCGATCGCGTCCAGCGGGAAGTCGGGCAGCGGGGTGAGCGCGGGCGGCCGCCGGTCGGCCAGGCCCGCCTTGTCGAAGAGGGTGGCGCCGAAGCCGACCGTGACGGTCAGCGAGCTGGGCCCGGCGTCCAGCGCGATCTGGTTCTCGTGGCTGGTGGCCGGCTCGCCCGAGGTGAGCCGGGCGATGGTCCGCGACCACTGCTGAAGCAGCGCCCGCAGCCCGCCGAGCCCCGCGTCCGGGGCCAGGTCGAAGGCGGCGAGCTGCGCCCTGGCCTGCTGCGGCTGCAGGATCCCGGCCTGGTGCGGGCCCTGGTGGTCGACCTCGGCGGCGCCCAGGGCGGGCGGCCCGGACGGCGCGCCGGGCACCGCCGCCGCCCGGGCCAGCGCGCCGCCGGTGGCCCCGACGGCGAGCCCGGCCCCGGCGCCGCCGAGCAGCGCCCGCCGGGAGAAGCCGCTCTCTCGTGTGCTGGTCATGCTCAGCCGATCGTCAGTTGCTTGGTCTCGGTGTCCTGGTCGATGTCCGAGGAGCGGACGACCACCGCCGCGACCCACTCGCCGGTGAGCGGGATCTGCGCGGTGCCGCTCCAGCGGCCGGTGCCGGACTTGGTCAGCGTCACCGGCAGCGGGCCCAGGTCGCGGTCGGGCAGCGTGAAGGAGAGCTGGGCCTCCGGCACGTCCACCGGCTGCCCGGCGCCGTTCGCCACCTGCAGGGTCAGCTGGTTGGCGCCGGTGGTGGCCGGGTTGACGGTGAGGGTGGCGGTGCCCTTGGCGCCCGCCTCGGTGCCGCCGGTGTCGTAGGGGATCTTCAGCTCCACGGTGCGGGCGCCCGCGCCCCCGCTCGGCGCCGCGGCCGCCGCGCTGCCGCCGCCGGAGCTCGCGGCGGCGACCTGGGCCGCCACCCGGCCGGGCGGGGCGTTGGTGAGCAGCGTGGTGACCACCAGCACGCCGATCGCCACCACCGCCTCGATCAGCACCGAGCGCCGCAGCCCGGCCTGCGTCGGCGAGCCGTCCTGGGCCCGGCGCACTCCGGCCGCGGCCACCGCCGCCCGCTGCCGCTCCAACTGCGCCCGCCGCCCGGGGTCGAGCCCGGGGCCGGCGTCGATGTCCGTTCCGGCGCTTTCCGTTCTGGCGCTTTCCGTTCCGGCGCTGTCGGTCACGCTGTCGTCCGCCGTCAGGCCGATCGCGGCACCGACCCGGACGTCGGCCCGCTCGACGTCCGCCTCGTCCGCCCGGTCCGCCTTGTCCGTCTGGTCTGCCGCCGCGTCCGCCGTGGCCGGCACCCCCGCGCCCGCCCGCAACCGCGCCGTCCAGCGCCTGGAGAAGAAGGCCGCGCCCAGCATCACCAGCACCAGGCCGACCTTGATCAGCAGCAGCCGCCCGTACTCGGTGTCCACCAGGGCGCCCCAGGAGCCGACGCCCCGCCAGGCCTGGTAGACGCCGGTCGCCACCAGCGCGGCCACCGAGACCAGCGCGACCTTGGAGAACCGGTCCGCCACCGCCACCCCGGCCCCGTCGCGCAGCGCGAGGACCAGCGCGACCAGGCCGCCCAGCCAGCAGGCCATCGCGACCAGGTGGAGCATGTCGAAGGGCAGCGCGACCCAGACCTGGATGCCGACCGCCGCGTGGTCGGCCGCCGCCCAGGTGGCCGCCAGCCCCAGCGCGAGCAGCGCCCCGCCCACGCCGAGCGCCAGCCGCGCCTCGCGCAGCGGCCGCTCGGCGGCCCGCCGCTCCAGCCGGCGCAGCTCGTCCTCCTCCGCGTCGCCACTCGGTGCGGTGGCCGCGACCGGCGCGGACTCCTGGCCCAGCTGCCCCACCAGCAGCGACAGGAAGACCCCGCCCGCCGCCAGCAGCAGCAGCCGCGCGGCCAGCGCGGTGCCGAGCCGCTCGTCCAGCGTGCCGCGCACCAGCGACAGGTCGAAGACCCGGCCCAGCCCGCTGCCCTGCTCGTACGGGCCGCGCAGCAGCAGCACCGCGACGGTGGCCGCCAGCAGCCCCACCCAGCCGCCCATCAGCAGCCGCTGCACCGAGCGCGCCTGCGCCCCGCGCGGCCAGCAGAGCAGCACGAAGGCCGCCACCCCGACCAGCAGCGCGAACGCCCCGTAGGCCACCGCGCGCCCGGTCCCGTAGAGCGCGGAGACGGTGCCGTTCGCCTGCGCGCCCTGGATCTGCGAGGTGGAGACCGAGGTGTCGGAGGGCGCGCCGATCGAGAAGGTGAAGGCGCCGCCGACCACGTGGGTGTCGGCCGAGACGGCCCGCCAGGCGACCGTGTAGGTGCCGTTGCCCAGGCCGGGCCGCAGGCCGACGGTGGCGGTGTCGCCCCGGCCGTCGGCGTGGCCCGGGTTGCCGAGGTCCACCGGCTTGCCGCCCGGGTCGAGCACCCGGACGGAGTCGCCGGAGAGCGTCACGCCCTCGCTGAAGGTCAGTGTCACGGCGGCCGGTTCGGTGGCCACCACCGAGTTCTGCGCGGGGTCGGTCTGCAGCAGCGCCGCGTGCGCGGCGGCGGGCGAGGCGGTGCCGATCAGCAGGACCAGCAGCGCACCGGCGGTGGCGAGCCAGGTCCGGGCTTGGCGCAGCAGCATCTGGAGGTCAGCTCCCGGGTCGGTAGGTGAGGGGTTGCACCGGCACCTGGACCACGATGGTGCCGCCGTGCGCGAAGTGCAGGTCCAGCTCCAGCCGGTCGCCGACGGCGGGCTGCTTCTGCCAGCCCATGATCATCAGGTGCAGCCCGCCGCGGGCCAGTCGCAGGGTGCCCCCGGCGGGGACCGGCAGGCTGTCCACCTCGTCCATGCTGGTGTCGGTGGACCGGTGCATGCTGATCGAGCCGGCCCCCGGGCTGCTCACCCGGACCAGGGTGTCCGCGGCGCCGCCGGTGTTGCGGACCGTCAGGTAGCCGGCCGCCATGCTGTCGCTGGTGCCGGCGGCGGGCAGCGGGATGTAGGAGTCGGTGACGCTGAGCTTCGCGCTCGCGTCGTGGCCGCCCGCGCCCGCCACGACTATCGCGCTGACGGTCAGCGCGGCGGCCACCGCGGCCCCCGCGAGCGCGGTGCGGCGGAACTCCCGGGAGGCGGGCATCAGGCCGCCACCCCCTTGGCCAGCAGCGGCAGGTCGTGCTCGAAGGTGGCGGTGGAGGTGTCGCTCAGGTAGAGCACGTGCGCCTTGTCGTCGGAGGGCAGGAAGGCCAGCACCTGGGCGCCGTGCGAGGAGGTCACCGTGCCGTCCTTGTTGACCACCGGGTCCTCGACCAGGATGCCCAGGCTCTGCGCGGCCGCCTTCACCTTGGTCAGGTCGCCGGTCATGCCGATGAAGTCCTTGTCGAAGGAGTTCAGCCAGGTGCGCAGCACCGTGGGGGTGTCCACCTGCGGGTCGGTGGAGACGAAGACGACGTCCACCTCGGCCCGCTCCTCGGGGGTCAGCTTCTGCATCGCCACGCCGATGTCGCCCATCGTGGTGGGGCAGACGTCGGGGCAGCTGGTGTAGCCGAAGAAGAGCAGCGTGGTCCGGCCCGCGGTGCGCCGGCGCAGGTCGAAGGGCTGGCCGCTGGTGTCGGGCAGCACCAGGTCGGGCTTGTCGAAGTGCTTGGCCAGCACGGTGCCCTGGTAGGGCGAGTTCTGCTTCTCCTGGGAGACCACGGCCGCGCCGTCGGACGCCTTGGTGGTGCCCGAGCCGCAGGAGGTCAGCGCGAGGGCGGCGGCGACGGCGAGGGCGGCGGCACCGGCGGCCCGCCGACGGGAGGAGAGGGGCTTCATACCTGTGACTGTCCGTTTCGTGAGGGCTGGGCGGTGCTGGGGTCCGGCCGGGGCCGGCCGGCCGCGGGGGCGGGACGGCCCCGGCCGGGGCGGCTCAGGAGGCGGGGGTGCCGCTCCTGCGGCGCCCGCCGATCACTCCGAGCGCGCCGAGGGCGGCGCCGACCACGCCGACCACGATGCCGACCACGCCCAGGGTGCGGGCGGTCGAGTCGTCGGACTTGGCCGCCGCGACGGCGGCGCCGTCCCGCGAGGCGCCCGGCGTGCTGACGGCGGCCGCCGCGGCGGCGTCGACCGCGGGGGTGAGGGTCAGCGTCGGGGCCGGGTGCTGCGGCTCCGGCTGGCCCTGCTTGGCCTCGTCGATCCAGCGCACCACGGTGCCGTCGTCGTAGGTCTGCAGCGCCTTGAAGACCAGCTTGTCGGTGTCCTTGGGCAGCGGGCCGAAGGAGATCTTGAACTCCTGGAACTGGCCGGGGCCGACCTTGCCGGTGGCGTCGGCGGTCCAGGTGATCTTGCTGACCGCGTCGGTGACCGAGTCGCCGTCGTCGGTCTTCACCGGGGTGTCCAGGTGGGTCTTGTCGACGGTGGCGGTCCAGCCGGGCAGCGGCTGGGTCGAGACCGAGGCGATCGGGTGGTCGGTCGGCACGGTGACCTCCAGCTTCACCGTGCTCGCCTTGTCGCTCTCGTCCGGCACCCGGAACGCGACGGCGGTGTAGCCGCCCTGCTGGGCGGTGCCGGGCTGCACGGTGACGTGCGCGAAGGCGGGAACGGCGGTGGCCAGGACGGCGCCGGCCGCGAGGAGCACGGCGGCGGCGGAACGGCGGGCGGGAAGGGAACGCATCGTGGCAGGTCTCCAACGGGAGCAGGGCACACCGGTGCCCTGGACAGCGGGGGTGAGGACGGGTGCGTACGCGCGCGCCCGGCCCCCGCACCGTCGACCGGTGGTGTCCCGATCCCGGTGGTGACGAGGGGTCAGCGCGCGCGGGCCGCCACCGGCGGACCGCGCCGGATCACGCTGTGCCGCAGCGCCAGGACCACCGGCGGACGGCTGTTCCCGGTGTCCGGGCACGGCCCGCGCACCCCGGCCCCGGCCACCGCGAGCAGGCCGCGCAGCACCGCGGCGACCAGCGCCAGCGCCCGCCCCAGCGGAGCGGTCCACTGCTGCCGGGCCTCGCGGGCGGCGCCGTGCGCCAGCCGGATGACGCGCCACAGCGCCGCCTCGCCGCGCCGCAGCCACCAGCCGGCCAGCACGGCCGCCAGCAGGTGGCCGAGCAGCATCGCGGGGCTGAGGCCGAACTGCCACCAGGGCGCGGTGGCGGCGGCGTGGTAGGCGCTCGGGTCCAGGCCGGCCGCGCCGAGCAGTTGGGCGGGGCTGGTCCCGGCGGGCAGCGTGTGCGGCAACCCGGGCAGGTCGTTGCAGACCAGCCGGCCGGCGGCCTGGTCCATCGTCATCCCGGCCATCATCTGGTGGCCGGTGCCGTGGAAGAGCAGGTGCAGCCCGAGCTGGCCCGAGCCGAGCGCACCGGCGATGCCGAGCAGCGAGCGCTCGCGCCCGCCGAGCAGCACCGCGAGCGCGGCGACCAGGGTGAAGCCGAGCAGCAGGGTCGGCACGGCGACCGTGCCGCCGCCGCCCATGGTGTGCCCCGCGGTGGCCACCACCGTGCAGACCAGCGCGAACGGGACCGCCCGCAGCAGCCGCAGGTCCCACCCGGCGCGCAGCGCGGGGCGGAGCGCCGGGGCGGCGTCCGGATGCGGTGCGGGCTGGTGGTCGGTCATGGCCGGGCCATCATCTCATCGGGTCCGCGGCTGCCCGGGGCGGGGGGCGAATCGACTCCGCCGCGTCCGCCCGGCTGCCCGGGGTCCCTCCAATGGCCCCGGCGCATTCGAGTGAGACGCGCGCCGTTCGGCATACCGTGCCGCGGCAGTCCATCCGCCGAATGGGCGGAGTGCTCGTCCGGCGACGGTTCACGGCCGGATCGCTCGGAAATACCTAGTTGTATGTGGAGCCCCAGCCAGGAGGGACCGGTCGTGGACATCTGGTGGACTCTGCACCTCAAGCGCGAGCTGGCGAGCGTTCCGCTGGCCCGGCGCTTCCTGCTCGGCACCATGGAGAGCGCCGGCGTCGACCCGCAGATCGCCCATGACCTCGGTCTCGCGCTGACCGAGGCCTGTGCGAACGCGGTGGAGCACGCGGGCGCGCACCGCGGCGACGGCTTCCAGGTCACCGCCGCGCTCGACGGCGACCTGCTGCGGATCGAGGTGGTCGACTCCGGTCCAGGCCTGCCCGCGGGCCCGCACCTGGTGCCGGCCCGCGCCCAGCTGCCGGCCCTGCCCGCGCTGCCCACCGCGCGCCCCCACACCCGCCCGCGCCGCCGCCGCGGCCGCGCCACCCTGCCGGGCCCCGCCGCGCTGGGCCCCGCCCGCCGCACCCGCCCCACTCCCTACGACACCCACGTCCTGCCGCCCGGCCGCCCGCACCCCGCGCTGCCCCGGCTGCCCGAGCTCGACACCCTGCCCGACCTCGGCGCCGAGTCCGGCCGCGGCCTCTTCCTGATCCGCGCCCTGACCGACCACGTCCGCCTGCACAACCACCCCCAGCGCGGCGCGATCGTCAGCTTCGACAAGCTGCTCAACCGCCCGGCCCTGCGGGTGGCCTCCTGACCGGCGGGCGGCCCTTCCTGACCGGCGGGCGCGGGTGGACGGCCCGTTCTCTCCTACCCTCCCCCCCATGACCGACTGGGACCTCAAGAAGCTCCGGGTGCTGCGGGCACTGCACGAGTGCGGCACCGTCACCGCCGCCGGGGCGCGGCTGAATCTAACGCCGTCGGCGGTGTCGCAGCAGTTGGCGGCGCTGGCCCGGCAGGTGGGGGCGCCGATGGTGGAGCCGTACGGGCGGCGGGTGCGGTTGACGGCGGCGGCCCGGCTGGTGCTGCGGCACGCGGACCGGGTGTTCGGGCAACTGGAGCAGGCCGAGGCGGAGTTGGCGGGCTACCTGCACGGGGAGGCGGGGGAGGTGCGGGTCGGCGCGTTCGCGACGGCGATCACCGCGCTGGTGGTGCCGGCGGTGGTGCGGCTGCGCGAGTCGGCGCCGCGGCTGGCGGTGCGGGTGGTGGAGGCGGAGGCGGCCGAGGCGGTGGCGCTGCTGGCGGCCGGGGCGGTGGACGTCTCGGTCTCGCTCAACGTCCGGGGGAGCGCGGGTGAGGACCCCAGGTTCGTCCAGGTCCCGGTGCTGGACGACCCGCTGGACGTCGCGCTGCCGCTGGAGCACCCGTGGGCCCGCCGCGAGGGGCTGCGGCTGGCCGAACTGGCGGACGAGCCTTGGATCTTCGGAGGGTCCGGTCCCTGGCGGGACATCACCTTGGGAGCCTGTGCCGAGGCCGGGTTCGTCCCGGAGCGGGCGCACACCGCCGCCGACTGGGCGGCGATCCTGACCATGGTCGGCGCGGGCCTCGGGGTGGCGCTGGTGCCGCGACTGCTGGTGGGCGCCGGGTCGATCCAGGGGGCTCGGGGCGTGGCGGTGCGCACCCTGCCCGCCGACCTGCCCAGCCGCCGGGTGGTGGCCGCCGTCCGGGCGGGCACCGAGCAGGCGCCGCCGCTGCGCCGGGTGCTCTCCGAGATCGTGAGGTCCGCCGCACTGTGAAGCCTGGCTCAACGTTTCGATCAGTTATTCGCGATGGACCTGAAGAGTCATCGCCTCGCACAGTGGAGCCATGACGACCTACGACCCCGGCTACGCCGACTACCAGGACCTCGCCGCCGACGCCGGCTACCGCCGGCTCCCCGACCTGGCCGACCGCCGCCTGGGCGCCGCGGTCCTCGCCGCCAGCGACGAGCACTTCGCCGAGCGGGAGAACCTGCTGCGCCCCGAGACCCCGCGCTTCCGTCCGCACACCTTCGGGCCCAAGGGCCAGCTGATGGACGGCTGGGAGAGCCGCCGCCGCCGGGGCGCGGACACCGCCCACCCGCACCCGGTGGCCGCCGACCACGACTGGGCGCTGATCCGGCTCGGCCTGCCGGGTGTGATCCAGGGCATCGTGGTCGACACCGCCCACTTCCGCGGCAACCCCCCGCAGCGGATCAGCGTGGAGGCCGCCGAGCTGCCGGGCCTGCCCGGCCCGGCCGAGCTGCTCGACGCGGCCGTGCCGTGGCACGAGATCGTCGCGCCGAGCGCGGTGGCCGGCCACGCCGCCAACGGCTTCGCCGTCACGGACGGTCGCCGCTTCACCCACCTGCGGCTCAAGCAGTTCCCGGACGGCGGGATCGCGCGGCTGCGGGTGCACGGCACCGGCCGCCCCGATCCGGCCTGGCTGGCGGCGCTCGGCAGCTTCGACCTGGCCGCGCTGGAGCACGGCGGCAGCGTCGAGGACGCCTCCGACCGCTTCTTCTCGCCGCCGGTCAACCTGATCATGCCCGGCCGCTCCCGCGAGATGGGCGAGGGCTGGGAGAACCGCCGCCGCCGCGATCAGGGCCACGACTGGGTCCGGCTGCGGCTGGCCGGGCGCGGCGTGGTCCGCGCCCTTGAGGTGGACACCGGCAACTACCTCGGCAACGCGGCGGGCTGGGCCGCCGTGCTCGGCTTCGACGCCACCGACCCGCGGGCCGGTGACCCGGCCGACCACGCCGCGCCCGGCTGGTTCGAACTGCTGCCGCGCACCGCACTGCAGCCCGACGCGGTGCACCGCTTCGTCCTCGGCGCGGCGGCGGGCGAGGCACCGGGCACGGCACCGGGCACGGCACCGGGCGAGGCCGCCGGTGGCGCGGCCCAGCGGCCGGCCACCCACGCCCGGATCGACGTCTTCCCGGACGGCGGCGTCGCCCGGCTGCGCCTGCACGGTTCGCTCGCCTAGCGTCGGCCCCGAGCCGGGCGCACTGTGGACATATGTTGCATCGGATGTACGCCGAGTACGGCGACCAGGGCCCGTCCGGCCCGGTGAAGCAGTGGCACATGGTCCAGGGCGAGAAGATCGAGGGCCTGTGCGGCCGAGCGCTGGCCCTGGGGTCGGCCACCCGCGAGCCGACCGAGTGGGGACGGACCGCGGAGCCCTGCTGCCGCTCCTGCGGGGTGGTCTGGTTCCAGTCCGTCCCGTTCCTGGCCGACGAGCACGACCGGTCCCAGTACCTGCCCCAGGAGAACCCCTAACCCCTAGCCCTGCGCCGAGCCGCCGCCGGGCGCGATCAGGCCGGTCTCGTAGGCGAGCACCACCGCCTGCACCCGGTCGCGCAGGCCGAGCTTGGTCAGGATCCGGGTCACGTGGGTCTTCACCGTGGTCTGCCCCAGGGTCAACCGGTCGGCCAGCTCGGCGTTGCTCAGGCCGGTGGCCATCAGCCGCAGCACCTCCAGCTCGCGCGGGGTGAGCGCGGCCAGGTCGCGGTGGAGGTGGTCGCGGGCCTCGTCGCGGTGGGCGAAGCGCTCGATCAGGCGGCGGGTGATGGCGGGGGCCAGCAGCGCGTCGCCGGAGCGCACCAGGCGGATCGAGGCGACCAGGTGCTCGGGGCTGACGTCCTTGAGCAGGAACCCGCTGGCGCCCGCGGTGAGCGCGGCGTAGACGTAGTGGTCCAGGTCGTAGGTGGTCAGGATGATCACCTTGCTCTCGCAGCCGCCGCCGGCCAGCAGCTGCCGGGTGGCCTCCAGGCCGTCCAGCTCCGGCATCCTGATGTCCATCAGCACCACATCCGGGCGGGTGCGGCGGACGGCGGCGACGGCCTCGGCGCCGTTCACCGCCTCGGCCACCACCTCGATGCCGTCGCTGGCCAGGATCATCCTGAACCCGGTGCGCACCAGCGCCTGGTCGTCGGCGATGACGGCGCGCAGCGGTGTGGTGTCCATGGGAGTCCTCCGGTTCAGCCGGTCCGCCGGTGCAGGCGGGCCTCGATCAGGTAGCCGCCGCCGATTCTCCGTCCCGCGTCCAGGCTGCCGCCATAGAGGGCCAGGCGTTCGCGCAGCCCGATCAGGCCGCGGCCGCCGCCGGTGGCCGCCTGCGGGCTCCTGGTGCCGCCGGTGTCGGCCACCTCGATCCGCAGCCACTGCTCGTCGTGACCGATCGTCACCGAGACCTGGGCGCCGACCGCGTGCTTGAGCGCGTTGGTCAGCGCCTCCTGCACCACCCGGTAGGCGGTCAGGTCGACTCCGGAGGGCAGCGGCTCGGGCGGCAGCGAGAGGGCCAGGGTGACCGGCAGCCCGGCCGCCCCGACCCGCGCGGCCAGTGCCGCCAACTGGTCCAGGCCGGGCTGCGGTTCGAGCTCGTCCGGGCTGCCGTCGGCGGCCCGGCCGGTGCCGGAGGCGGCCAGCAGGCCCATCACGTGGCGCAGTTCGGCCATCGCCGCCCGGCCGCCGGACTCCACCGCGAGCATCGCCTCGCGCGCGAGGTCGGGCGAGCTGTCCAGCACCCGGCGGGCCGCGCCGGCCTGGATCACCATCACGCTGACGTTGTGCGTCACCACGTCGTGCAGTTCGGCGGCGATCCGCGCGCGCTCCTCCGCCACGGCCAAGGCGGTCGCCGCCTGTTGGGCCGACCGCACCTCGGCAAGCCGCTGCTGACTCGCCGTCAGGGTCTGCCGCGAGTGGCGGACCACGGCGGCGATGAGCGCGACCACGTTGAGGATCACGTACGGGCGGGTGATCAGCGGCCAGGCGGCTTCGGCGCTCCGGTCCAGGACGGTGGCGGCGAGCACCGCGCCGAGCGCGAAACTGCCCAGGACCGGCGGCAGGTTGCGGCTGTGGGCGACCGCGCTCCGGGCGGCGACGGCGCAGCCCAGCACGCTGAGCCAGCTGCCGTAGGCCTGGGTGTCGAGCGCCGCGATCTGCACCGCCCAGAAGACCGCGAGCGGGTAGCGGCGCCGGGCCACCAGCGGCAGTGCGGTCAGTGCGAGCAGCGCGTACTCGCGGGGCTCCAGCGGCACCGGGACGGAGGGGCCGGGCAGCGCGTGGCACAACTCCTGCGCGGGGCAGGAGTAAGGCAGCGGGCCGTCCTGCGAGTCCAGGCTCCGCCGGCCGATGCTGGCGAAGGTGCCCGCGTAGAGCACCGCGGCGGTCAGCAACAGGCCGAGCAGCGCGTCGGCGAGCATCGTGCGGCGGTCCGGCCAGGCCGTCCGCTCGTCGCTGCGCAGTGTCTCGCGCGCCAACTGCCGCCAGTCGCGTGGTTCATCAGGGGTGGGCACCGGCTCATTGTGCGGCCGGACTCCTCCGTTCCGCATCGATCCCGGTGACCGTCCCGCCGACCGGGCGGTGTACTTCGCAAGGAGGACTCCGGCGCCGGTCCTCCCCGAGGAGGACGGATTGTCGATTCGGCGGCCGACGCGGTCGGGAGCGGCCCGCTCCTAGCGTCGTTCCCGACAGCACGACCCCGGTGAACAGGACGGAAGACCTGATGGGCCACGTGATCGAACTGGCCGGCGCGGCCAGGCACTACGACAGCGACACCCCGGCCCTCGGGCCGCTCACCCTCACCGTCGAGGAGGGTGAGGCACTCGCGGTGACCGGGCCCTCGGGCAGTGGGAAGTCCACCCTGCTCAACCTGATCGCCGGTCTGGACAAGCCGAGTTCGGGCGGCGTCACGGTGGCCGGGCAGCGGCTCGACCGACTCGGCGAGCGCGAGCTGGCGCGGTTCCGGCGCGAGCGGATCGGGATGGTCTTCCAGTTCTTCAACCTGCTGGACGACCTCACCGTCACCGACAACATCCTGCTGCCGGCCCAGCTGGCCAAGGCCGGTGGGCGGGCGGCCGCGGCCCGCGCGGCCGAACTGCTGGAGACGCTCGGCATCGCCCAGCACGCCCGGGCCTACCCGGGCCGGCTCTCCGGCGGCGAGCGCCAGCGGGTCGCGGTGGCCCGCGCGCTGATCAACCGTCCGGCGCTGCTGCTGGCCGACGAGCCGACCGGGGCACTGGACAGCGCCGCCGGTCAGGAGGTCCGCGAGCTGCTGACCGACCTGAACCGCGGCGGCCAGACGGTGGTGCTGGTCACCCACGACGAGGCGCTCGCCGAGGCCTGCGCCGGTCGGCGGCTGCACCTGGTGGACGGCCGCGTCGCGCTCGACCGGCAGACCCGCGGCGAGACCTCGGCGGTGACCCGATGAAGCGCGGCGGCGCCCTCGGCACGGTGGTCCGCTCCGGGGTGGGGCGGCGGCGGTCGCAGACCCTGGTGACGGTGCTGGTCACCATGGTCGCGGTGGTCTCGGCGGTGGTCGCGGGCTCGCTCCTGGCGGCCGCCTCGGCGCCGTTCGACCACGCCTTCGCCCGGCAGCGCGGCGCGCACCTGGTCGTCCGGCTCGACGCCGGGGCGGTGGGCGCCGCGCAACTGGCCGCCACCGGGCGGCTGCCCGGGGTGACGGCGGTCGCCGGGCCCTACCCCGCGACCACCCTCACCCCGGTGCTGGACAACGGCCAACCCGGGCCGCAGCTCTTCACGGTCGGGCGGCCGAGCGCCGCCGGTGGAGGCGTCGACGAGCTGAGCCTGTCGGCCGGTCGCTGGGCGAGCGCGCCGGGGGAGATCGTGGTATCGACGGACTACACCGGTCCGGAGTTCGCCGTCGGCACCACCGTGCGGACCACCTCGGGCGCCGCGCTGACCGTGGTCGGCCTCGCCTCCTCGGTGAGCGGGACCGCTCAGGCCTGGACCACGCCGACCGGCCTCGACGCGCTGCGCGGCCCGGGCGGCGCGGCGCAGCAGCAGGAGCTCTACCGGTTCGCCGCGGCCGGCACCCAGGCGCAGGTCGACGCCGACCGGGCCGAGCTGGCCGGCGCGCTGCCGCCCGGCGCGCTGCTGGGCACCCAGTCCTATCTGGACGCCAAGCTGGCCGCCGACGAGAACGCGCGGTCGATCGCCCCGTTCCTGCTGGCCTTCGGCGGGCTCGGGCTGGTCATGTCGGTGATCATCGTGGCCAGTGTGGTCAGCGGCGCGGTCGGCTCCGGCATGCGGCGGATCGGCATCCTCAAGGCACTCGGCTTCACCCCGGGCCAGGTGGTGCGCGCCTATGTGGCCCAGGCACTGCTGCCGGCGGCGCTGGGCACGCTGCTCGGGCTGGTGGGCGGCAACCTGCTGGCCACGCCGCTGCTGGGTGACGCCCAGGAGGCGTACGGCTCGGCCTCGTCGACGGTGGCCTGGTGGGTCGACCCGGCGGTCGGGGGCGCCGCGCTGCTGGTGGTCGCGCTGGCCGCGCTGGTGCCCGCGCTGCGGGCCGGGCGGCTGCGCACGGTGGACGCGATCGCGGTGGGGCGGGCCCCGCGCACCGGCCGCGGGCAGTGGGCGCACCGCCTGGCGGCCCGGCTGCCGGTGCCGCGTCCCGTCTCCTACGGCCTGGCCGGGCCGTTCGCCCGCCCGGTGCGCACCGCCGCGCTGGTGGCGGTGGTGGCGTTCAGTACCGCCGCCGCGACCTTCGCCGGCGGGCTGACCTCCTCGGCGAACGCGATCGGCCGCTCCCGGGAGGTCGACAGCGGGTACGCGGTCACCGTCGACCCGATGGTCTCCCCGCACCCTGCCGCCCCCGGTCAGGCAGACGGGGCTCAGCAGTTGCCCGTGCCCCTGAGCGCCGCGCAGGACGCCATGGTGGTGGCCGCGATCCAGGCCCAGCCGGGCACCGCCGGCTACTACGGCACCAACGGCGTGCAGGCCACCGTCTCCGGGGTCGCCGGCCCCGTCCAGACCATGCTCTACACCGGTGACTCGCTCGCCTCCGGCTACGACATGCTCGCCGGGCACTGGCTGACCGGCCCGGGGCAGGTGGTCGCGCCGCAGCACTTCCTGACCAGCACCGGCCACCGGGTCGGCGACACGCTCACCCTGACCTCGCAGGGCAGCAGCGTCTCGGCGGTGATCGTCGGCGAGTCGTTCAACGCGGGCCAGGGCGGGGTGGAGCTCAGCGCCGACCTGCCCGCCTTCCTGACCGGCCCCCAGGCACCGGCGATCTGGGGCTACCACGTCGCGCTGAAGCCCGGCGTCCCGATCGCCTCCTACCTGGGCGGGCTGAACGCGGCGCTGGCTCCGCTCGGGGTCCGCGGCACCCCGCGCCAGGTGGCGACCCCGAACATGGTGGTCATGGTGGACGCGATGACGGCGCTGCTCACCCTGATGCTGCTGGTGGTCGCCGGGCTCGGGGTGCTCAACGCGGTGGTGCTGGACACCCGGGAGCGGGTGCGCGACCTCGGCGTCTGCAAGGCACTCGGCATGACGCCTGGTCAGGTGACCGCGATGGTGCTCACCTCGGTGGCCGGGATCGGCCTGGTCGGCGGGATCCTCGGGGTGCCCGGCGGGATCGCGCTGCACGACCTGATCCTGCCGATGGTCGGGCACGGCATGGACAGCGCCCTGCCCACCCAGGTCACCGACGTCTACCACGCCCCGGAGCTGGGCCTGCTGGGGCTGGGTGGCGTGGTGATCGCGATGCTCGGCGCGCTGCTGCCGGCCGGCTGGGCGGCCAGGGCCCGGACGGCGACGGCGTTGCGCACCGAGTAGCGCCCCCGGCCGGGTCCGTTCCCGCCCGCGCTAGCGACGTCGCGGTGGCAGCGGGAACGGGCCCGGGCCCTTGACCACCCGCATGGTCGGGGCGGTCTCCACCTGGCGGACCGCGGGCAGCGAGGCGATCCGGGTGGTCAGGTAGGTGTAGAGGGACTGGATGTCCTTGGTGAGCACCGCGGCGTGCAGGTTGGTCGGCCCGGTGGTCGCGCAGGCGTAGGCCACCTCCGGGTGGGTGGCCAGCGCGGCGCCGGTGGCCGCGAGTTCGGCCGGGGCGACGGAGAGCCACAGGGTGGTCGCGGTGTACACGCCGAAGATCCGCCAGTCCACGTCCAGGTCGAAGTAGAGGACCCCGCAGGCCTCCAGCTCGTCCATCCGGCGCCGCACCGTGCTGGCCGACCAGCCGGTGGCGCCGGCCAGTTCGGCCAGCGGCGCCCGGCCGTCCAGGGCCAGCGCGTCCAGCAGCAGCCGGTCCGCCTCGTCCAGCACCGGTGGCGGGCCCGAGGGTCGCTCGACGGGCGCCCCGGGGCCCAGCGCCGCGACCTGCTCGGCGGTCAGCGAGCCGGACTTCATCACCAGGCTGAGCGATCCGCCGAAGAAGGTGTGCATCACGCAGTGCGCGGTGACGCCGACCACGCTCGGGGTGCGCGGCAGCCGCTGCAGCAGCAGCGAGTGGTCGGGCTGCGCCGGGTGGGCGCGGGTGGAGCAGTTGATCTCGGTGCCGCCCGAGCTGAGCAGCACCCAGACGGTGTCCTCGCGGCGGGCCAGCGCCTCGGCGACGGTGCCGGCGGCGTCCGGGGTGCACTGCACCCGCACGTGCCAGCGCACCTCACCCAGCGCCTCCGGGTCGGTCAGGCCCAGCACCCGGATCCAGCCCGCGCCGCGCAGCCGGGTGTAGCGGCGGGCCACGGTCTGGTCGGAGACGCCGAGCACCGCCGCGATCCGGCTGAACGGCGCGCGGGCGTTCAGCTGCAGGGCGTGGACGAGTTGCCGGTCCAGGTCGTCGAAGGTGTCGAGATCCATCAGGCCAGGCTACCTGATGTCGAAATACTCCGGATCAAGGCAGATGGTTGAAGAATTCAAGGGGTTTCGGGTGATCGTGGGCCGGTCACCCCTTCCCTCCTCGCCCGCCCCCTCTTCCCCCCTTCTGTGATTCGTTCTGTGATTCGGAGAGTTCCTGTGCGCAAGTGGATACCCCTGGCGGCGATCTGCCTGGGCGCGTTCATGCTGCTGGTCGACGTCAGCATCGTGAACGTGGCGCTGCCCAAGATGTCGACCGACCTGCACTCCTCCTTCACCTCCCTGCAGTGGGTGGTGGACATCTACGCCCTGGTGCTGGCCGCGCTGCTGATGGCGCTCGGCTCGCTGGGCGACCGGCTCGGCCACCGCCGGCTCTACCTCGGCGGCCTGGTCGTCTTCGCCGCCGCCTCGCTGACCTGCGCGCTGGCGCCCGACGCGGCCACCCTGATCGCCTCCCGGGCGGCCCAGGGGGTGGGCGGCGCCGCGATGATGACCTCGACCACCGCGCTGCTCAACGGCGCCTACCAGGGCCGCGACCGGGGCACCGCGTTCGGCGTCTGGGGCGCGGTCAACGGCGCGGCGGCGGCCGTCGGGCCGGTGCTCGGCGGGCTGCTCACCGACCAGTTCGGCTGGCGCTCGATCTTCATGGTCAACGTCCCGGTGGCGGTGCTCGCGCTGGCGATGACCCTGGGCTACCTCAAGGGCGGCGCGGGCGCGGCGCGCGGGCGGCTCGACCTGCTCGGCGCGGTCAGCTTCACCGCCTTCGCCGGCGCGCTGACCTACGGGCTGATCGAGAGCGGCGACAAGGGCTGGGGCAGCGCGATGGTGCTCGGCCCGATCGCGGTGGGCGTGCTGGCGCTGCTCGTCTTCGTGCTGGCCGAACTGCGCGCCGGCCGCTCGGGCCAGCCGCTGCTGGACCTGGGCCTGCTGCGCAACCGCACCTTCCTCGGCCTGACCCTGGCCGGCCTGCTGCTCACCGCCGCCGCCTTCGCGCAGCTCACCTACACCTCGCTCTGGCTGCAGCAGGTGCTGGACCTCAGCCCGCTCGACGCCGGGCTCGCGGTCTGCCCGCTGGCCCTGGCCGCCTTCGTGGTGGCACTGGTCAGCGGCAAGGTGATGCACCGCTTCGCGCCGCAGCTGCCGATCGGCGTGGGCCTGCTGCTGATCGGCGGCGGCACCCTGCTGCTCGGCCTGGTGTCGGCCGGCTCCGGCTGGGCCGCGCTGCTGCCCGGCCTGCTGGTCACCGGCGTCGGCGTCGGGATGTCCACCCCGCTGCTGATGTCCACCGCGCTGGCGGCGGTGCCGCGCGAGCGGGCCGGGATGGCCAGCGGCGCGATCAACACCGCGCGCCAGCTGGGCTACGCGCTGGGCATCGCGCTGCTCGGCACCATCTTCCAGAACCGGGTGCGGGAGTTCACCGGCCACGCGGTGGGCCGCCCCGACCTGCACGCGGCCTTCGCGGCCGGCCTGGACCGGGTCTTCCTGATCGCGGGCTGCACCGGACTGGTGGCGGGCGTCCTGGTGCTCGCCCTGGTCCGCCGCACGCCCCCGCCCGCCTGGGCCGCCGCCCCGGCCCAGGCGGCGCCGACGGACGCGGTCGCGGCGGCCAGGTCGTAGGTCCTGTCGCGCCGCCCCCGCCCCCGCCCCCGCCCCCGCGGCCGCTCGGCGGGCGTCCTCAGCCGGGCTCCTGGAGCTGGGCCACCGGTTGGCGCAGCCCGCGTTCGGCCAGCGCCGCCCGCCAGGCCTCGGCCTGCGCGGGCTCGCCGGCGTGCGGGTGCCAGAGCCGCACGAGGGTGTCGTCGGCCAGTTCGTGCACCTGGCCGGCCAGGTCGCGCAGCAGCCAGTGCTCGGAGCCGGCGCGGCGCACCGGCAGGCCCCGCACCGGGCCTGACCGGCCGTCGATCTCCCAGACCAGGGTCCGGGTGAGCGCGGCCGGCCCGGGGCTGTCCAGGAAGGCGGCGCGCCAGCGGGCCGCCGGGGTCCCCGGGTCGCTCACCAGCCGCTCGGCCAAGGCGCCTCGGTAGGTCTGGAGTTGCCCGCGCAGCTCGGCCAGCCGGGAGCGCAGCGCGGCGTACCGGGCCGGGTGGCGCTCGCGGACCTGGGAGGGGACCCGGGTCAGCAGGCTGCCGGCCTGGTTGCGGAAGCGCAGCTCCACCGAGCCGGCGGGGTCGAAGACGAAGACCGCCGTGTAGGCGCCGACCGGCACGGTGAGTCCGGTCAGATCGACCCCGGCGGGCAGGTCGCGGACCGCGGCCAGCTCCTCGCGGGCCAGCCGGGCGGCGGCGGGCGACTGCGCGGTCAGCAGCCGGCGGTGCCGGCCCGCACCCGACTCGCCGGCCAGGGCGGCCAGCGCGGCGAGCCCGGCACGGATGAAGTGGGCGGCGCCGGGCGGGAGTTCCTCCATCGCGCGGCCTGCGTGGCAGCGCAGGGCCAGGCCCAGGTGCTGGATCGCCCGGTGGTCCTCGGCGACCACCGCCGCCCAGGCCAGCGCACCCAGCAACTGCCCGCCGCGCTCGCTCGGCGGGCCCGCGTGCCAGGCCTTCGCCGGGCAGCCGGTCGGCTCGCCGTACCCGGCGGCCAGCAGCACCCGAAGGGGCTCCTTGAGCGCGGGAGCGAGCTGCAGCGCCTCCCTGACCCGGCCGAGCCAGCGGTAGTCGGGCCGCAGCTCGGTCGCGTCCGCGCACAGCCCCAGCAGCCGCAGCGCGGGCTCCTGGTAGAGCGTGGCACCGAGCCCGCAGCGGGCCGCGCTCGCGAACGGGTCGTCAGCGGGCAGTAGCGTCCCGGTGTCGACCTCGGTGGGCAGCAGCGCGCGCAGCCGCTCGGCGAAGGCGCGCTGCTCCGGGTCGGGCCGCTGGTCGGGGCCGTGGAAGTCGGTGTGGCAGCCGAAGCGCACGGCGAGCAGCGTGCGCAGGTAGGGGTGGAACGCCTCGCGCTCGGCCGGCGCCAGCTCCTCGTACGCGGCCAGCGGCAGTTCGAGGCAGCTCTCCGTGGTCAGCCAGCGGGTGGTCGGGTGCAGCGGGTCGACGCCCTTGAGGGCCAGCGCGAAGAGCTCGTGCACCTCCTCGGGCCGCCACCCGCAGTGTGCCTCGCGCAGCGCGACGGTGGCCGCCCACTCGTAGTCCTCGGCCACCAGGCCGGTGCGCTCGTGCTGCAGCCGCAGCGCGATCTCGCGGCGGGTCGCGGCCGGGAGGGCGTCGAGCAGCGCGGTGGTGGCCGGCGCGTCCTGGGCGCCGTCGGTCCGGCTGCGCAGCACGTCCTGGCGTCCGGCCCGCACCAGCGCCCGGCCGAGCGGGCCGGGCCGCAACGGAGAGCCGTGCCGCAGGCCCGTCACCCGCGGAAACTCGCCGCCGAGCAGGAACAGTCGTTGCCAGCGCTTCATCCACGCTCACCCCCGTCGTACGTCCTACCGCATCGGGGCGCGCCGGGAACACGCAGGGCCGGCCCAGGAGCGCCGCGGCACTCGAACGAAAGGTCGAATGGTAGAGACCTGTTCAACCGTCGCTCGGCCATTGGCGGACGAATTCGGACGTTTGGGCCGGTCGGAGACTCCGTCAGATTGCGGATTGGTACAGACCTGTTGACCCGAAGGGTCATCAGGACATACGTTCTGCGCCAATCCGCGGAAGCGCGGTCGGGCCGGGTGCGCACCTGCCCGACCCAGGTACACCTCCCCCCACACTGCGCCCGGAACCCCACCGCCGGGCGTGACTCCTGGAGCGACCATGCCCGAACGCGCTACCGCCACCCGGCAGGTCGAGCGGCCCCACGCCGCTCGACGGCCCTTCCGCAACGCGACCGTCCTGGCCACCGCCACCGCGCTGATCGCCGGTGCCGCCGGCATCGCCACGCTGGCCGGCGGCACGGCCTCCGCCGCGAGCGTCAACCTGCTGAGC